>JAYODB010000035.1:0-4795 GCA_038106075.1 Cellulomonadaceae bacterium | reverse complement strand
CTAGAACAGGCCGGGAGCAACCTCACTGAGGGGCTTCCTCACGCGGGGCGCCGCCTCCCGCTCGGCAAGCTTCTCGGGCAACAGCGAGGCATCGGCAATCTTGCCGATGGCCATCACAACCGAGGGAATAAAGGAGCCCTCAGCGCCAACGGCTTTTCTCATCGCGTCGACATCGAAGCCACTCATCTGGTGGACGTGAAGTCCCATGTGTGAGGCCTGGACGCTGAGGTGCGCGGCAGCCTGGCCCAGGTCGTAGAGCCCGTGACGAAGGGGTTTGCCCTCCTCGGTCTCTGACTGAAACACGTTCACAATCAACGCCGAAACAGAACCCGTCCAGACCTGGTTTCCCTCAGCGAGCGCCGCGTGAACGGCGTCGAACAAATCGGTTCCTCGGATTGCCACAACGAATCGCCACGGCTGGGAATTGGACGAGGAGGGCGACCATCTCGCGGCCTCAATCAGCGAGCCCCACTGTTCCTGGCTCAATTCAAAATCTGGGTCGAAGGCTCGGGGGCTCCAGCGGTCTTCAAGCTCCGCCATGATCGGGTACTCAGTTGTCGCTTGCTTGTTCTCCAAGCTGTTCCTCCCAGTTGCTGTCCATTGATAAGTCGGCCTCAAATGATGACACTGCTAACCCAGAGCCGTCCTCAGCAACATCGACTTTGACGGTGTCTCCGTCGTGAATATCGCCTGAGAGCAATGCGGTGGCGAGTCGGTCGTCGATTTCTTTCTGCATCAAACGGCGAAGCGGGCGAGCCCCGTAGGTCGTGTCGTAACCGTGGTCAGCGAGCCACGATCGGGCGCTCGGGGTAACCGCGAGTTCGAGTCGGCGCTCAGACAAACGTTGTTGAAGGCGGTCAATGGTGATTTCGACAATCTGTGCGAGGTCGTCGTTGCTCAGGCTCCTAAACACCACGATGTCGTCGAGTCGGTTCACAAACTCCGGCTTGAACGCTTTTCGCACCTCGTTGTTCACCGCTTCGACCTTGTCGGGCCAACTCATCTCCTGGTCGACGAGATAGGCCGAACCGAGGTTTGAGGTGAGAATCAGAATCGTGTTTCTGAAGTCGACCGTTCGACCCTGACCATCGGTCAAGCGGCCGTCGTCGAGCACCTGCAAGAGCAGGTCGAACACTTCGGGGTGGGCCTTCTCCACTTCGTCGAGCAGGATCACCGAATAGGGGCGGCGCCTCACCGCCTCCGTCAACTGGCCCCCCTGCTCATAGCCCACGTATCCCGGAGGGGCACCAATTAGCCTCGAGACGGCGAACTTCTCGCCGTATTCGCTCATGTCGATGCGAACGAGGGCCTTCTCATCATCGAACAGGTAGTCGGCGAGTGCCTTCGCGAGCTCGGTCTTTCCCACACCGGTGGGTCCGAGGAACAGGAACGATCCGGTCGGACGGCCCGGGTCGGCGAGTCCTGCGCGGGTGCGACGAACTGCTTCACTCACGGCGTTGACGGCGTCTTTTTGACCCACGAGCCTCTTCGCCAATTCCGCTTCGAGGTGCAACAGTCGCTCGGTCTCACCCTGGGTGAGCTTGTCGACGGGAATACCCGTCCACACCGCGACCACCGCGGCGATGTCGTCGTCCGTGACCTGGTCGTTGACCATGCGCTCACCCGAGGGCTCGGCCCGTTCCGCCTGTGCAATCTGCTGCTCGATTCCAGGAATCACTTCATAGTTGAGCTTCGAGGCTTCCTGGTAGTCGCCCTCGCGCATGGCGCGGTCGAGCTCAATACGCGCGTCACTAAGTTTGGTTTTCAACTCACCGGCGTCTTGCAGCGAGGCCTTCTCCTTCGCCCAGCGCTCCTGCAACTCAGCGAGGTCGGCTTCTTTCTGAGACATGTCCTTGCGAAGCTTCGACAGCCGCTCCTTCGAGGCGTCGTCCTTTTCTTTCTTCAGCGCCAGCTCTTCGATCTTCATTCGGTCGACGACGCGTCGAAGCTCGTCGATTTCGACCGGTGACGATTCAATCTCCATCTTCAAGCGGCTCGCCGCCTCATCGATCAAGTCGATGGCCTTATCGGGTAACTGGCGCGAGGTGATGTAGCGGTGAGAGAGCATCGCTGCGGCGACCAGAGCGCTATCGGCGATAGTCACTTTGTGGTGCGCTTCGTAGCGCTCTTTCAAACCTCGAAGAATGGCCACTGTATCTTCAACACTCGGCTCGCCAACAAACACCTGCTGGAATCGACGCTCCAAAGCGGCGTCCTTTTCAATGTATTCGCGGTACTCATTGAGCGTCGTCGCACCGATCAGACGCAATTCACCGCGGGCGAGCATGGGCTTGAGCATGTTCGCGGCCGCAACCGAGCCTTCGCCGCCACCCGCACCCATCAGCGTGTGAAGCTCGTCGACGAAGGTGATGATGTCGCCCTCGGCGTCGTTGATTTCCTTCAACACCGCCTTCAAGCGCTCCTCGAACTCACCGCGGTATTTCGCACCGGCGACCAGTGCCGCCATATCGAGGGCAATCAACTGCTTGCCCTTGAGCGAGTCGGCGACGTCACCCGCGACGATGCGTTGGGCGAGGCCCTCGACCACGGCGGTCTTACCCACACCGGGTTCACCAATGAGGACAGGGTTGTTCTTCGTTCGACGGGTCAGCACTTGGGAGACGCGGCGAATTTCCGCGTCACGGCCAATCACGGGGTCGAGTTTTCCTTCGGCCGCAATCTGTGTGAGGTTTTGGCCAAACTGCTCCAAGGCCGACTTCTGGTCACCCTGTTGCTCGTTCACGATCCTCTCTCCACTTCTTTCTTCTCTTCCGGTGGGGTAAACCACTCACTCCACATCCGCCACAGCGGATTCCACACCACAACCTGGTTGGCGCGCTGTGCACGCTCTCCCGCGCGAAGCGGGATGACCTCTCCTTCGGCCCCGGCCGCAAAAACCCGGCGGCCCTGCCGCCTCACCACTTCATCGGCGAGGGCGGCCTCCAGCTGCCGCACACGCTGGGTGAGTTCGTGGTTTTCCCGCTGCAGCAACAGGATGCGCTTGATGCCTTCGAGGTTCAGGCCTTCCGCACTCAAGGCCTGCACTTCGCGAAGCGCGACAATGTCGCGCATCGAGTAACGCCTGGTGCGACCGGCGGTTCGAGTGGGACTCACTAAGCCCAGACGGTCGTATTGACGCAGGGTTTGAGGGTGAAGCCCACTCAGTTCAGCGGCCGTAGCAATGGGAAACAGGGGCGTGTTTTCATCCATGTCTTGGGAATACACGTCACCACCCCCTACCGCTTGGCCTTCGCGATGAGGTCGTCACGCGGGTTGTCTTTGGGAAGCGAGTCGACGAATTTCTCGAGGTGGGCTTTCTGAGTCTTAGACAGGCTCGTGGGGACGGCCACACGGACTTCGACCAGTAAGTCTCCGATTCCGTCACCGCTGGTCACGCCACGGCCACGAACCCGCATCACCTGGCCACTCTGCGTGCCCGGGGGAACCTTGACCTTGACGACCTCGCCGCCGAGCGTCGGAACCTCGATTGTGGCGCCCAGCGCCGCCTCCGAGTACGTGATGGGAACGACGACACGAAGGTGATTGTCTTCACGGCTAAACACGGGGTGCTTGGGGATCCCGACGGTGATGATGACGTCTCCGGCGCGACCGCCGTTGGGACTCGGTTGGCCTTTGCCGCGCAGACGAACCTTCTGGCCGTCTTTGACCCCCGCGGGAATCTTTGCCGTGACCTTCTTGCCGCTTGGCGTGTCCACACTGACGGTGGTTCCCTCGACGGCGGTAGGAAGGTCGAGCGTGATCCGGGCTTGAACGTCTTGGCCCTTCATCGGCTCGCGGTAGCCGGGGTAACCTCCACCCATTCCCTGGTCAAACAGGCCATCGAAGAGGTTTCCAAACCCAGCACCCCCGCTTCGAGGCATACCACCACCGAACATTCCGCCGAAGATGTCTTCGAAGCCTCCGGCTCCGCCTCCACCCGCGGTGAAGCGAGGACCTCCCTGGGCCATCGCCCGAATCTGGTCGTATTCGGCTCGTTCCTTCGGGTCAGAAAGCACCGAGTAGGCCTCGGAGATGTCTTTGAACTTCTTCTCAGCCTCCGCATCTCCCGGGTTCGCATCCGGGTGGTAGGTGCGAGCGAGCTTTCGGTAGACCTTCTTCAACTCCGCGTCGGAGACGTCCTTAGACACCCCGAGGACCTTGTAGAAGTCTTTTTCTAACCAGTCTTGGCTTGCCATCGAACACCTCCTCCCAGAGTCTTGTTAGTCGTCAGTTTGTGGCGAGTGAACGGCCACTTTGGCCGGACGGACGAGCTTTTCCCCCAGCAGGTAACCAACCTCGATTACGTCAGCCACCGTGTCGACGGTGACGTCGGGGTTTGGCAAGCGGACCATCGCCTCGTGCTTGGCGGGGTCAAACTCTTCGCCCACCTCACCGACCGGAGCCATGCCGTAGCGCTCGAAACTCTGGCGAATCTTCTGCGCCACCAACTCCAATGGGGTGCCGGCAAGGTCACCGTGCTGGTCCGCACGGTCGAGGTCGTCAACCGCGGGAAGTAGGGAGCGAATCACCTCGACGATAATCGCCTCGCGGTTTGCTTGACGGTCGCGCTCTACCCGGGTGCGGAAATTTGCCAGTTCGGCTTCGGCCCGCGCTGCGCGTTCGCGGTATTCGGCGACGAGGTCGCGCTCGGCTTCCTCGAGAATGCTGAGGTCTTCCTCGCTCAACTCTTCGGTTCCTTCGTCGGCCTCGGAAGCCGGGGAGCGTAGCTCCCCGGTCTCTGGGTCGATTCGGCGTTTGTCCGTGACGCGGGGTTCCTCGTGCTCCTCTTCGGGAG
>JAYODB010000086.1:0-1819 GCA_038106075.1 Cellulomonadaceae bacterium | reverse complement strand
TCAACACGGCGATGCGGTCACCCATGGTGAGGGCTTCCACCTGGTCGTGGGTCACGTAAACCGTGGTGACGCCCAGGCGGCGCTGGAGTGAAGCGATTTGAGTGCGGGTTTGAACACGAAGCTTCGCGTCCAGGTTCGACAGGGGCTCGTCCATCAAAAACACCTGGGGTTCACGCACAATCGCGCGACCCATCGCCACACGCTGACGCTGACCACCAGAGAGAGCCTTCGGCTTGCGGTTGAGGTAGGGCTCCAAGTCGAGAAGCTTCGCGGCTTCCAGCACGCGCTTGGCGCGCTCTTCCTTGTCAACTCCCGCAATTTTCAGAGCAAAGCCCATGTTCTCTGCCACCGTCATGTGGGGGTAGAGGGCGTAGTTCTGGAAGACCATCGCGATGTCGCGGTCTTTGGGGGGAATGTCGGTGACGTCGCGGTCACCGATCAGGATCCGACCCGAGTTCACCTCTTCGAGCCCTGCGAGCATACGAAGAGACGTGGACTTTCCACATCCTGACGGGCCCACCAAGACGAGGAATTCTCCGTCTTCGATGGTGAGGTCGAGCGAGTCGACAGCGGGTTTTTCGGTTCCCGGATAGAGCCGGGTGGCCTTATCAAAAGTGACAGTAGCCATGGGTATTTCCTCCTTCACCGGCAGGGACGTGCCGGACGATCCGTTGTGAATGGAGCGCAAACCCTCATCGCTGGGGTTATTGCCGTGTCCCCAGTATCGCACGGTGGCTTCTCGAAGGTGAAGCCAAGTTTTCCCCGCTACCATGAGGGGGCTACGGCGAGCGTCCCATCGGGGCCCCGTAGCCAAGTACTCGTCAGTGAAGGAACAGACTTAGCCGTGGAACCTCGTCAAACGAAAAACGAAAAGCGCCAAGAAGCGCGTGAGAAGGCTCGCCAGTTGCGGGAGCAGCAGGCTCGCCAGTCCAAGCAGCGCAAGGTCTTAATCCAGTCCTCGGTTGCTGTCGGTGTCGTCGCAGTCATCGCCCTGGTGGCTTACTTCATCACCGCGTCAGTACCTGAAGAGGTTTCCGGGCCTCGCAACATGCAGTCTGACGGCATCAAGATTGCCCAAAACTTCGAGGCGGTGCGCACCCCTGCCCTGGAGCCCGGAGCTACCCCGGTGGTATCCGAGGCAAATGCCGAAGGTATCGCTGCGATTGACGTCTTCGTGGACTATTCCTGCCCTCACTGTGGCGACTTTGAAGAGGTGTATTCGGATCAGTTCCGCGCCTGGCTCGAACAGGGCACCGTGACGGTGGAGTACCACCCACTGTCGTTCCTCGACCCACAAACTGCTGGCCAGCGCTACTCAACTCGGGCTGCGAATGTGGCAGCCTGTGTCGCCGATATTGAGCCGGACTCGTTCTTTGAAGTGAACGAGGCCCTCCTTCTGAACCAACCCGCACGTTCGGGCAAGGTGAGCTACTCGGATGCTGACCTGGTGGGCTTTGTTGAGGCCGCCGGAGTCTCAAACGTCTCTGAGGTCGAATCCTGCATCAAGGACGAGAGCTTCGCCGGATGGGTCGAAGAAGCCACGCTCCGAGCAATGGGAACCGGTCCTCTTCCCGTGCGCGACTCGGAAATCTCGGTCGTCCAGGGAACCCCGACTGTTCTCGTCAACGGCAAGTCCTACCAGGGGGCCTCTCCTGCTGACCTCGCTGCGTTCGTCGCGTCCATCGTGGACGTCAACGGCGCCGAGTAGTTAGCGACTCCGACCGATCCCGTAACGGGAGAGCTGGAAGCGGCGACGCCACGCGAGTTGGTTGGCGTGCTTGCGCAGAGCCTTCTGCCACGCCGAAAAATCATCGGTGAG
>JAYODB010000085.1:0-1872 GCA_038106075.1 Cellulomonadaceae bacterium | reverse complement strand
GAGAGTGAGAAGGGAATCCCCCACTTCTGCGCGACCTGGGCACCGGCAATCTCGCCGTCGGTGTGCATCATCCGGGTGAAACCCGTCGGGGCAATACCGAACGGAAGCGCAACGGGAGCCCCCAGAACGTCCCACGACGTACTCACCTGGGACACATCTCGCAAGATTGCCGGGTGGAACTCGATGTCTTCAAACGCTTGCCGCGCACGGCCGAGCGACAATTCGGCCTCTGCCGACCCATCGGTGTAATCGAATGGCGCCTTGGGGGTTCGCCGTTTCGCAATATCCCGCAGGTCCCAAATGGTCAGCGCTTTTTCCAACCGACGCTGCTTGAAATCCAACGTCGGCGTCTGGAACTTGAGCAACGGCGCAAGCTCCTTGGGTCTGGGGAATCGGCGCTTCGCCACTAGATCACTGCTCCTACCTGAGGGGTAAAGACCCGCGGACTGAAGGCCCGGCGGACCAGCGCCCGCAGTGTATCGAGATCGCCACGAACCATTCCCGCAGATCGTGCCTGCACGAGGAGATTACCCAGAGCCGTCGCCTCCACGGGGCCGGCAACCACCCGACACCCCGACACGTCGGCCAAACGCTGTAGCAGGAGCTCGATCTGCGAGCCCCCACCGACCACGTTGATGGTGGACACTTTCGTGCCGGACAGTTCGGCGGCGGTGTGCACGGCGTCGGAGAACGCGGTAGCCAACGACTCAATAATCGACGCCACCATGGCCACTTCTGATTCGGGAGCAGCCACATCGTGTTCTTCACACCACTGAGCGATTCGCACGGGAATGTCGCCAGGGGCCATGAAGGTCGAGTCGTTGACGTCAAAGACCACTCGTTCTCCGCTGAAACCAGCGGCTTTGGTGACCCACTCGGCAACCGATTGATTCGCTCCCTGCTGCGCCCAATAGGCCACCGACTCATTCAGAAGCCAGAGCCCCATCACGTTGTGCAGGAAACGGATACGCCCGTCGACCCCACGTTCATTGGTGAAGTTCGCGGCACGAGCGGCCTCGGTCACGATGGGTTCGGACGTTTCTACCCCAACAAGCCCCCAGGTTCCGCACGAAATGTACGCGGATTCATCGCCTTCCAACGGCGTCGCGACGACGGCCGATGCCGTGTCGTGTGATCCGACCGCGACCACTGGGGCGCTGAAGCCCACCGTGGCTTGGATGCTCTCGGTCATGTCTCCGATCCGATCGCCCGCGTGAGCAATAGGGGCAAAGAGTTCTCGTGGCGCGCCGGAGAGTGCAATCAGCTCATCGTCGAACCCTCCGGAGCGAACATCGCACAAACCCGTTGTGGACGCATTCGTGATCTCCGTCGCGCGCTCTCCCGTGAGCCAGTAATTAATCAGGTCAGGAATCAGCAGAAGCGAATCCGCGGTTGACGCACCGTCGGACCACTCCTCGGCGGCGAGCTGATAGACGGTGTTGAACGGCAAGAATTGCAGCCCGTTGCGGCCGTAGAGGGCCGCGTGGTCCATTTGTGCGTGGACCTTTTCTACTCCCCGCTCGTTGCGCTCGTCTCGATAGTGGTGCGGCTGCCACAAGAGCTCTCCCTCGCGCAGCAGGCCGTAATCCACGGCCCAGGAGTCGACACCCACGCTGGCAACGTCGCCCGACACCATCGACATTCCCTCGAGGATGCTCGCGAACAGCCCCGTCGCATCCCAAAACAATCCGCCGTCTCGCTCGGTCGGGCCATTTGCGAACCGGTGAACGACGTCGTGTTCGAGAGTGTGAAGACCCACTACACCGCGAATCACCCGGCCGCTCGTGGCGCCCAGGTCAATCGCAATGAGTTGGTTCGTCATCGAAGGAATGCCGCCGCTACTCCAGAATCAACGGGGACGTGGAGGCCCGT
>JAYODB010000034.1:0-12969 GCA_038106075.1 Cellulomonadaceae bacterium | reverse complement strand
CCCTTGAAGTACCAAATGTGGGTGACCGGCGCGGCGAGCTCGATGTGGCCCATGCGCTCACGACGGACGGAGGACTTGGTGACCTCGACGCCACAGCGCTCACAGACGATGCCCTTAAAGCGGACTCGCTTGTACTTGCCACAGGCACACTCCCAGTCGCGGGAGGGTCCGAAGATCTGCTCACCGAACAGACCGTCCTTCTCGGGCTTGAGGGTGCGGTAGTTGATGGTCTCCGGCTTCTTCACTTCACCGTGGGACCACGCACGGATGTTGTCCGAGGTGGCTAGACCGATACGGATTTCGTCAAACGTGGTTGCTTCCAGCACGTTGTCTCTCTTCTTCTCTTCGCTCGAAAGTTGGTGTCCGGGTTAGATTTCGTCGACGCTCGACGACTCAAACCGGGTGGAAATGTTGATGCCGAGTTCTTCGGCGGCGCGGTAGAGCTCGTCGTCGCTGTCCTTCAAGGACACGGCCTGACCGTCAGCGGAGAGGACCTCCACGTTCAGACACAGCGACTGCATCTCTTTCATCAACACCTTGAACGACTCGGGAATACCGGGCTCTTGGATGTTCTCACCCTTGACGATGGCCTCGTAGACCTTCACGCGGCCGAGAATGTCGTCGGACTTAATCGTCAGAAGCTCTTGCAGTGCATAGGAGGCGCCGTAGGCCTCGAGTGCCCACACCTCCATCTCACCGAAGCGCTGACCACCGAACTGTGCCTTACCACCGAGCGGCTGCTGGGTGATCATCGAGTACGGTCCCGTCGAGCGGGCGTGAATCTTGTCGTCGATCAGGTGGTGCAACTTCAAGATGTACATGTAGCCGACACTGATCGGGTCGGGGAAGGGTTCACCGGAGCGGCCGTCGAACAGACGTGCCTTGCCGGAGGAGTCGACCATCTTGTTGCCGTCTTTGTTCGGCAACGTGGAGTCAAGCAGTCCCACCAGCTCTTCCTCGGTGGCGCCGTCGAAGACGGGGGTGGCCACCTTGGTGCCGGGCTTGACGTCCTTGAACGCAGCAGGCAGGTTCTTGGCCCACGCCGGGCTTCCGTCGATTTTCCACCCCTGCTTGGCAATCCAGCCGAGGTGAATTTCGAGCACCTGTCCGATGTTCATACGACCGGGCACACCCAGCGGGTTGAGGATGATGTCGACCGGGGTTCCGTCTTCGAGGAACGGCATGTCTTCCACCGGGAGGATCTTGGCGATCACACCCTTGTTTCCGTGACGTCCCGCGAGCTTGTCACCCTCGGAGATCTTGCGCTTCTGGGCGATGTAGACGACCACGCGCTGGTTCACACCAGAGCCCAGTTCGTCTTCGCCTTCTTCCGCGTCGAAGACCTTCACGCCGATGATGGTTCCCTGCTCACCGTGGGGCACCTTCAGGGAGGTGTCGCGCACTTCACGGCTCTTCTCGTTGAAGATGGCGCGCAGCAGGCGCTCTTCAGCGCTGAGCTCGGTCTCACCCTTCGGGGTGACCTTTCCAACGAGGATGTCGCCGGGGCGAACCTCAGCACCAATACGGATGATGCCTCGCTCGTCCAAGTTGGCAAGAAGCTCCGGACCGACGTTTGGCAGGTCTCGTGTGATTTCTTCTTTACCCAGCTTGGTGTCGCGAGCGTCCACCTCGTACTCCTCGATGTGAATCGAAGAGAGGGTGTCGTCCTTCACCAGGTTCTGGCTCAAGATGATGGCGTCTTCGAAGTTGTAGCCCTCCCATGACATGAATGCCACGAGGAGGTTCTTACCCAGAGCCAGTTCACCGTCTTCGGTGGCGGGGCCATCAGCGATGACTTCGCCCTCCTCCACGCGGTCACCCGCGGAGACGCGGATGTGGTGGTTGTAATTAGTGCCCTGGTTCGAGCGGTCGAACTTGCGCAGGTAGTAGGTCTTAGTGCCGCCCTTATCCTGCTTCACCACACAGTGGTCAGCAGACACCTCGGTCACCACACCGCCCGTTTCGGCGACGATCACGTCACCGGCGTCGACAGCGGCAAACGACTCCATGCCCGTTCCCACCAGCGGCGATTCGCTGCGAAGAAGCGGCACAGCCTGACGCTGCATATTCGCACCCATCAGGGCGCGGTTAGCGTCGTCGTGCTCGAGGAACGGAATCAGCGAGGTCGCGACCGACACCATCTGGCGCGGCGAAACGTCGACGTAGTCGACGGCTTCGGGGGCGACCAATTCGACCTCTCCACCCTTCTTACGCACGAGGACCTTGTCTTCAGCGAAGGTGCCATCCGAATTCATCGGGGTTCCGGCCTGGGCGACGACGAAGTCGTCTTCGTCGGTCGCGGTCAAATAGTCGATGGTCTTTTGGACCTTGCCGTTCTTGACCTTGCGGTAGGGGGTCTCGATGAATCCGAAGGCGTTGATGCGCGCGAACGACGCGAGCGAACCAATCAGCCCAATGTTCGGACCCTCAGGCGTTTCGATCGGGCACATACGGCCGTAGTGCGAGGGGTGAACGTCGCGAACCTCCACACCGGCCCGCTCACGGCTCAGACCACCGGGTCCGAGTGCCGAGAGGCGACGCTTGTGGGTGAGGCCCGACAGCGGGTTGTTCTGGTCCATGAACTGGGAGAGCTGGCTGGTGCCGAAGAACTCCTTGATGGCGGCCACGACCGGACGCACGTTAATCAGCGTCTGCGGGGTGATGGCCTCAATGTCCTGGGTGGTCATCCGCTCGCGCACGACGCGCTCCATGCGGCTCAGACCCGTGCGGACCTGGTTTTGGATCAGCTCACCCACCGCACGGATACGACGGTTACCAAAGTGGTCGATGTCGTCGGTGTCGAGGCGGACGTCCACCTTCTTGCCGGCGCGAAGACCCTCGATAGTGGTGCGTCCTTCGTGCAGGGCAACCAAGTACCGGATGGTCTGGATGATGTCCTCGAGGGTCAACACCGAGACGTCGAGGTCCTTGTCCAAACCGAGTTTGCGGTTGAGCTTGTAGCGACCCACACGGGCGAGGTCGTAGCGCTTCTCGTTGAAGAAGAAGTTGTCGAGCAGCAGACGGGCTGCTTCAGCGGCCACCTGCTCGCCCGGACGGAGCTTGCGGTAGATGTCCTTGAGCGCTTCTTCCTTAGTGAGGATGGTGTCCTTCTCGAGCGCTTCGAGGATCGAGTCGAAGCCAGCGAACTCCTTGGCAATTTCTTCGCTGGTCAAACCCAGGGCCTTCAAGAAGACCGTGACGGACTGCTTACGCTTACGGTCGATACGCACGCCGACGGAGTCACGCTTGTCGACCTCGAACTCGAGCCATGCGCCACGGCTCGGGATGATGCGGACGGAGTGAACTTCCTTGTCGCTCGACTTGTCGATTTCAGATTCGAAGTACACGCCGGGGCTACGCACGAGCTGGGACACGACGACGCGCTCGGTTCCGTTAATGATGAAGGTTCCGCGCTCGGTCATCAGCGGGAAGTCACCCATGAAGACCGTCTGAGTCTTGATCTCACCGGTCTGGTGGTTCATGAACTCGGCTTCGACATACAGCGGGGCGGCGTAGGTCTTGCCGCGCTCCTTGCACTCTTCGAGCGAGTACTTTTCCTCTTCGAGGTAAGGGTTGGTGAAGGACAACTGCATGGTCTCGCCGTTGTCTTCGATCGGGGAAATCTCTTCGAAGATTTCCTCCAAACCACTCTGCTTAGAGATCACCGGTTCTCCGGCGGCGGTAGCTTCCTTGACGCGTGCTTTCCACGCGTCGTTACCGACCAGCCAGTCGAAGCTCTCGGTCTGCAGTGCAAGCAGATCCGGAACAGTCAGGGTGTCTGTGATTTTGGCGAACGAGAGCCGCGGTGCGACTCGGCCGTTCTTGAGAGAGGATGCGGTGTTAGAACGCGCAGCAGCCAAGAAAATAACCTCCCGGAGTAGTCGTCACTACTCCCGTCAATGGTGAGCAAACCGTGTCAGATTGCTTCCCAGAACAGCCCTTCGTGGGGCCCAGGTCGCCACAATTTGCGACATTCTCGGAGTCGACCGCCATATGACGACTTGAGAGGACAGGAAGCAACCTCCCACCTTACTCTTTTTGGGGCACTCTGTCTAGCTGTTATTTCCGCGCTCTTCTTGGTAGGTGCTGGCGGGTAGCCTCACTGGAGTGAGCGACCAGTTGAGTGCCCTGCCCGACGAGGTGACGCTGAGCAATAGCGGGCTCGTCGCCGCACTCTCGAAGGACCGCTTTACCTCGACAGGTGTGGTTCTGAGCGTGGATGGGATCGCCCAATCGCAGGTGAACCCCGAGGACCCCTCTGACCTCCAATTCGAATACATCAGGCGCATCGGACACCTCATCGACCTGTTCCGCCGCGAAGAGTCCCCCATCACCGCAGTGCATTTAGGCGCAGGGGCGCTCAGTGTTCCCCGCTACGTCTCCCACACCCGTCCCGGTTCGCGCTCACAAGTGCTCGAATGGGAACCGCAACTGATTGAACTCGTGCGAAAACACGTCCCTTGGGATGCGAAGTGGAGCATCCGCGTACGCTACGGCGACGCCCGCGACACCCTCGGCACCTTGCCCGAGGGGCTTCATGGTCAGGTCGACGTGATCGTCGTCGACCTATTTTCCGGAAACAGCACCCCACCCCACCTCACGACCCTCGAGTTTTATGAAGCCATGCGGCCGCTGCTTCGCCTAGACGGCATGGTCGTCATCAACGTGGTCGACGGCAGACCCCAAGCCTTCACACGCTCCCAGTGCGCCACCCTCATGGAAGTCTTTGGTTTTGTCGGCCTCGCCGGCGAATCGGGAGTGGTTCGGGGTAGACGGTTTGGCAACGTCGTTCTAGTGGCGACGGTTGCTGAAGGCGAGCCCGCGTGGTGGTCGGGGTTGCAACGGCTAGGCCCCCACCCCACGAGTGTTCTCTCCGGCCCTAGCCTCCAAAGGTTCATCGCCCACGCTCCCGTTCAAACCGACGCCGAGAGAATCGACTCCCCCAAACTCGGCCAGGGATTCTTCGGCTCGCAAGGTTAGTGGGCTGTGGAGTGTTTCCACGATGGCTGGGGGATTTCTTTTAGCCTGTGGCCATGGCTGACCTCGATCGTGTGACGGTGTGGGCTCATGCCCTCATCCGTTTACACCTCGAGGGTGAGGGCTGGTCGTTTGATTTTGATCACGCGAAGACACGGTTTGGTCAGTGTGATCATTCCCAGCGGCGCATTACGCTCTCCCGCTATCTCGCTCAAAGAGAAGAGGACGACGAGGTGCACCAGGTGTTATTGCACGAAGTGGCACACGCCCTCGCCGGTCCGCGCGCGGGGCATGGGGCTCAGTGGAAGCGCATCGCGACTGAGCTTGGCTATGACGGTGGCCGCACCCACCACTCCCCGGCTGCGACAGACAAGGCCAGATGGCTTGGGGTGTGCCCCTCGGGTCACGAGATCATCCGCTTTCGCCGGCCGAGCAAAACGACGTCCTGCGCCCAGTGCTCAGCGAGGTTCAACCCAAACTATGTGATCACCTGGCACGATCGGAGAGCAGCTAGCTGACGCTCACCTTCGGGCCGAAGGCCACGTAGCCGGAAAAATCTCGGCCGACGCGCTCGACTGCTCCCGCAATCAAGTTGGGGTAGGCCCAGGCTCCATCGGCCACATCGGCGCCACCCGCGCGGAGCGAGTAGTACTGGCAGGCGCCCTTCCACGAGCAGGTATAGGCGGTGGGGCTTTCGGAGAAGTAATCGAAGGCCACCGTGTGAGGGGCAAAATACCAGTTGCCCTCGATTTTTACGACGTCGTCCTCGCCGGCTTCTGCAAGGACCACTCCATTGAGCTCAGCTTTCATAGCGCCGAGTGTAGGGAGCTGGGCTGGGTGCTCAGTGAGGAGCGTCACAATGGGGACATGAAGGTCTCAACCTCGGCAACGCTGGAGTGCTCTATCGATGCGGCGTGGGATGCCCTGCACACTCCCGCGGTCTTCAGAAAAGTCTCGGCACCTTTCACCTCCTTCCACACCGAACCCGGACAAAACCTCCCCACTCGCTTTGAAACTAATAGGGACTACCCCGTCACGGTCATGGCAGCGGGAGTGCTTCCGCTTGGTCGGCAGACCATTCGCCTCGTCGACGAGTTTCGCTCCTGGGCGGAGCGGACCGTCGAGGATTGCGGCCGCGGCGAGAATGGGCCGCTCGCCATGCTCAGAAATTGGCGCCACCGAATGACCGTGACAGCGCGGCCCGACGGGAAGACTGATTTCTCTGACGTGCTCATCGCGGACGCCGGCTGGCTCACACCCTTCGCGTGGCTCGGCCTTCAAGTGTTTTGGTTGTGGCGGCGAGCGCGACTGCGCTCGCTCAGTAAGTCTTTTGACGCGCCCGTTACCCGCAGCTGGAATCAGAGGTATGCGGGAAAGAGCGCGATGTGGAGTGGCAAGGTCAACCCGGTACTCAAAGCGGTCGCAGAGGGCCTCGCGCCGGGCCGAGCCTTAGACGTCGGCTGCGGTGAAGGGGCCGACGCTCTCCACCTCGCCCAACTCGGCTGGGACACCCTTCGCGTGGAAGCCTCCCCGGTGGCGCTCTGGCGCGCGCACGACGAAGCGACCTCGCGATCCGCCGCGACGCCGCTGCGAGTCGACTGGCTGGTGGCCGATATTTTGCAGCCGTGGGACTGGTGCAAAGGTGCGTACGACCTCGTCAGTCTCCAATTCATCCACACCGACCCTGCCTCGCGAGCACACATCTGGGCAGAAGCTCTCGCCGCTGTCGCGCCTGGAGGAACTCTTCTCATTGTCGGTCACGATGAGGCCGATGCGGCGAGGGGTGTGAGGCGACCTCCCCCCGAGTTGTGTTTTGGCGTCGATGACCTCCAGGCCCTCGTTCCGCGTGACTGGTCCTCCGTCGTGAGCGAGGTGCGTGAGAGGACCCAGATTGTCGACGGCGAAGAGAAGACGGTCGGCGACGTCGTCTTAATTGCGACCCGCTAGGGCAGAGCGCCGACAGACGCCAGAGCCGCTCGAAGCAGTGAGCCACGACCGCCTTCGAGCTCCGACACCACATCATCGCTCGCCGCATCAGCCGGAGACATCCAGGTGATTTCCAACGCGTCCTGCCGTGGTTCGCATGTTCCGGTAACCGGGACGACATAGACAAGTGACACCGCGTGCTGACGCATGTCGGTGTATTTCGAGTCGGGGAATGGGAAGTATTCGGCGATGTGTGCAGGTTGGGGCGAGAGCGGCAATTGCGGGAAGGCCATCGGGCCCAGGTCTTTTTCGAGGTGTCGAAACAGAGCATCGCGGAGGGTCTCACCAAAGAGCACTCGCCCCGATACCAGGGTTCTCGTCATCGACCCGGCCGAGCCCACACGCAAAAGCAGACCCACTTCGGTGACCACGCCAAGAGGGTCAATCCGGACGGGCAGAGCTTCGACATAAATCAGCGGAAGTCGTTGACGAATCTCCTGCAACTCCTCATCCGAAAACCAGCCCGAATTGGGGTCGGGTGTTCTCGTGGAGGCCATGAGTCTTTTTTACTCTTTTTTCTCGCCCGATGGAGCAGCTAGTCGATATCGGCAGTGAGTCGGTCGTTGACGGCTTTCTCGAGAGCCTGCTCGTCCACTCTCCAGTGAGCGACCTCCACTCCGTCAACCATGATCACCGGAATAAGTTCGCCATAGAGCTCGGCCCAAAGAGGATTGTCCTCAATTGATCGTTCCTCCGCCATGACATCGGGGTGGTTCTCACTCACCCGATCGACAATCGCCTTCGCGTCGTCACAGAGGTGGCACCCAGGCTTCCCAATGAGCGTCACGGTCACAGACATGTCCCCCACCTTATGCTGAACTCAATGGCCGGTGACAAGTCGAAGCGTTCGGGGGTGAAGCCCCCAGCCGCTTTGGTCTTCGTCGATATCGACAACACTCTTCTTCCGGGCGCGGTCGTTTTCCTCTTTGCCATCGAGGCCTGGCGGAACGGGCTCCTGCGTTTTTCGGAAGTGATTCCCGCCATGTTCGAGCAGCGCCATTTCAAACGACGCGGCGAATCTGACCATCGGGTAGCGAGTATTCAAGAGCGCGCCCTCAGCCTGATTCACGGCCACAGTGAAGAGGAATTTGAACGCGTCGCCCGTCTCACCTTTGACAAGCGCATCCGGCGACGACTCTTTGTCGAAGTCACCGAGGTGCTCAGAAAACACCGCGACGCTGGCCACGAGGTATTTCTCATTTCGGCGAGCCCCCAGGGTCTGGTCGATGTGATCGCCGAGAAACTCGGGCTCACAGGAGGGGTGGGGACCCAGTTGGAAACCGAAGACGGGGTGTTTACTGGTCGACTCGTCGGCGAGCTGCTCAGAGGCGATGGAAAACGCGAGGCTGCCCTGGAGCTCTCACGCATTCACGCAGTCGCCTTGGAAAGGTGTTACGCGATGGCAGATTCGATGGCAGACCTGTCCCTTTTGGAATCGGTCGGACATCCGATGGCGGTCAACCCCGACCAGGCGCTACACCGTGAAGCACAAACTCGAGGGTGGCCCGTGGTGTGGCCGGCAGGGACGCACCGGTATCGCCGGTTGCGTACCTAGAGCTACTTCTTGTTGCGACGCTGGTGACGGGTCTTACGCAGAAGCTTGCGGTGCTTTTTCTTCGCCATCCGCTTACGACGCTTCTTGATGACAGAACCCATTACTCACCTCTAATTGAACGCGACGGTGTCGCGTGGACGATTACAACCTGTTGAGTGTAGCGCAGGCGCGCGGCTACCCCGCTCGTTCGATGGAGTCAACTCCGAGCTGGGAGATCAGGTGGCTGACCGCGTTCTCGGGAATGCGGAACGAGCGCCCAAAACGAATCGCCGGAATCTCACCCGCGTGCACCATGCGATAGACGGTCATGCTGGATACGCGCATGACGTCAGCGACCTCTTGAACAGTCAAGAAGCGCATCTGGGGCACCGAGTCGGCCATTTCGCTGTGTCTCCTGTGGCGAATGTGGCGGTTGTTACCTGAGAAACCCTAGACCGAAGCGGGTGCGCTGTAAAGGTGCAGTTTTTAGAACCGGCCCAGCAAGCCATCGAGTTGCTTGCGCACCTGACCCACTGCGGTGCCAATCTGGTAACCCGCTGGCCACAGGTCCACATACGGCATGTCCGGGCGGAAACTCGGCGGAGTGGCCGTGTGCCCGGGGGCAATGTGATCGAGCCAATCTTCAACATCGCGCAACGGCTCGGGCACCAGGCTGTAGTAGCGGTGCTGGCCGTTCTCACGAACGTGCACCAACCCGTGTTCGCGCAGTACCTTCAGGTGCTTGGACACCGTCGGCTGGGTGATCCCCAAGCGCTCGACCATTTCGCCGACACTCATCTCGTTCGCCTCGGCATCGCTCTCGACTCCGGTCAGACGGCCATCAGCACGCTCGCGCAACAACTGCAGAAGATCGCGCCGAGTGGGTTCAGCGAGGACGTCGAATAGGTCAGCCACGAGAAAAACCCTACCGGTCGCTCTAGCGGAGTACCATGTCGGATTGTCGTTGACTCTCTTCAACAGAAAGCAGGCAGCGTCATGGCCCAGTGGTTCGGCCGACTTCGTCGCCGCCGCGGGCGGGGGGTGACCCCCCGATCCCACACGTCGCTGCCTTCCGCAATGTATCGCGGTAGCGGCGCCACGGGTGTGCTCGGACGAATCCGAATGTTGTTGGGCTCCTCTGCTGCCACGGTCACCATCCTGGCGTTTCTCGCTCTCACGCTGGCCACGACCTCTCTGCTGATGCTGCCTCAAGCGGCCGCCAATGGTCAGGCCACCCCGATGCCCGACGCGTTCTTCACCGCAACCTCTGCGATTGCCGTGACCGGCCTCACCACCGTCGACATGGCCACACACTGGTCGCCCCTTGGCAACACGGTCATTTTCTTAGCGCTTCAAATCGGAGGTATCGGCGTGCTCACCATGGCGACCCTGCTCGCTGTGCTGGCGTCAAAGCGCCTGGGCTTGGGGGCTCGCAAGATGCTCGCGGGAGACGTTGACCCCTCGCGCATGCACGAACGGCGAGAGCTCAACGCCCACGGCATGCAGCTGGGTGACGTGAAGGGTCTGCTGCGCACCGTGTTCATCAGTGTGCTGGTGATTGAACTTGCCCTCTCCGCGATCATTGTGCCGAGGCTGTGGCTGAGTGGGCTCGACTGGGTGACCTCGCTATGGCAGGGCGTTTACCTCGCGGCATCCGCCTTTACCAACACGGGTTTTGTTCCGCTCGTGTCAGGCCTCGCCCCCTTCGGCAACGACCCCATCATGGTTGGCACTATTGGGGTGGGGGTCTTCTTAGGGAGCATCGGGTTCCCCGTCATCTTTGCCCTCTACCGGGCATTTAGTGTCGCGAGGCGACGTCGCCAGAAGGCCACTCTCGCTCACGGGCGCATCGGGCTACACGCAAAACTGACCCTCAGCACCACGCTGATCCTGCTCGCCGCCGGAGCTCTGCTCATTGGCGTTCTCGAGTGGGGCAACGAGAAGACCCTTGGTGGTCAGGATCTGTGGGTGCGCCCGATGACCGCCTTGTTCACGTCGATGATGGCGCGCTCTGGTGGCTTCAACACCGTGCCCACGGAAGACATGGGCGGAGCGACCCACCTGGTGCTCGACATGCTCATGTTCGTCGGCGGTGGCTCTGCATCGACCGCGGGTGGCATTAAGGTCACCACCTTGGCGATCTTGTTCCTCGCCGCCTTCGCCGAAGCCCGCGGCAGTCAAGACCTCGGCGCGTATGAGCGCCGCATCCCCTCAGACACCGTCCGCCTCGCGGTGAGCGTCGTATTGTGGGGAGCCACCATCGTCGCGGTGTCGACGATTCTGATTCTGCAGGTCACCGACGAGACACTCGACGTGGTCCTCTTCGACGTGATTTCTGCATTCGCCACCTGCGGACTCAGTGCCGGACTCTCTAATCCCGACTTGGCTCCTGAAGCCAAATACATCCTCGCGGTCACCATGCTCCTCGGTCGAGTTGGTACAGTGACCCTCGCAACGGCCATCTCCGGCACACACCGTCAGACGGTGTACCGCCGGGCGGCAGAAAGGCCCATCGTTGGTTGACAAAATCGCACACGACGCCCCGGTCCTCGTTTTGGGCTTGGGTCGCTTCGGCGCCGCCACCGCAGGCGAATTAGACAAACTCGGCCGCGACGTCCTCGCCGTCGACGCCGACCCGGTACTGGTCCAAAAGTGGGCCGACCGTGTGAAGCACACCGCGGTGCTAGACGCCCGCGACCTCAATGCCTTGCAACAGATTGGTGCGGCCGACTTTTCCGTCGCGGTCGTCGCGGTGGGCTCGTCGATTGAGGCGAGTGTGCTGATCACGACCCACTTGGTCGATCTCAAGATTCCGCAGATTTGGGCGAAGGCCATTTCTGAGGCTCACGGCAAGATTTTGACCCGTATTGGCGCCCACCGCGTGATTTATCCAGAACGTGAAGCTGGCGAGCGAGTCGCCCACCTGGTGAGCGGTCGCATGATCGACTTCATCCGCTTCGACGACGACTTCGCCCTGGTGAAGATGTATCCGCCGAAGCCGATTCGTGGCAAGTCCCTCACCGAGTCGGGGGTGCGTACCAAGTACAACATCACCGTGGTCGGCGTGAAATCTCCCGGTAAGCCGTTTACCTACGCGACAGAAGAGACCGTGGTCACAAACCACGACTTGATTATCGTGTCGGGCTCGAACGATGACATCGAGCGCTTCGCCACCCTCGGCGACTAGTCCGAACTCTTCGACATTTCGATGGCGCGGGCAACCGCGCGGTCGACCGCTTCCTGGAAAATCTGACCCATGTCGTGCTCGTCGAATGCGGCGATGGCCTGCTCGGTCGTGCCACCGGGGCTGGTGACCGCTCGACGCAAGTCTTGGGGTGTTTCACCCGAGGCGTCAAGCAAAGCCGCTGCCCCGAGCAGGGTGCCCTGAACCATGGTGCGGGCATCGTCGGCCGAGAATCCGTGCCGAGTCGCGACCTCCATCATCTTTTCGGCGACATAGAAGAGGTAGGCGGGGCCGGAGCCAGACAGCGCACTCAAGACATTAATGTCGCCTTCATCCACGACGACGACATCCCCAACGAGTTCAAACAGGTGCGACACATCTTTCAGGTGATCTGAGGTCGCCCTTGGCCCCGCGGCGATCCCGGTGACGCCCTGTCTGATTTGTGAGGGGGTGTTCGGCATGGCTCGAACGACTGGCCGACCCGAGGCCTGCTCGATATCGCCGGTGGTGATGCCTGCGGCCACACTGACGACAACCGCATCAGGTTCGAGTGCGTGAGCGATCGAGCGTGAGACCTCGAGGATGTAGTGCGGTTTGACCGCCAAGACAACGAGCTTTGCCCCCGCCACCGCCCACAGATTGGCGTCGGAGTCGGCTTCGATGCTCTGTGCCTCGACACCCCTATCGCGTAAAAGCTGCGCAGTCGATTCCGACTGAGTCGTGGCCCTCACCGATGAGGCCGTGACGCCGGGCTGACGCAGCCCCTCAAGGATTGCCCCGCCCATTTTTCCGGTGCCGATTAGTGCAATCGGAGGAAGCGTCTCGCTCATGCCCCAAGTGTATGGTGGAGGGAAAGCATCTGGTCGAGGGAGTAGCTCAGGTGAGTGCGTCAACGTCGAAGCCGTCAAAGGGAAAGAGTTCCCGAGATGCTGTCGTATCAGCCCTTCTGGATAGCCCCGATGTTCAATCGGTGTTGCGTCTGACCATGGTGAAAAACCCTGCCGACAAAACCCTCGTTGTCGCCGCATCGGTCGCGATGGTCGACACAATCCCGGTCTATGCCATCTCGTCGGCTTTGGATGATGCGCGCCGCAGAGTGAGAGAGGTCATCGGCGAGGACAGCGAAATTTTTGTCGAGCCCGACCTGGTGAAAGACCCTGAGCGGGAAGAACCCGCGACCGATGTCATTGTGATTCGCGCCTCCGACTAGATAAGGAACTGTCATGGAGTTCATTCACAACATTGCGCTGGTGACCCACTTCATCGGTATGGCCATCATCGTGGGGCC
>JAYODB010000033.1:0-13268 GCA_038106075.1 Cellulomonadaceae bacterium | reverse complement strand
GACTCAGATGCCTACTTTTTCACTCGCCCCCGTGATTCTCGGATTGGCGCGTGGGCGAGTGACCAGTCTCAGCCAATCGAATCTCGCGAGGCTCTCGAAGCGAAAGTCGAGCAGGCGACGAAACGTTTTGACGGAGTCGACGAGGTTCCCAGGCCCGAAAAATGGGGCGGATACCTGATTAGGCCGCGGTCGATTGAGTTCTGGGCGGGGCGTCGCTCCCGCCTTCACGACCGAATTCGGTTTGTCCGTGCCGACGATGGCTGGGCGATTGAGAGATTGCAGCCCTAATTCAGCCCCTACTCGGCCAACCGCGCGATACTGGTGGCCCACAATTCAAGGAGAACACGTGAATTTCGAGCTCGAACTTGGTTTGGACACCTTCGGTGACGTCACCTTCAACGAAAAAGGTGAACCGAAGCCCTATGCAGAGGTCATCCGTGACGTGGTCGAAGAGGCTGTCCTCGCGGATCAGGTGGGTGTCTCGGGAATTACGCTCGGGGAGCACCACCGCGATGATTTTGCGATTTCGACACCAGAAACCATCCTCGCCGGCATCGCGACGAAGACGCAGAATCTGCGTCTCGCCTCAGGGGTGACCGTGTTGAGCTCGGACGATCCAATTCGGGTGTTCCAGCGCTTCGCCACCCTCGATGCCCTCTCCCACGGGCGGGCAGAGATTATTGTCGGGCGGGGTTCCTTCACGGAGTCGTTCCCGCTCTTCGGTTACCAGCTGGGCGACTACGAGGTGTTGTTCGAAGAGAAACTCAACTTACTCGCCGAGGTCCTCAAAGAGGGTCCGGTGACCTGGCAGGGCTCGCACCGTGCGCCGCTTGATAACCAGGAGGTCTACCCCAAGTCGCACTCGGGTCAGATTCGTACCTGGGTGGGCGTTGGCGGTAGCCCCGAGTCCGTCGTGAGGACCGCCCGCTACGGCTTCCCACTCATGCTGGCGATTATTGGCGGTGCCCACGAGCGCTTCGCGCCCTACGCCGACCTCTACCGCCGCTCGATGGAGCAGCTCGAGCAGGCCCCGCAACCCATTGGCCTGCACTCGCCCGGCCACATCGCGGATACTGACGAGCAAGCCATTGAAGAGATGTGGCCACACTACGAGGCGTCCTTTGGCCGAATCGGACGAGAGCGTGGTTGGGGCCCGATGACCAAAGAGCACTACCTCAATGAGGCTCACCACGGCGCTTTGGTCGTGGGGTCACCAGAAACGGTCGCGCGAAAGATCGCGAATGCGCTTCTGGCACTAGGGGCCAGCCGATTTGACCTCAAGTATTCGACCGGCCCGATGAGTCACGGAATCCTCATGCACTCGATTGAGCTCTACGGCACCAAGGTGATTCCGATGGTGCGCGAGATGGTCGCCGAGAAAACACCGGCTTAACGACTGAGACCCGGCCGAAGCCGGGTCTCAGCGTCGTAATGAACTACGGCACGACGATGTCGACTCCCGAGAGTGTTGAAGCTTGGTCGACGCCACCACCGTTGGTGAGGTTGTTGCCGTCAAAGCCCATCTGTGTCATCTGGGCGATGGCCTGGCCGGAGCGGTTTCCACTGCGGCAGTAGACGAAGTACTCGCCCGAAGGGTCGAGTTCCATGATTTGAGCGGCAAAGTCGGGTGACTGCACGTCGATGTTGAGAGCACCTTCGAGGTGACCCGAGGCAAATTCGGCGGGGGTGCGGACGTCAATGATCACGGTGTCCTCCGAGAGGTCAACGGGCTCCGCGGTTGCGCAGCCGGCGAGTGCCAGGCTAGCGCCCAGTGCGAGAGCAAGAGTGGCAAGAAACTTCTTCACGGTGTGAGCCTTTCACATGAGGGGTGGAAGAGTTTTATCCTAGCAATACCCCAGGGGGTATTGCTAGTTCTGTTCCGAGCCACCCAGGCGGCTTCTCATGTTAATCACAACGGACTGAGCGGCCATTTGGAACGGGCGAATGACAGTGACTTGTTCATAGGACTCAAACGTGTCGGCGGTGGCCCGGTCTAGAGCGGTCAAACAGACGTTTCCGGTGAAGCCCAGTCTCTGAATGGTCTCCAGCACCACGAGGTTCGTCGCCCGATCGGGTGCCGCACAGACCACCGTTTGGGTTTCGTGGATGGGGAGAACCTTCAAGAAATCGGGGTCACTCGCATCGCCGAAGAGCGTGTCCACGTCAAAGCGGTCGATTGACTTGAGTGCCCGTGGGTCTTGGTCGACGACGAGAAGTTCCGCGCCCTCGTCCCTCAGGCCCTTCACAATGTCTGAACCGAGCCGCCCCGCACCAATCACGATGGCGTCGTAGGGATGAGACTCCTTCGAGACTTCCGCCCGAAGCGTTCGATCGCCATCGATTCGCCTGAGCAGTGGGTCGAAGGCTTTGAGGATGTGTTGTTGGTAGGAGATGAAGTAGGTCGAAATGGTGATCGTGAAAATAGCGACCAGGGTGACCAAGCTGACGACGTTATTGTCGACCTGGCCGACACTGAGCGCCAGGGCAATCAGAATCAGCGAGAACTCGCTGATTTGAGCGAGCACCAGGCCCGTGCGGAAGGACACTCGTGCCCGATAGCCCTGGAGTCCCATCACCAGCAGCACGATGACCGGTTTGCCAACGAGGACACACACGGTGAGGATCAGTGCGGGTACCAGTTGGCTCACCGCCCCGTCGAGGGTGAGTGACGACCCTAATTCGATGAAGAAGAACAGCACCATGATGTCGCGAAGGTTCACGAGCCGAGCTCCCAGGCTCTCCCGATAGGGGGTGGAGGCGAGGGCCACCCCAGCGACGAAGGCTCCGATTTCCATGCTGAGCCCGAGCCACGCACTCGCCGCGGCGAGGGCAACCGCCCACGACACCCCGAACACCAGAGTGAGTTCCTGGCTTCGTGCCATCCAATCGAGCAGCCGAGGCAAAACATACCTCGCGAGTGCGCCTACAGCGAGGAGGAAGAGGAGGCCTCCACCAAGCGTCCAGGCGATGTCGATCAGCAGCATGCTCTCGCCAGGCTGGCCCACCGTGACAATCGCGAGCATCGCGATCACGACGAGGATGTCTTGGACAATCAGCACACCTACGGCGATACGCCCGTGGAGCTGGTCAATCTCGCGCCGGTCACCCAGCATCTTGATCACGATGATCGTGGAGGAGAAGGTGAGAGCCAGCGCAATGTAGATTGCGTCGACGCCACCCCAGCCCAAGGCAATGGCGGCGAGGTAACCGCCACCCGCGGTCAGCACGACCTGACCGAAGCCGGTCAGCAGAGCCACCGGGCCAATTTGGCGAATCAGGTGGATATCGAGCTTCAGGCCCACGAGAAACAGCAGCATCGCAATGCCGAGCTTGGCCAGCAGTTTGATGTCACCCTCGCCGCTCAGAATGCCCAGAACGGCCGGGCCACCGACGACGCCGACGACGATGTAGGACACGATGATGGGTTGTTTGAGGAATTTGGCGAGCAGGCCCCCCACCAGCGCCAGGCCGAGTATTGCTCCAATCTCCAGAAAAGAACTATCGACCATAGTTCCCACGCTATCAGCGCGGTTCTGCGGAAAATGGGAGAGGACGATTAGCGTTGGAGGGTGTTTTCCCTCTTGCTCCGATCTCGCCGACGAGCCGTCACGGCGGGCCTCGCTTTGAGCGCCTCGGTGGTGCTTTCTGGCTGCCAGGGGCTCCTCAGCGACACCCCCGACGGGGGGTTCACGCCGGCCGTGGTGAGCGCTAGCGAGACCGTGGTGGACGGACCCGCGTTCCCCGACATTGACCAGTCAGCGCTCGAAGTGGAAGTCTCCGTCGGCGAAGGTGACCCCGCAGCCGAGCTGGTGGCGTCGTGGACGCTCGAGGAGAAGATTGCCTCGCTGTTTCTCATTCACATCTCCGGCACGTCACCCTCAGATTTTGAGCGCACCTACGATGCCCTCGGTGTTGCGGGCTTTCTGCTGCTGGGCAATAACGTCTCGGGCTCGGTGGAGCAGTCTCGGGAATTTGTGGCGGGGGTAAGGCAACTCGGAGAGCCCGACTTGCTTGTTGCCGTCGACCAAGAAGGTGGCGCGGTGCAGCGGCTCAGCCCCGACCCGTTTCCTTCGCCCAGTGAGCTCGGCGAACTACCCGCCGGCGATACCACCGAGGCAACCGAGCAGCGAAACAACCTGGTGTTTGATGTCGGGGCTAACGTGAATCTCGGTGTGATTGCCGATGTGAGTCCGGGAGACGACGCCTACATCCACGAGCGCAGCTTCGGAACCGACGCAGCCGAGGTCTCGGATTATGTCGCCGCTGCTCTCGACGGGTCGGTGAGCGGGGTGGCAACCGCCGTCAAACACTTCCCGGGTCATGGCCTCACCACAGAGGACACCCACGAGACCATCGGTGAATCCTCCATTGCCTTGAGTACGTGGTTTGACGACCACGCACCCCCATTCCTCACCGCCGTCAACAGGCGCGTTCCGATGCTGATGTTTGGGCACTTGGTGGTGTCACGTGTCGATGACACCCCGGCTTCGCTCTCTGGGGAGTGGGTGCGCCTGGTACGACAGCAGTGGGGTTACGACGGCGTCCTCATTACCGACGACCTGGCGATGCTCGAAGACTCTGGCGACGACGCCTACCAAAACTTCTCGACCAACGCCCTGCGGGCGATTGCGGCGGGTATGGATCTCATCATTGATGCGGGCGGGCGGAACCGAACCGACGCGATGAACCGTGTCGATGAAGCGGTCGCCACCATCGCTGAAGCGGTGGAGTCGGGCGGCATCAGCGTCACCCAAATCGACGCGTCGGCGAAGCGAGTGGCCCAGCTGCGCTACTCACTCGGGGGAGTGAGCAGGCCACTCGAGGACGCCGAGTCGGGCTAACTCAGCAGCAAGCCCCGCGCCGTTTGACGCGGACACCCATGGAATGGAGTCGGGGTCTTCGGTTCTGTTGCGGTGCGACCGACCACCGGCGAGCAACGCCTCGGGGGCGAGCAGTTCGCGGATGGCTACCGCGCGAACCTGGTCGGGGTGGGTGCGGGCAAAGTTGCCATAAAGCGCCTCGTCGTGTTGGCCATCGTCGCCGATAAGAATCCATTTGATCTGGGGGAAGTCGTCCGCGAGGCGCTCGAGGCTCGAGCGCTTGTGGTCGCGTCCGCTGCGGAAAAAGCGCTCGGGAGTCGGGCCCCAGTCGGTGAGGAGTAGCGCCCCCATGGGGTAGAGGTGGCGCTTGAGAAAACGGGTAATCGTGGGCTGAACATTCCACGCTCCGGTCGAGAGATACACCACAGGGCACCCCGGATAGTCGCGAACGATTCGCTCTAAGAGCACCGCCATGCCGGGCACAGGCCGTCTCGCGTGTTCGTCTCGCACAAACGAGTTCCATGCGGCGAGAAAGGGTCTCGGGAGAGCGGTCACCATGATGGTGTCGTCCACGTCACAGACCACGCCAATCTCTTGGCTGTCTGACACCACAAAGACTCTGCCTCGCGAGGCGAGGGAGTCGCCTACGCTCAACCACACATCGTGCCAGCCGGGCTCGAGGGACATCTCAAGCGTGGTGTCCACCACACCACCACGGTCAGCGGTGACCGTGGTGGATTGGCCATCCGCGTGGACGGTCACTTCGGCGAAGGGGACGGGAGGTGAGGTGAAGCTGCGCCAACCACGAATCTTTCGGGGGGTCCTGTCGTTGATGCCAGGACGGGAGCTCAACACCACCCGAGCGAGCACCCTCACAGACGATGTCGTGCCCAGACCGCGAAAAGGAATCACCTGCGGCACAAGGCCACGCTTGAGCCCCCAATCGACTTGCCACTGCTGGAACCAATCCTCGAACTGAGCAGCGCGATGGGGCCTCGCTGCCGGGTTGGTGTCCTGTGGGGTTTCGGGCACCCGGTAAGCCTAGCCCGGCCACGTAGCGTGAAAAAGGTCGAGAGTGCACAAGCAGAAAGCGCTGTTAGACTTCGAGCTTCCCGGGACTGAATCGGCGTGACGATGAGGTAACGCCCGTGGTCGTTTGCTTAAGGCGGTGGCTGTGAGTCTTTCTGTGCGAAGTGACGCTCCCGCCGTTTCTGTGCGACTCGAGCCCGTCCAACAGCGCAGTACCCGTAGGGTCGAGAATCTCCTCGATGCGGCCGCCCGTTATATCCACGAAAACGGTTTTGAAACCCTCACCACCGCCCACGTCTCCGAACTCGCTGGCTCGTCGATTGGCACGGTCTACCGCTACTTCCCCGACCGCATCGCCCTGCTCGATGCTCTCGCCCAGCGCAACCGTGAGCGCGCCGCCGACGCCCTCGCCATCGCCATGGCCACCGCTGCCCCTACTGGTGTGCCTGGAGTAGTCGAGGTGGCGGTCTCGGTGCTGGCTGCGATGTATCGAGACGAAAAGGGCTTCCGGGCTCTCCGCCTCGGAGACCCACTCGATATTCGTCCCGCCCGCGACCAGCGCTGGGGAATCCGTCACTTTGCCCGTGTCGCCGCACACCACTTCAGGAAGTCTGTTTCTGCCGTCGAACAGAAAACCCTCGAGCTGGCCCTCGACGTCGCCGATACGGTCATCGCGAAGGCGTATCTTTCCAACCCCAAGGGAGATCGCGCCCTACTCGCCCAGGCGCCAGCGCTTGCCCAGTCGGTCCTCGCCACCGCACAGGCGTAGCTGGCGTTTCACTCCCAGCGCTGGTTGACTGGGGGTTACCCCGGGCCGCCACCTGTTACGGAGCAGTCTTCTCATGATTGAGTTTCGACACGTCTCGAAGGACTATCCCGGAGGAGCTCGGGCCGTCAGTGATTTCTCGCTCACCGTTCCCACAGGCACCCTCACCGTCTTGGTGGGCTCCAGCGGTTGTGGCAAAACCACCCTCCTGCGGATGGTGAATCGGATGGTCGAGCCCACCTCGGGTGAGGTGCTGATTGACGGTCAACACCTCTCTGAGCGCGACCCCGTCGAGCTTCGACGCTCTATTGGCTACGTCATGCAAAGCGGAGGGTTGCTGCCGCACAAGACCGTGATCGACAACATCGCGACGGTATCGAGGTTGTGCGGGGTGAGCAAGACCGAATCACACGACCGGGCCCGGGAACTCATGGGAGTCGTCGGCCTCGATAGTGACCTCGCCACCCGGTACCCCCAACAGCTCTCCGGAGGCCAGCAGCAACGAGTTGGAGTGGCCCGCGCGCTCGCGATGGACCCCAACATTCTCCTGATGGATGAGCCCTTTGGAGCGGTCGACCCGGTCGTCAGGCGAGAGCTTCAGCGAGAACTGCTCGATTTACAGGCGAGGCTGAACAAAACCGTGGTGTTCGTCACCCACGACGTCGATGAGGCGTTCCTCGTGGCCGACGAAATGGTGATCCTGCGTGAGGGTGCGGAAATCGTCCAACAGGGAACCGCCGAAGACATCATCACGGCCCCCGCAGACAATTTTGTGGCGAGCTTTATCGGGGCCGCCCAGGGAAACCGAGTTCTTCACAGAAGTTCGAAGGACCCCGCCGTGGTGGTCGATAGTGACGGCCGCATCCAGGGCCGACTCGAGGCCTAGAGCACACCATGCAGTGGGTGGGAAATAATCTAGGGCTCGTTGCCGAGCTCACCCTCGCTCACATTGCCCTCTCGATCCCCCCCATCGTTCTGGGCGGGCTGCTGTCGATTCCCATCGGCTGGCTCGCCTTTCGTTTCCCAACGTGGCGGGGGAGTGTCTTAGGTGTGGTGGGTGTTCTCTACACCATCCCCTCGTTAGCCCTGTTTGTGCTCTTGCCGCCTCTTTTTGGTTTCCCCATCCTTTCGGAGCTGAACGTCATCGTCGCCCTCGTGATTTATGCCGTCGCCATTATGGTCAGAAGCGTCTCAGATGGCTTCGCGAGTATCGACGCGGGTTCCCTCCGCGCTGCCACCGCGGTGGGCTACGGGCCGTGGCAGAGGTTTTTCCAGGTTGAACTTCCCCTGGCGGGCCCTGTCTTGCTCGCGGGCCTGCGAGTCGTGTCGGTGAGTACGGTGTCCCTGGTCACTGTCGGTGTCTTGGTAGGTGTGAAGAGCCTCGGCTATCTCTTCACCGACGGATTTCAGCGAAGAATCGAAGCGGAAATTGTCACCGGCATCGTGATGACGCTGGTGGTGGCCCTGATATTCGATGTGTTGTTGCTCGCTCTGGGGCGAGCCCTCATGCCCTGGTCGCTACTCGCGAAGTCACGCCTCCGAGCGAATGAGGCGGTGTAATGGAGCTTTTTGTTGACGCCTGGCTGTGGCTCACAAACCCCGAAAATTACACCTCGGAGGGTTCCGTGATCCAGCGCTCCCTCGAGCACCTTGCCTACACGAGCATTGTCGTTGTGCTGGCAGCGGCCATTGCCATCCCACTCGGGTTTTTTATCGGACACACGGGCCGGGGGAGGCGTTGGGCGGTAGGAGTGGCGGGGGCCGCCAGGGCATTACCGACCTTTGGACTGCTGCTTTACCTCGTGTTGCTGTTGGGAGTGGAACGCAGGGCGATTGCCGCTGTCATCGCACTCGTGCTCCTCGCGATACCTCCCCTCCTCGCAGGCGCGTATACCGGGGTCGACCAAATCGACCGGCGAACCCTCGACGCCGCGCGGGCCCAAGGTATGACCGGAGGGCAAGTGTTGTGGAGAGTCGAGATCCCCCTAGCACTCCCGCTGATTGTCGGAGGGCTTCGAAGCGCCGTGTTGCAGGTAGTGGCCACCGTCACCCTCATCGCCTACGTCGGTCTTGGGGGTCTGGGCTACGACATCATCCAGGGCATACCGCTTCGACACTTTGATCAGATGATTGGCTCCGCACTCGTGATTGTGCTCCTCGCGCTACTCCTAGATGCCCTCTTTGCGGCGATGACTAGAGTCGTCACCCCGAAAGGAGTGCGTAGTGCTGGGGGAGAGGATATTCGAGCGCGGGAGGGTTCTCGGCGAGCACTAACCCGGGCCCGTTAGCCTGGAGACGCCCCATGCACACCAAATGAGAGATCGACACGCTATGAGGACATTGACACGCACTATCGCCATCGTGGGCACCATTGCCACCGCAGCCGCCGTGAGCGGTTGTGCTGGTGGGAGCTCAGACACGATTGTCGTGGGCTCACAGGCCTACTATTCCAACGAAATCGTCGCCGAAATCTATGCGCAAGCACTCGAAGCAGAAGGCTTCTCCGTCGAGCGCAACTTCCAAATCGGACAGCGCGACGCCTACATCCCGGCTTTAGAAGCCGGTGAAGTGGACTTGTTCCCCGAATACACCGGTAACCTCCTGCAGTTCTATGACGCAGAAACCGCTGCAACAGAGACCAACGAGGTCTACGAGGCCCTCCAGTCGGCCCTGCCCGAGCAGCTCACCGCGCTCGCGATGTCGCCGGCTACTGACCAGGACTCCTACAACGTCACCGCCGAGTTCGCGGCTGCAAAAGGCCTCGAATCCATCGCTGACCTTGCGGGCGTAAGCCCGCTCGTGCTCGGTGGTGCCCCTGAGCTCGAAGAGCGCCCCTACGGCCCCGCAGGCCTGCTCGAGGTCTACGGCGTCACGGTCGACTTCAGTGCCACGGGTGAGGTCACCTTGGATGCGCTGCTTGCCGGTGAGGTGCAGGTCGCGAACATCTACACCGGAAACCCCGCGATTGCGCAGTATGGCCTGGTCACCCTGGCTGACCCAGAAGGTCTGTTCTTGGCGTCGAACCTCGTTCCCATCGCGAATAGTGACATCGCAGAGGACATTGCCTCAGTGATCAACCCGATCAGCGAGGCGATGGGCGCCGATGAATTGGTCGCTATGAACCTTCAGAGCACACAAGACGAAATGTCTGCTTCAGACATCGCGGCACAGTGGCTCGCTGACAACGGGTTCTAGAAACCATCTAAGGAAGGGGTCCGGCCCAGCCGGGCCCCTTTCTACTTCTCTGCTTCGACCTCGGGAATCGATTCGGTCGGATGGGAGGAATCGTGGGCAAAGCGCATGAGGAAGTGTTTGATGATGAAGAAGAGGGTGAAGAATACGGCGAAGAACCCGATGAATACCCAGCCGGCCCAGTCGATCTGGTCTTTCAGAGCGCGGTATGTGCCCGCAGCTCCTGATCCGAGGGAAACATAGATAAACGCCCAGAGCGTGCACGCAGGTGTCGTCCAGGCCATGAACCGGCGATAGGCCATTTGCGACATACCGGCGGCGAGCGGAACGACCGAGTGGAAGACAGGCAGGAAGCGCGAGATGAACACTGCGATGCCTCCACGGCGGTCCACGAATCGGTCTGCCCTCGCGAGCCGATCCTGGCCTAGCCGCTGGCCGAGCTTGCCCCCTCGAAGCTTAGGTCCGAACCAGCGGCCAATCGCAAAGCCGATCGATTCGCCGAGCAGGGCCCCAAGGATGATGACCGCCACCAAAGACAAATACTCGAGCACTCCCTCGACGCCGGTGGACGAGACCAAGACCACTGTGTCGCCGGGCATGATGAGGCCTACAAGAGCGCTTGTTTCGAGCATGACAGCGAGACCAGTGAGCAGGGTGCGCAACACCGGGTCCATGTTGATGACAAAGTCAAGAAAGCTGTCGAGGGCGCCGTTCATTGCGGGCAAGCATAGTGATACGAGCTGGGGAAGCGTGCCCATCGGCGTGGGCCCGAAAAACCGGTGACATCAGTGGCCTGTTGCTAGCTCCCGCGCTTTTCTCACGAGCTGCTGCTGGAAGTGGTGCTGGCGACTCTCGTCGATGGCCAATGAGGGGCCGCCGGCGATGTCTGTGGCGATACGAATTCCGTGAAGCGCGGAGAGCACCCACACTTCTTTGCCCTCAAGTTGAGCAATGGTGTGGTTTTTCTGCACTACGCTGAGCCCGGCTTCGTCGACGAGACCGCACACGATTCCCTCGGTGATGCTTGGAACGCGGCGGAAACTCTTCGGAGTAATCGCAAACTCGTTGCTGTCATGGTCAATCACGGCGATGGCGCTGTATGCCCCCTCGACGACAATTCCGTCGGGGGAGAGGATGAGCGCTTCCTGGGCGCCACGGGAATAGGCCCACCAGCGCAGGTCGCCCATGCGCTCCAAATCGGGGCCTTTGCGGTGGGGAACCAGACGGGTGTCGCTGGGGGCGACGATGAGGCTCGCGGTCTCCTGTTGGGCGGGGGCGAGCCGGTGGTGGTAGCGGAAATAGTGGCCTTCTGGTGATGCCACGAGGTCAAAGCGAGGAAACCATCTGCCCTCCTTCGGAATCCACATCTCACAGTGTGAAATGAATTCGGGGAGTTCAGCTTCGAGTGAGAAACCAGCGTCGGTGATGGCCTCCGCGAACCGCGAGAGGTGTCGGTCGTAGCCGATTACTTTTCCTTGGTCAACGACGAAAGAGTCTGCCGCCACAACCTCCAGGGGGTTTGAATTATTGGGAGGGTCGATCCACTCGCCGTCGGCGAAGTAGTTCAACTCGGGCAGCGCCATAGGCTAAAGGCTATGGCCCCAAGCGCTGTGCGCCGTGAACTTTCGGTGAAAGTGAGCGTCCAAGACGCGTTTCACGACCTCTACCAGGACGAAGAGTGGGTGTTGTGGCAAACGAGTTCTGGGGAGCGCGGCACGGGGGAGAGCATCCTCGCTGAGGGAGAGCCCGTTGAGCTCGAATCCGGCTCTGAACTTCGATCACTGAGAGCACAGGTCGGGCAGCAGGCGGGTTTTAGCGCCCCGGAGGGAACACCCCTGGGGTTCGTGGGCGCCATCGCCTACGACGTGGCCTCAGAAACCATGGGAATTGACGTAGTGGGAGGTGCAAGCCGTGCGGCATCACGCGGAATGTGGGTGTCTCGCTCGCTGCAATGGCTTGCTTCGGGCGAGGTCGTGGCCTGGGGCATCGAAGGCGATTCGGGGTTTGAGGAGTGGGTCTCGCACACCGAGACGGCGCTTTCGGCCGCAGTTCCCAAGTTTTCCAGCCCAGAAGCCACTGCCGCCCGAGCCCAGTGGCGAGACGACACCGAACGCTACACCCAGATGATCACCGATGCTCTCGAGGCGATTCGAGAGGGTGAGGTCTACCAAATCTGTCTCACGACCGAGGTGCAGGTGGAGACCGACATAGCCGATTGGGAGTTGCACGAGCGCCTCATCGGCCTCTCACCCACCCACCATCAGGCTCTTCTTCGCCTGGGTGACTATTCGCTCGTCTCAGCGAGCCCCGAAACCTTCCTCACCATCAGCGCAGAGGGCCTCGTGCGCACAAGGCCCATCAAGGGCACGAGGCCGCGAGGCGCCACTTCTGAAGAGGATGCGGCGCTGGCCCGGGAGCTCGTGGAGAGTGACAAGGAGCGAGCTGAAAACCTCATGATCGTTGACCTCATGCGAAACGACCTACAGAGGGTGTGTGAGACGGGCAGTGTGAACGTCTCGGGCCTGTTCGAGGTGGAGACCTATTCGAGCGTGCACCAGCTGGTCTCCACCGTGGAAGGCCAATTACGCGCTGACTGCGATGGGGTAGACGCGTTGATGGCGTGTTTCCCTGCCGGGTCGATGACCGGAGCACCCAAACACCGTGCCGTGACGCTTCTCGCCCAGTATGAGTCGGCGCCACGCGGCGTCTATTCGGGCATTTGGGGTTGGTGGCGGCTCGATGGCTCGATGGAGTGGGCCATGACGATTCGAAGTGCGGTGTTCCATGGCGGTGTGGTCAGTATTGGCGTCGGTGGGGGAATCACTGCGTCGTCCGTGCCCCAGCAGGAAATCGCTGAGGTGGGGCATAAAGCACGCCGGCTATTAGAGGCACTGGGGGCCCCGAGCGACCAGTATTCTTGAGCGGGTGAGCCCAGAGACCCCCAATGAACCCTCAGGTCCTGACTTTCGCGACCTCGAAGCCAAATGGCAGGCGTATTGGGAAGAAACTCAACCCTTCACCGTCGGTGACCCCTCGGACTCCCGCCCGCGTAAATACATCCTCGACATGTTCCCCTACCCCTCTGGGGACCTTCACATGGGCCACGCCGAGGTGTATGCCCTAGGCGACATCGTTGCCCGCTACTGGCGTTTACGGGGATTCCAAGTCCTCCACCCCATCGGCTGGGACTCGTTCGGCCTTCCCGCCGAAAACGCGGCGATTAAGCGTGGAACAGACCCTAGAGAGTGGACCTACGCCAACATCGAGCAGCAGAAAGCGTCGATGAAGCGCTATGCAGCGTCTTTTGACTGGTCACGCGTTCTGCACACCTCAGACCCCGAGTATTACAAGTGGAATCAGTGGTTGTTCCTTCGGATGTATGAGCGGGGGCTCGCCTACCGCAAAGACTCCTGGGTGAACTGGGACCCGGTGGACCAAACCGTGCTCGCGAACGAGCAGGT
>JAYODB010000032.1:0-13724 GCA_038106075.1 Cellulomonadaceae bacterium | reverse complement strand
CTTCACCTTCCGGGTGACAAATACATCGCCATCGACTCGAAGGTTCCCTTCTCTGCTTACTGGGACGCTCAAGAAATCCCGGTCTCTGCAACGGGTGAGCAGGCACGAAAGCGCGACGCCCTGCTCGCCGACCACGTGAAGGCCGTGCGCTCCCACGTCGATTCCTTGAGCAAGAAGTCGTATTGGACGAGCCTCGATAACTCTCCTGAGTTCGTCATCTGCTTCATTCCAACCGAGGCGCTCCTGTCCGCCGCGCTCGAGGCAGACCCCGATTTGTTGGAGTGGGCGTTTAGTAAACGCGTTGCCCTCGCCTCCCCCGTCTCGGTGTGGTCCGTGATGAAGACCGTGGCGTTCGCCTGGCAACAAGACGCGCTCACCCAGGACGCCAAGTCGCTATTTGAAACGGGGCGCGAGCTCCACAACCGCCTGGGCACCCTCGCCGGTCACATCACCAAACTCGGACGCTCCATCCAGACCAGCGTGAGCGACTACAACAAGTTCTTGGGCACTCTCGAGCGTCGGGTGATTCCGAGCACCCGGAAGTTGAGTCAACTGGGCGATGGCGAGGGCATGCCGGAGTCACTGCCCAGCATCGACGAGTCGGTTAGGGAACTGAGTGCTTCTGAACTCACCAGCGACGCAGAAGAACTCGAGAAATAGCCTCTACTCGACAAGCCACTTCGACGCTTGGTGGTCGGCACTCACTCGGCGAATAGTGCCCGAGCGCGCGCGTAGCACGATGCTTTCTGTGCTGATGAGCGGGCCTTGACGGCGCACACCCCGCACCAGCTCACCGTCGGTGACACCAGTGGCGACAAAGAACGTGTTGTCGCTTGCGACGAGGTCGTTCAAGCCATAGACGTGGTCGAACTTGAGTCCAGCGTCAATGCCTTTTTGTTTTTCCTCATCGGTTGACGGAGCGAGAATCCCCTGCATGAACCCACCCAAGGCCTTAATTGCACACGCCGTGGCGACGCCCTCGGGGCTGCCCCCGATACCGACCGCCATGTCGATGCGGCTGTCGTGACGGGCGGCGTTGATGCCTGCTGCGACGTCGCCATCGAAGATCAGGCGCGTGCCGGCACCGGCCGCGCGGATTTCCTCGATGACGGCTTCGTGCCGGGGTCGGTCCAACACGGCCACCCGAATCTCTTCGACGGGTTTGCCTTTCGCCTGTGCAAGGGCGCGAATGTTCTCGGCAAGGGGTTTGCGGATATCGAGAACTCCGATGCCCTCTTCCGATGACACGATTTTCTGCATGTAGAACACGCTTGAAGCGTCGAGCATGCTGCCCCGGTCCGCGACCGCGAGCATCGAGATGGCGTGACTCCGACCCGCTGCCGTCAGTGACGTCCCGTCAATCGGGTCGACCGCAATGTCACACTTGGGCCCCTGGCCGGTTCCCACGACTTCACCGTTATAGAGCATCGGGGCGTCGTCCTTTTCGCCCTCACCAATCACCACAGTTCCCTGGAAATTCACGGTGGCGAGGAATTTGCGCATGGCGTCAACGGCGGCGCCATCGGCTTCGTTCTTTTGGCCGCGGCCGATCCACGGACTCGCGCGAATCGCGGCTGCTTCTGTCGCCCGCACCAGCTCCATCGCCAAGTTGCGGTCGGGGTGGATGAACAGTTCGCCTGGTTCTTCCTCGGACACCGGCACACCCTCTCAACTCACGCGGTGATGGCTGTTAGCTCCCACTCTAGTCGCCGTGAGCCGACCTTCCCGGGGCGATAGGCTCAAAGGGTCGAGCGCTGATTTAAACGAGTAAAGGAGCCCGCTCACCATGCCTGTCGCTACCACTGAGGAATTCGCCGCGATTATCGACCACGCGAAGGCGAAAGGCTTTGCCCTCCCGGCAATTAACGTGAGCTCGTCACAAACCATCAACGCGGTTCTGCAGGGCCTCGCTGAGGCCGGCTCTGACGGCATCATTCAGGTCTCGACCGGCGGCGCTGACTACTTCTCCGGACACACCGTCAAAAACCGCCCTGATGGCGCGATTGCCTTTGCTCAGTTTGTGCACCAGGTGGCAAAGAACTATCCCATCAGGGTGGGTGTACACACCGACCACTGCCCGAAAGACGCACTCGATAACTTTGTTCGCCCACTTTTAACGGCCTCAGAGGAAGCGGTGAAGAACGGCGGAGTTCCGTTGTTTCAGTCGCACATGTGGGATGGCTCGGCTGTGAGCTTGGAAGAGAACCTCGAAATCGCGCAGGAGCTCATCAAGCGCACGAGTGCCCTGGGTCAGATCCTCGAGGTGGAAATTGGTGTCGTCGGTGGTGAAGAGGACGGTGTGAGTCACGAAATCAACGACCAGCTCTACACCACTCTCGATGACGCCATCGCGACCGTTGAAGCGCTGGGGCTTGGCGAGAAGGGTCGCTACATGGCTGCTCTCACCTTCGGAAACGTGCACGGTGTCTACAAGCCGGGCAACGTGAAGCTGCGCCCTGAACTGCTGGGTGAAATTCAGGCCGGTCTTCAGGCCAAGTACGGAACCGGGCCAAAGCCCATGGACCTCGTCTTCCACGGCGGTTCGGGCTCCACCGAAGAGGAAATCGCCGAAGCGGTGCGAAACGGTGTGATCAAGATGAACATTGACACCGACACCCAATACGCTTTCACCCGCTCGATTGCCCACAATATGCTCAGCGGCTACGACCAGGTGCTGCGTATCGACGGCGAAGTGGGCAACAAGAAAGCCTACGACCCCCGTGCCTGGGGTAAAGACGCCGAAACTTCGATGGCAGCGCGCGTGGTGGAGGCGTGCCAGCAGTTGGGTTCTGCAGGTAACGCGCTGTAATTAGCGCAGGCGACCGCCGAGCGCGCGCTCGTCGGTGTTTCCTGACGCGTCGCGACGAAGTTCTTTGGGCAGAGAGAACTGAAGGTCCTCCTCGGCGGTTTTCACTTCATCAACGTCTCGGTAGCCGGCGTCAGCGAGGTCATTGAGTGTCTGCTCGACGAGCACTTCGGGAACAGACGCTCCCGAGGTGACCCCGATAGTGGCGACCCCATCGAGCCACTCCTGCTTGATTTCGCTCGCGTAGTCGACGCGGTAGGCGGCCTTCGCGCCGTATTCCAACGCCACTTCCACGAGCCTCACGCTGTTAGACGAGTTTTGGGACCCCACCACAATCACAAGGTCGCATTCGGGGGCGATTTTCTTTATCGCCACCTGCCGGTTTTGAGTCGCGTAACAGATGTCGTCGCTCGGGGGGTCTTGTAGGTGGGGGAAGCGCTCCCGTAAGCGCCGGACCGTTTCCATGGTTTCGTCGACACTGAGAGTGGTTTGGCTCAGCCAAATGAGGTTCTCAGTGTCGGGAACCTCAATGGTCATGGCCTCTTCCGGGTCATTCACCAACGTGGTGGACTCGGGGGCGTGCCCCATAGTGCCTTCGACTTCTTCGTGGCCCGCGTGGCCAATGAGAAGAATGTGAAAGTCCTGGCCCGAGAACCTCACTGCCTCGCGGTGCACTTTAGTCACGAGAGGGCAGGTCGCGTCGATGGCGTTCAGGTCTTTTTCTTTGGCTTCGTTCACTACCCTTGGGGAGACACCGTGGGCGCTAAAAACAATGGTGCTGCCCTGCGGGACCTCTTCGACCTCGTCGACAAAAATTACTCCACGAGATTCCAGCTCCCGAACGACGTGGATGTTGTGAACGATTTGTTTGCGCACGTACACCGGGGCCCCAAAGCGCTCGAGAGCCTTTTCGACCGCGACCACAGCCCTGTCGACACCGGCGCAGTAACCGCGCGGTGCCGCGAGCAAGATGCGCTTACTACCGGAAACGGGACGATCCTCCAACGGCTCACGGCGAGGTGCCACCGTCGGAGGAGTCAGCAGGGCCGACGCAGCGCCATTTGAAATCGTCACAGGCCCCAAGTGTAGTGAGCGCAGGATGGGCTCAACTGGGGAGTCGCCCAGTACCTGGCCTACCCTTGAGACATGTCTTCCGCCGGAAACGATTCGAGCCCCGAATCGCCGTGGAGCCTCGAGCGTCTCTCTGAATCGCTCGGCGTTTATATTGATCGGCTGGGTTCGGTCTGGGTGGAAGCAGAAATCACCCAGTGGGGCGTTTCTGGTGGACACGTCTACGGCCGCATTAAAGACATCGAGGCCGATGTCACGGTTGACATCACGGTGTGGCGCTCGACCCGCGAATCCATCCCCGAGTCCGTTGGTCAGGGTGACCGCGTCATCGTCAAGGTCAAACCCAATTGGTATGTCCGCGGCGGGCGACTGTCGATGAATGTGCTCGAGATGCGGCTCGCTGGTTTGGGTGAGCTCCTCGCGAAGATTGAAGCGCTTCGGGCAAAACTGTCTGCGGAGGGCCTATTTGATCTGGAGAGAAAGAAGCCCCTTCCGTTCCTGCCGCAGCTCATTGGCCTCGTCACGGGACGGGACTCGGACGCGGAAAAAGATGTCCTACGCAATGCTCAATTGCGGTGGCCCGATGTGGCGTTCCAGGTCGAATTCGCCAGCGTTCAAGGCGATAAGGCCGTCCCTGAAGTCATCGCCGCTCTCGATCGGCTCGAGAACAACCCCGACGTGGACGTGATTATCATCGCTCGCGGAGGTGGCGACTTCCAGCACCTCCTCCCCTTCAGCGACGAAGCCCTTGTCCGACGCGCGGCGGCCTGCACAGTCCCCGTCGTGAGCGCGATCGGCCACGAAGCTGACCGGCCGCTCCTTGACGATGTGGCTGACCTTCGCGCCTCCACTCCTACCGACGCCGCCAAACGCGTCGTTCCCGACGTTGCCGCCGAGCGCGAGATGATTTCTGACGCTCGGGCACGTCTGAGGCGACGACTCGACACCCTCGTGACTACCGAGTTTGAGCGCCTGGAGCTCTTCAGAAGGCGTCCCGTCATGGCTAATCCCGTGACGGTCGTCGATGCACACGCAGAAGACATCGTCCGTTCAGTTCAGCGGGGCGTTAACCGAACCGATGCCCTGTTGGAGCGAGCGAAGAGTGATGTCACTCGCCTCCGGGCCAGCATGCGCGCACTGTCTCCGCTCGCCACGCTGGAACGTGGCTACGCCATCGTTCAGACTGACGACGGCAGCGTCGTGTCTGATCCACAGAGCGTCGCGGTAGGGCAACCAATCGACATTCGAGTGAAGGGCGGTCACATCCCCGCCACGGTCCGGAAAGAAGGCTCCTAGAATGGCCGGGATGAGTGAGAAAAAGAGCGCCAAGGGCGAGACGGCTGACGACATCGCTCAACTCTCCTACGAGCAGGCCCGAGACCAGCTCGTCGAAGTTGTCTCCACCTTGGAACAGGGCCAAGTGACTCTCGAGGAATCCATCGCACTATGGGAGAGGGGCGAAGCTCTCGCTACCCGCTGCGAAGAATGGTTGACCAACGCTCGGGAGAGACTGGACAAGGCTCGCTCCGCACCCAATGACTGAACCAAGAACCCCTCAAGAAATCGCTGAGGCCAAAGCGGAGGCCCGTCGCCTTCGACGTCAGCGGCAAACAGCGAAGAATCTCATCGCATCGCTCGTGGCGTCGTTGGGAATTGTCATTTTTCTCGTTCTCGTCGTAGCCAGGCCCGATGGCCAAGTGACTGAGCCCATCGACTTTGTCGCCGTTGGCGCTGAAGCGGAAGCAGAGAGCGGCTACGACCTCGCGATTCCCCAGCTCGATGAAACGTGGAGCTCTAACCGAGCAGATTTGCGTGAAGAATCCACCGGCGATGTGTGGCGGGTGGGTCTCATTTCTGCATCAGGCGGTTTTGTTCAAATCGTCCACTACCTCGACACCGACGACGTCACAAACGAGATACCTGACGACGGGGTCGATGGATCAGAGACACTCACCAGCCCCAACGGAGCCAGCTACGGCTGGTCGAGCAGAGACCGAGCCGGTGTGGAGGGGGCCGGCAACGACGTCTACCTGGTGTGGACGCCGGTGTCGAACGGAACCCTTATTCTCCGAGGCACGTCTCAAGCGAGCGTGCTGTCTATTGCTTCGCAATTGCTCGATAATGAGCCCAGCTTGTTTGAAGGAGCCGAATGAGCACATTGACACCAGCAACTGCGTGGAGCGAGATGGTCGCTGGAAACCAACGGTTCATCGACGGAAAGCCTGAACACCCCCGACAAGATGTCGAACGTCGGGCTCAAATTGCCGCTAAGCAGGCACCGAAGGCCGCACTGTTCGGTTGCAGCGACTCACGGCTTTCGGCAGAAATCATCTTTGACCTGGGCCTGGGTGACCTTTTTGTCGTCAGGAACGCGGGGCAGGTTATTTCCAGTAGCGTGCTCGGCTCGTTGGAATACGCGGTCGAAGCGCTGGGAATACCCCTCATCTTGGTTCTCGCCCACGACCACTGTGGTGCGGTCAACGCCGCCATTCTCAAGGACCGAAAACCCGACACCCTTTTCCCTCCGCACGTTCAAGAGTTGATTTCCGACATCCTCCCCGCCGTGATGAGAACTCGCGACGGGGCCGGCGTGGAAAAGGGCGGAGAGGTCGACCCGGCAGCAGTAGGGCTCGAGCACTTACGCGACACCATTTCTGGCTTACTCGCCCAATCGGAGCTGATTGGGCAGCGAATTGCCGACGGTAAACTAGCCATTGTTGGCGCGAATTATCGTCTCAGTGAAGGCCGCGTCATCAGCGACGTTGTTGTCGGAGACGTCTCATAGCAATTACGTTGTTCCCCATCCGGTGGAGAAAGGCACAATCATGACTGCCAGCGCTGAAGAGTTCCGTATCGAACACGACACGATGGGCGAGGTCAAGGTGCCTATTAACGCGCTCTATCGTGCTCAAACCCAGCGCGCGGTAGAAAACTTCCCCATTTCGGGTACCGGTCTCGAACGCGACCACATTGTGGCCCTCGCTCAGGTGAAAAAAGCGGCCGCTCGAGCCAACCAAGAACTGGGCATTCTCGACGCCCCCATCGCAACCGCGATTGTGGAGGCCGCGAACGAAGTGATTGCGGGCAATCACCTTGAACACTTCCCCGTCGACACCTATCAAACGGGTAGCGGTACGTCCTCGAACATGAACATGAATGAGGTTCTCGCAACCCTCGCCTCTCGCTCATCTGGGATTGAGGTTCACCCCAATGACCACGTCAACGCGTCCCAATCGTCCAACGACGTGTTCCCCACCTCAGTCCACGTGGCGGTCACCGGAGCACTGATCAACCAGCTCACTCCCGCCCTCGAGCACCTCGCCCACGAACTCGAGAAGAAGGCGAAAGAGTGGTCAGGCGTGGTCAAGTCGGGCCGCACCCACCTGATGGATGCCACGCCGGTTACCCTGGGCCAGGAATTTGCTGGTTACGCCCGACAGGTTCGATTGGGAATTGAGCGGGTCGCAGCTGCCCTGCCGCGCGTCGCGGAAGTTCCCCTCGGCGGAACGGCAACCGGAACAGGCATCAACACCCCCGTGGGCTTCTCAGCCCGGGTCATTGAACTCCTCGCTGAACAGACCAAACTTCCCATCACCGAGGCACTTGACCACTTCGAGGCTCAGGGTGCACGCGATGGTCTCGTCGAAGCGTCTGGTGCACTGCGCGCCATTGCCGTGTCACTGACAAAAGTGTGCAACGACCTGCGCTGGATGGGCTCAGGCCCCAACACCGGCCTCGCCGAGCTCAACATTCCCGACCTTCAGCCGGGAAGCTCGATCATGCCGGGCAAAGTGAACCCAGTCATCCCCGAAGCCGTGCTCATGGTGTGCGCGCGAGTCATCGGAAACGACCAAACCGTTGCCTGGGCTGGTGCCACTGGAAACTTCGAGCTCAATGTCGCTATTCCTGTGATGGCGACCTCGCTGCTCGAGTCGATCCGCCTGCTCGCGAATGCCTCAACGGTTCTGGCCGATAAGACCGTGGTGGGCCTCGAAGCCAACGTTGACCGCGCTCGAGCCCTCGCAGAGTCGTCGCCGTCGATTGTGACCCCCCTCAACCGCGTCATCGGCTACGAAGCAGCCGCCAAGGTCGCCAAACACGCCGTCGCGAAGAAGATGACCGTCCGCGAAGCCGTGATCGACCTGGGCTTTGTCGAGCGAGGCGAGGTCACCGAAACCCAACTCGATGAAGCACTCGACGTGCTTCGGATGACTGCCCCGGGGCTCTAAGCGACCGCCTGGCCGCCCTCGAGCAGGTCGGTCACCAGTGCCGCAATGGGGCTGCGCTCCGAGCGAGTCAGCGTGAGGTGGGCAAAGAGCTGTTGGCCCTTCAGCGCCTCAATCACGCTCGCGACACCGTCGTGACGGCCCACCCGCAGGTTGTCGCGCTGGGCGACGTCGTGGGTGAGGACCACGCGAGAGTTCTGGCCAATACGGCTGAGCACGGTCAGCAACACGTTTCGCTCGAGGGACTGAGCCTCATCGACAATCACAAAGGCGTCGTGAAGGGAACGGCCACGGATGTGCGTGAGTGGGAGTACTTCCAAGATTCCTCGCTCCATCACCTCGTTGACCACGTTTTGGCTGACCACTGAGCTCAGAGTGTCGAAGGTGGCTTCGGCCCAGGGGTTCATCTTTTCGCCCTGGTCTCCGGGGAGGTAGCCGAGCTCTTGACCGCCCACCGCGTAGAGGGGGCGGAAGACCATGATTTTCCGGTGCAGGTTTCGCTCGAGCACGGCTTCTAATCCCGCACACATCGCGAGCGCGGACTTACCCGTTCCGGCTCGACCACCGAGAGAGACGATTCCGACGTTGTTATCGAGCAACACGTCGATCGCCAAGCGCTGCTCAGCGGATCGCCCGTGGAGTCCAAAGATGTCGCGGTCTCCGCGCACCAGGGTGATCGTGCTCTTGCCGACGACGCGGCCCAGCGCTGAGCCTCTTTCGCTCGAAATCACGACACCCGTGTTGACCGGGAGGTCCTCAACGAGGGGGGTCTTCAGGCTTTCGTCGTCGTAAAGAGCTTGAACGTCATCAGAGCCCAGGGCAATCTCGGCGATTCCTGTCCAACCCGAGTCCACGGCGAGTTCCGCCCGATACTCTTCGGCCGCGAGACCCACAGAGGCGGCTTTGACGCGCATGGGGAGATCTTTCGAAATCACCGTCACGGCGAGGCCCTCGCCTGCCAGGTTCACTGCGACCGCGAGAATACGGGAATCGTTGTCGCCCAACTGGAGTCCGGAGGGCAATACTGACTGGTTGGAGTGGTTGAGCTCGACGCGTAGCGTTCCGCCGTCTCCCACCGCGATGGGAAAGTCGAGCCTCTCGTGCTTGGCGCGAAGATCGTCGAGGAACCGAAGGGCCTGCCTCGCGAAGTATCCGATTTCGGGATCGTGTCGCTTCTTCTCAAGCTCACTGATGACCACGACGGGAAGAACCACGTGATGTTCCGCGAATCGGAACATCGCCGCCGGGTCGCTCAGCAACACTGACGTGTCGAGAACGAACGTCCGCTCCCTCGTTTCTTCCTTCTTGCTGCTCTGTTTTTTTGAGGTGGACCGAGGGTTAGCGGCTGGTGTCACCGTGTCTCCTTAGTGGAATCGGGTACCCGTTGCGATGACGCTACGCCAGGTTCAACCAGACGTTGAGACCGACACGCGGAAGGCGCAGTGTCGGCGAGGTAAACAGCTAGTGGCCGAAGCGGCGCTGGCGCCGTGCGAAGTCACGAAGGGCTCGCAGGAAGTCCACTTCACGCAGGTCGGGCCCCAGCGCTTCGAGAAAGAAGAACTCACTATGGGCGGCCTGCCAGATCATAAAGTCGCTCAATCGCTGCTCTCCCGAGGTGCGAATCACCAAATCGAGATCGGGCTGGCCTCCCGTATAGAGGTTGTCCGCGATGGCCTCCACGCTGATGGACTTTGCGAGCGACTCCATATCTCCACCGGAGGCCATGTGATTCTTCACCAGCCGCTGAACCGCCTGGGTGATGTCTTGGCGTCCCCCATAACCCACCGCAAGATTCACGTGGAGGCCAGAGTTGTGTTCACTGCGCGCTCCCGCCGCGTCCAGCTGGGCCAGGAGCCCCGGAGGAAGGTCGTCGCGGTGGCCCACGTGTTGAATTCGCCAGTTACGAAAGCGGGAGAGTTGGTCGGCCAGCGATTCGATGATGGTTGCGAGCGCGTCTAACTCTTGCTCGCTTCGCCCGCGAATGTTGTCTGTCGAGAGCAGGTAGAGGGTGACGACTTTGACGCCAGAGTCATCGCACCAGGTGAGAAACTCGTGAATCTTGTCCGCACCCGCACGATGGCCGTGGGACGAGGATTCGAGACGCTGTTTCGCCCAGCGCCTGTTGCCATCGAGGATGAGGCCGATGTGTTGTGGGTGGTTCTTACCGTCCAACTGACGCTTGAGTCGTTGGATATAGAGCCGGTAGAGAAAACCAAGCCCGGGAATCACGCTTCGGCGAGGCACGCGACTACCCTAGCCCCATCTCAGGGGGCCCACGCCCTCCTCATCGTCAGGCTGAGGCCGACACATAGGGAGTCGAATTAGTGTGGGCCCATGCCCGCTGACAATTCATCGATCGATGAGACATCGGGCGCTCGCGCTCTTCCCCTGCTCGAGGAATCCATCGAATACCGGGCGCTCGAGCACAAGCCCTCCTGGCGCGGCTGGATTCACCTAGGCACCTTCCCTTTCGCCCTCGCCGCAGGAATCGTCCTCGTGGTGCTCGCCGACGGCACGGTCGCCACTATTGGGTCGGCGATTTTCGCTCTCAACTCTTTGCTGCTCTTCGGCGTATCTGCGGTGTATCACCGCTTCCACTGGTCTGAGCGAACCAAAGCCGTGCTTCGTCGAATCGACCACGCAAACATTTTCTTGCTCATTGCAGGCACCTACACGCCGCTGGCTCTGCTCGCGCTCCCGCCGAACCAAGGCCAATTGCTCCTGTGGCTCGTCTGGTCGGGCACACTCGTCGGTATCGCCATGAGGGTGTTTTGGCTCACCGCACCTCGGTGGATCTATGTCCCGATTTACCTGGGTTTGGGCTGGGCCGCCATCATGTACATCGTTCCGCTCTTCAACGCGAATATCGCGATGATGGTGCTGGTCCTCGTGGGTGGTGGCCTCTACACACTCGGAGCCATCGTGTACGGAACCAAATGGCCTAACCCCTCACCGAAAAACTTCGGCTTTCACGAGATCTTTCACTCATTCACGGTGCTGGCTTTTTTCTGCCACTGGACCGCGGTGTTACTTATTGCGATGAATCCTGTAACCCTTTAGCGGCCTCTTCTGCGTCGAGGCGCTCGGCGATTTCCGCCCGGTAGCGCACCCGACGCACCCGACGCACCATGTCCAAGATGAGGACGAGAGAGCCCATCGCGACGAGGAATGTGACGACAAATCCGATGACACCAGGAGTGACCAACACAGGGTCCACTTCAATCGGGGGAATGAGCTCTTCTGCCCACACACTCACCGCTGCACCCATCGTGCTCACTCCTCAGTTTGCTTGGCTTCTCGAGCGTTACGCTCATCTCTAACGCTAGCGGAGGTGGGTGGCAGTGAGCCGAGAAGACATCGAGGACATCACCTCCTCGACGCCCACCATCGAACGCCCCGCTGAACGATATGGGGACACCCCAGCGCGGCGGCGGCGGACGCGCACCTGGGGCATTCTCGGTGGCGCGGGAACCGCCGCTGTTCTCGTCGCCTGGTTGTGGTGGGCTGGGCTCGCCCAACCGACAGCTCAGTTCGAAGCACGCGACTTGGGTTGGGAGGCGACCGGTGAGCGCGATATTTCTGTCCAGTTTGAACTCTCTGTTGACCCCGGTACGGAGATGTCATGCGCGATACAAGCCCTGAACGCTCAATACGGAATCGTCGGCTGGGTGATCGCCGATATTCCGGCCTCAACCGACCGCACAAGGGTTTTTGAACAGCGGGTGAGAACCAGTGAAACCGCTGTGACTGGCTTGCTCTACCGCTGCTGGTTGTCTTAGTCTCAATGGAGCCAACCGGACTCCGCTGGAGCCCGGTTGTTATTCGTAAGGGGAATAAATGCCGCAATCGTCCGGTCCTCAGGTCTGGTTGACCCAAGAGGCATACGACCGTCTCGCCCTTGAGCTCGAACAGCTCACGACCAAGGGTCGTTCGGAGATTGCCAAGCGCATCGAGATTGCCCGTGAAGAGGGAGACCTCAAAGAAAACGGCGGCTACCACGCGGCTAAAGAAGAGCAGGCCAAGATGGAGGCCCGCATCCGAACCTTGACCGATACTCTCAAGCACGCGGTTGTCGGTGAGGCTCCTGAAAGCTCCGGTGTCGTGGAACCGGGCACCGTTGTGACCGCCCACATCCACGGCGATTCAGAGAAATTCTTGTTGGGCTCGCGCGAGCTTGCTGGGGAGACCGATCTTGACGTCTACAGCGAGCAGAGCCCTCTGGGAGAGGCCATTCTGGGCCTCAAGATTGGCGAATCCACCACCTACACTGCCCCCAGTGGTGCGGAAATCGCCGTCGAAATTATCGACGTCGAAACCTTCCAGCACTAAAACTCGGTGCGAGGCTCGTAGCCCTCGCGACGAAGTGCTTCGAGCACCTCTTCCGCGTGCTCGGGGCCACGGGCTTCAATGTGCAGCTCCAATTCGACTTGGCTGATCTGCAGGCCCGTGCCGTGTCGGGTGTGCAGAACCTCGACCACGTTCGCGTTGGCGTCCGCCACGATTTCTGAGGTGCGCGCCAACTGCCCGGGTCGGTCGGGAAGGGGAATACGCATCTTGAGATAGCGGCCCGAGCTCGCAAGCCCTCGAGAAATGACGCGCTCCATAATCATCGGGTCAATGTTTCCTCCGCTGAGCACCACAACGGTGGGACCGGACGCCTTAATCAAGCCCGACATGATTGCGGCCACGCCAACGGCTCCCGCTGGCTCGACCACCATCTTCGCTCGCTCTAACAACACGAGGATGGCGCGTGCGGTTTCGTCATCATCGACGGTGACAACTTCGTCGACCGTGTCTTTGATGATCTCAAAGTTCAACTCACCGGGCTTGGCCACGGCGATACCGTCAGCGATGGTGGGTTGGATGGCGACCTCGATGATTTTTCCGGCCTTCAACGAACCGGGATAAGGGGCAGCATTCTTGGCCTGCACCCCAATCACCTTGATGGTGCGGCCCTCCGCCGCAGCGCGTTGCTTCATCGCGCTCGCCACACCCGAAATGAGACCACCTCCACCAATCGGTAAGACGACGGTCTCCACGTTCGGAACCTGGTCAAGAATTTCGAGCCCTACGGTTCCCTGGCCTGCAACCACATCGTGGTGGTCAAAGGGAGGAATTCTGATAGCACCCGTTTCTTCAGCGAATTCGCTCGCCGCTTTCAACGGTTCAGCCATGGTGTCACCGGTGAGGATGACCTGGGCTCCATAGGCCTTCGTCGCCTGAAGTTTGGGAAGGGCTACCCCGGTCGGGGTGAAGATTGTGGCTTTGATACCAAGCTCTCGTGCGGCAAAAGCGACGCCCTGTGCGTGGTTGCCCGCGCTGGCCGCGACGACTCCGCGGGCTTTCTCTTCTTCGGTCAATGACGACATCCGGTTGTAGGCACCGCGAATCTTGTAGGAACCCGTCCGTTGCAGGTTCTCACACTTCATAAACACGGGTTGACCGAGAAGCTCACCGAGGTATCGGGACACCTCCATCGGGGTGACTTGCGCGACACGGGAAACGACCTCTCGGGCCTTTTCGAAGTCCGCGAGCGACGGCCCAGGGAGAGCAGCCTGAGCGGGAACGGGGTCAGTCATCGTCACGAGCTATAACCCTACTTTCGGTTGAAGCCACGGCGT
>JAYODB010000031.1:2538-13784 GCA_038106075.1 Cellulomonadaceae bacterium | reverse complement strand
GAGGCCGTGCAGGAGGTCATGAGAGTAGCCTCCGCTCACACTATTCCTGTGGTCCCGCGCGGGGGCGGCAGTGGTCTCGCCGGGGGCGCGATGGGTACTGACGGCGAGATTGTCCTCGACCTCAGCGCACTCAATCAGATTCTGGAAATCTCTGTTGAAGACCGTCTGGCTCGAGTCGAAGCCGGAGTGATTAACGCGAGCCTCAACGCCGAAGCCCAAAAACACGGATTGTGGTTTGCTCCTGATCCGTCGAGCAGAGAGTGGTCCACAGTAGGTGGAAACATCGCCACCAACGCTGGCGGGCTTCTGTGCGCAAAATATGGCGTCACCCGAGAGTCAGTTCTCCAATTGAAGGTCGTTCTCGCCGATGGTCGACTCATCGACATGGGCCACCGCTCCGTCAAGGGAGTGACGGGTCTGGACCTGTGCCAATTGATGATTGGGTCGGAGGGGACCCTCGGGGTCATCGTTGAGGCGACCGTCAAACTCCTCCCCCTTGACTCACACCCGGTGTGGACTCTGCGCGCCGAATTTGCCTCCGCCGAAGAGGCTGCCAAAGCCTGCGTCGCGATCACCTCCGAGGGTTACACCCCCGCAATACTGGAGCTCATTGATGAGCATTCGCACCGGATGATTTCTGCTTACCTCGGCCGGGATCGTTCCGACAATCGCGCCGCGGTGGTCATCGCACAAACGAACGGCGCATCGTCAGACTCTGATTCGATTGCCATGGCAAAGGTGCTGGAGCGTTCCGCAAATCGTGTTGAACGTGTCCCTCAGGGTTCGGCCGCAGAGGATTTACTGCACGAGAGACGCTCAATGCACCCGGCCATGGAGGCCCACGGGATGGTCCTCATCGAAGACGTCGCGGTGCCCCGCTCCCGATTGGCCGAGATGTTCGCCGAGATCAGACGCATCGAGGGCGAGTATTCCCTGACTATTCCGACTGTCGCTCACGCCGCGGACGGAAACCTCCACCCCAACTTCGTCTACGAGGGCGAACGGGTCCCCGAACACATCTGGCGCGCTGCGGATAATCTCTTTAGGAGCGCTTTATCTCTTGGTGGCACCCTCACTGGAGAGCACGGTGTGGGTCTTCTCAAGAGGAAATGGCTCAGAGATGAGCTGGGAGATGACCAATGGCAGCTGCAGCGCGATATCAAAACAGTGTTCGACCCCCAGGGCATTCTGAACCCGGGCAAAGTCTTTACGTCCTAGGACTTCGCCCCTACGACTGCCGCGAGGCTAGAGCTCCTCACGCTTGAGGCAATTCGATGCGGCCTCGCGGGCTTCGCCCGGAGTCGATGCCGACTGCGCGGCATGGGCAACATCCTGAGCACGGGAGAGGTCAACCGACTTAAGTGCGTCCAGGACCGACTCCACGGCGGCTGCGGCGACACTCACGGAATCAACGCCTAAACCTGCCAGGACAATCGAGAAGACGGGGTCAGCCGCAGATTCGCCGCAGACTCCTACAGGCAGCCCCGCAGGCTTGGCGTGACGCAAGAGCTCGGCAATCGTTCGTATCAGGCCCGGCTGCCAGGGGTCCACCAGGGCTCCCATCGACGGGTGCATTCGGTCTGCCGCGAAAAGGTATTGAGAAAGGTCGTTGGTTCCAATGCTCAGGAAGTCGACGACACCGACGAGGTCGGGAACCATGGGGACAATCGCGGGCGTTTCAACCATGATTCCCACACTGGCGATTCCCACGCCCCTCGCCATCTCAGCAAACGCCCGCGCCTCATCGACCGTTGAAATCATCGGCGCCATGACCTGAACGTCGCGACCGGTGGCGTCAATGGCGTCTTGAATCGCTCCCAGCTGGTCTCGCTGAAAATCCTCGTGGGCGAGACCCAACCGGAATCCCCTGACGCCGAGAGCAGGGTTTTCTTCCTTCCCATTAGGCAGGAAGGGCACCGGCTTGTCGCTTCCGGCGTCGATCGTGCGCACCGTGATTTTTCCGGCGGGAGCCGCACGGAAAATCTCTTCGAACTGTGTGGCCTGCTGAGCCCTGGTCGGCTGGACTTTTTGGTCGAGGTAGAGCACCTCGGTTCGAAAAAGACCCACTCCCCGAGCGGAGGTTGCGGCGGCGGTTATGGCGTCGTCAAGGGAACCAATATTCGCCCTCACTGTGACCAGTGGCTCGTCGTTGATGGCGACAAAGGAAATTGGAGTCGTCGCGTCGGACAGTTCTCCTCCCTCCACCACACGGTCGCCCACCGGGTCGACGAGCACTAGTTCGCCATCGCGAAGCTCGAGTGCGCCCTTGGCGCTGACCACCGCGGGGATGCCGCGAGAGCGGCAAATAATGGCGGTGTGGCTGGTGGGGCCACCCAGCTCGGTGACAACACCTACCACCGAGGGGCCAAACTGTGCCGTGTCAACCGGGGTGAGGTCGTCGGCGACGACCACCCAAGTGCCCGACTGGGGAATGGTCGATCCCCCCTCAATACCCCGAATTGAGGCAGAAATCGTCAATGCAATTCCCCGAAGATCGCCCACGCGTGACTGGAAATCCTCATCGTCGCCCATCAACCCGCTCAAATCATCCAGGGCGAGGAATAGCGCAGTCGCCGCGTCCCAGCCCGCGTCCAAGTGGGGCTCAGCCATTGAGACGAGCTCCTCGTCTTCGATGATCATCAGGAGCGCATTGATGATGTCGGCCGTGTGTTCGTCACCGCCCGAGCCCTGCTCGCGAACCCTCTTAGCGCCGGCCGCAATACCGGCAACGAGAGCCTCACGTTCTTGAGACACGCTGGCGCTCGACTTGCGGTGCTCGTCGATGCCTTCTGCGCGAACCCACTTCAGGACGTGACCTGAACCGGGTGCACGGCCAATACCAATGCCGCGAATTTCGGCGCCCACGACTAGGGCGCTTCTTGGTTGATGGTCTCTGATATCGATGCCGCGAGAGCCTCCGCTTCTGCACCGTCACTCGGCACAACAATCTCGAGCGTCTCACCCGTCTTGACCTTCATCGCCAGAAGTTTCAGGGGTGAATTGGCAACAACCCCCTCTTCACCCACACGACGAATAACCACATCCAGGCCGGAAGCCTTGACCAGGGCCACGACTTGACTGACGGGACGCGCGTGAAAACCGATCGGGTCGTGGACGTTAACCGGCAGAACTACCTCGCTCACTACTAACCTCCCGGGTTAATCACGACTTTGATGGCTTCTCCCGACGATACCGCGTTGATGGCCCCGACGACGTCGCTGAGCGGCATCCGATGGGTAATCAAATCGGCTACGGGCACCTTGCCAGAAGCAATCAGCGATAGCGCCTCTGCGTTCTGGGCGGGACTGGATCCATTTGCCCCAGCAATAATGAGCTCTCGGTAGTGCACGACGTTGGAATCGACGGTGATGTTCGGTTTGTCTTTGGGTAATCCACCAAAGAAACTCACCCGTCCGCCCGGGGCAACCAATCCGAGAGCCTGCTCTTGGGCAGCGCCCGCCGGTGCCGCGGTAATCACGACACTCGGACCGATTCCGTCGGTTTCTGCCAGCACAATCTCGTCGAGGTTTTCTGATGACATGTCAATGGCGCGGTCTGATTCGACAACGTCTTGGGAAAGCTTGAGGCGATCGCCGTTGACGTCGGCGAGGAAGACCTTTTTCGCCCCTGCAGCTCGTGCGAGACGGACGTGCAGGCAGCCAATGGGTCCCGCACCCATCACCAATACGGTGTCACCTTCGCCCACGTTGACGAGTTTTTGGGCATTGAGGGCACACGCCAATGGCTCGGTGACGGCAGCTTCGTCGTAGCTGACGTGGTCGGGAATCTTGTTGACCCCACCCACTCTGATGACGAGTTCCGGAATCACCATCTCCTCCGCAAATCCCCCGGGGTACTGGTAGCCCATCGACGTTTGGTTGATACAAATACCCATCCGATCGGCCTTACACGCCCAGCATTCACCGCACGGAACCGCAGCAATAACCTGAACTCGATCGCCCACACTCAGCCCCGAGACGTCAGAGCCGACCTCAATGACCTCTCCGGCAATTTCATGACCAATAATTTGAGGTGGCGTTAACCGGGGGTGGCCGTGAAAGTAAATCTTGGCGTCGGTCCCGCACGTCGCGCAGGCGTGAACCCTTATTTTTGCTTCCTTCTGCGAGATGGAAGGAGAGTCAACCTCTTCAACAGTGAGATCTTCGGGTCCCCGATACTTTGCCGCTTTCACTGAGCCATCCTTCCCGTGAGCAATACCTGTCGAATCGCCTCGGCGTCGGCCGAGGTCAGCAAAAACTCTCGCGCGTCGTCGTCCAGCAGAAGTTCGGCCAACGTGCCCAATAGTTCAACGTGTCCGTCACCCTGTGAGGCAATACCCACGCACGCTTGAACTTCCTCGGAAGACCAGGTGAAGGGTTCAACGAAACGAACAAAAACGAGCTGGTCAAACTTGACGTGTTTGCGCGATTCGTCGGTGCCGTGGGGAATCGCAAACCCACCGCCAATCTCGGAGGGGAAGATTTGCTCCCTCTCCCACATGGCATCCGCATAGGCATGATCGACCGCACCGAGGTCGATCAAGATGTTGCCGCAGATGCGCACGGCCTCCTCTCTCGAGGAGGCCGTGGCATCAAGCGATATACCGGCCAGTTGCAGCAGGTCAGCCATCCGAGACGGTGCCCCCGCTTTGCAACTCACCCACCATTCTCGCGATGTTGAGGTCACCCAAGAACATGTCGAAGATGACCACTACCGAGTCCGGCACGGCCTGCTTCGCCCGGGCCGAAAGGCCGCGGTGAACCAGGACAATGTCGTGCTCGGTCGACGCGAGTTCGTTGACGGGAGAGTGCGTCACGCTGATGCCTTGCGGCTTCAGCTGCTTAGCCAATTGCTTGGCAACCATGACGCTGGAACCCATTCCAGCCTCACAGGCCACCACAATGTGCTTGACGTCACTTGCCGATATTTCTGCCATGGTGCTTAGCCCTTCATTTCCTTGCTCTTGGCCTGGGCCGCTGCGAGGTCAGACTGACCCTCGTCCGACTTCGAGAGACGGAGGAGGAACCAAGAAACCACGAACGACACTGCCGCTGAGAGCAGGATACCCAGCAGCACACCGAAGTGGTTGCCCGGAGGGGTCACTGCCATGTAGGCGAAAATCGAACCCGGCGACGGAGTCGCGACGAGTCCCACGCCAGTGGCGAGGAAGGTGGCAACACCAGTCGCACCACCGAGGATGGCACCGAGAACAACCTGCGGCTTCATCAGCACGTAGGGGAAGTAGATCTCGTGAATACCACCAAGGAAGTGGATGATGATGGCACCAGGTGCCGAACCGCGGAGAAGTTTCGGACCCGCGAGCCAGAAGGCAACGAGGATACCGAGACCAGGACCGGGGTTGGTCTCGAGCATGAACAGAATCGACTTTCCAGTCTCCTCTGCCTGCACGACACCGAGGGGTCCGAGAACACCGTGGTTGATGGCGTTGTTCATGAACAGGATCTTGGCCGGCTCAACAAGCAGCGAGGCGGCAGGCAACAGACCAGCGTCGGTAATTGCCTGAACACCAGCACCCAAAGCGTTGCTGATTCCGGTCACGATCGGTCCAATCGCGACATAGCCGAGCATCGCACCGAGCATGCCCGCGATACCCAAGGAGAAGTTTCCAATGAGCATCTCGAAGCCCGGAGGCGTGATCGGGTCAAGTACCTTGTCGATGTACTTGAGGATCCAGGCCAGCAGCGGACCAATGATCATCGCACCAAGGAACATCGGAATGTCACTTCCGACGATCACACCAACGGTGGCGATAGCACCAATAACGGCACCGCGCTGACCGTGGACAATGCGACCACCGGTGTAACCGATCAGGATCGGCAACAGGTTGATAATCATCGGACCGACCATGCTGCTGAAGCTTTCGTTCGGCAGCCAGCCAGTCGGGATGAAGAGAGCGGTCAGAAGACCCCAGGCAATGAAGGCTCCGATGTTCGGAATCACCATTCCCGCGAGGTTACCGCCGAGCTTCTGAATCGAAGCCCGGGCTCCTGAACCGCCCCCGGATGGGATGAAGTCAGTCATCTAACTGAACCTTCCTCTCGAGGGGATAGGGTTGTGCCAGAAAGCCCGCGCGGTTCGGAGAGGGAGAACAGACTCCTTGCCGCCGGGCTTTCCGGCGTTTTCGACCCCACAGGGGGGATCGAAACCTGTGTGACCTGAATCATGCGAGGGTGACCTCCAGGTCCAATGATTTGAGCGCTTCGACATCGTCGAGGTCCGTTTCGAGATCGCACACCACTCGGTCGAGCTCGCTCGCGTGTCCGAATGTCGCCGGATAGGTGTGACCAAACTTGCTGTGGTCGACCAAGAGAATGCGCTCGTCAGAGTTGCGTATCATGACCTTCTTCACCGCCGATTCGTCGGCATCAAAAGCGGTCATCCGCATGTCGCTGGTCAGGCCGTTTGCACCAAGGAAGCACACTGCCGCGTTCCACTCGCTGAGATCTTCCGCCGCACGAGAACCGACTGTGCTCAGGGTGGCCGGTCGAATCTGACCGCTCAGCACATGAACGCGTGTCGGGCTGTCGCCAATGCGCGACGCGAGCCGAATGTTGTTGGTGATGACTAACAGCTCGGGTTTGTCGCGCAAAAAACCGGCAAGCTGCTCGGTAGTGGTTCCGCCATCGACAAAGATGCATCCGCGGTCGGGGATGAATCTCGCCGCAGCACTCGCGATTCGGGCCTTGGCGTCGGGATTGAGATTCTCCCGCTCGGGAATCGTGTATTCCTTGTGGAACCTTTCCTGAGCAATAGCTCCCCCGTGAACGCGACGAACGACTCCTCGACGTTCAAGAACGTCGAGGTCACGCCGGACGGTTTCCGTCGCGACCCGAAGTTTCTTGGCGGCGGCGGCAGCGTCAATGCGACCGTCGTTGCGGGTCCATTCGACGAGCTGAAGTCGTCGTTCTTCTGCCAACATCGTTGTCGCCTTCTCACTAACGGGTGTGAATTGCCTAAGAAACTATCACAAAACAACACAAAACAACACAAAACAACACAAAACGGCAAAAAGGATGTGTCGGGCGTGGCGAACCGACGGGGAGTTAGTCCGCGGTCACCGGCCGAGAGCGTTCCAAGAAATCGGTGACAGTTACGGTGGGTAGCCCCTCGAGGTGGTTCAGTTGTGACGTCACCTGTTGAACTTTTTGAGCGCCCCACTGTGCTGCCCGCCCGACCGCGCTCCGGACATCATCTGGATTCCGAAGCAGAGAATCGAAGAATCCCGAGACACTCGCGTCACCTGCACCAATGGTGTTGCGCACGCCCACAGGTTCACAAGTTGCCCACCAGAATTCGCCACCAGAGTGGCCGAGAAAGCCGTCCGCGCCCATGCTGACCATGACATACGACACGCCCCACGACGCCACTTCCACAGCGGCATCAGCAACGTCACCCAGGGTGTCCAATGACCGACCCAGCAACTCACCAAGCTCTTTGACATTGGGCTTGACAAAATCAATCGCGCCGCTGCGCGCCCAAACCTCAAACACCTCACCGGAGGTGTCGAGTGCAACGCTCGCCCCGAGCGGCAGTCGGCTTCGGAAATCGTGAACGTCGGGCACTCCCCCCGCGATAGGTGGGAAACTTCCGGCAACGAGAAGCCACGACGAATCGCTCTTCTCCACGACGTCCTTAGCGGTGGACACGAGGGTGTTCCACTCCTCTGCGGAGAGGCTGGGGGCACTCTCGTTCAGTTTGGTCGTTTCGCCGTCGTCGTCGATGGCGGTGATGTTGACCCTCAGCCTCCCGCTGCATTCTGATGGCACCACCAACTCATCGCCCTCTACGGCGCTTCGATCCCGCGAGGAGAGCGGGACAACCGCGGGAGCGCGGATGCCGGTGAGCGACAAATTCCTCGACACGTTGACACCCTTACCCGCAAATTCTTCGGTCACCGATGTCGCTCGATTCACCTCGCCCAGGAGTAAGCGAGGCAGTCGATAGGTTCGGTCGATGGCCGGTGACGGGGTCAGGGTGACCAGACCGGCGGGTGGGGGTAACACGCCCCCAGGTTAGGCCATAACCGAGGGCTCATCACCGCGAGGCAGGGCGAACCGCGCTCTGAGGCGAATGAACCCCAGAACGTCTGTCTCCCGAGACCACCCCCGGTCGCCAGTCGATCGAGGGTCGCGGCCCCAAGCCCCCTGCTAACTCTTCTGGGGGTCTCGTGCCGTTATTGCTCACGGTCAGAACCACCTGATCTATTCCGGGTTCGAGGTGAATTTCTATCCAGTCAGCGTTGCCGTGTCGAACGGCGTCGTTGACGGCGTCCATGACGACGGTATTGATGGCGGGGTGGACGTGGTCGGGCACAATCACGGTGTGGAGGTTTGTGTTGATGTCGACCAGTATCCGCTATCGGGAAGTCTCCTGTCGCTAATTCCTAGAATGGTGGCCATGCGCAACGGGCTCCTGGTTTTGGCCTACCTGGTCGTTTTTGCCGTCATCGTGTTTAGCTATGACTCGTGGGCAGACGATGACCTCGTCGTTATCGGGGTTGTTGCTGCCTTCCTCTTCACCGGGCTGGCTCTTTGGGTGTTTGTCGCTCAGAAACATCGGCCACCGCGGGATGGTGAAGAGTAGCGTTGTTGCGAGCAGAAATGAGGAATGAGTGAATATCGAATGGGCTTCAATTGCTCCCTTTGCCTTCCTGATTGTGGCTGGAGCAGCGTGGTACGTCGGCAGTTTCTTCCGAAAGAACAAGTAGCGCGAAAGCAGAGGGCCCGGGTTTCCCCGGGCCCTCTGTGGCAACAGTGCTTAGGCTGCAACCTTTTCCTTGGCGCCGATGCTCTTCGCAACGAGAACCAGGATTGCCGTCACTACGGTTCCAATGGCAATTGCCAGAACGTAGGTGTACCAGCTGCTCACGAGGGGGAACACGAAGATTCCACCGTGAGGCGCGCGCAGTTCGTTTCCAAACAGGGCCACGATGGCACCGGTCAAACCGGAACCGACCATGATCGAAGGAATGACGCGAAGCGGGTCAGCAGCCGCGAACGGAATAGCGCCCTCGGAAATGAAGGACGCACCCAGCAGCCAGGCTGCCTTTCCGTTTTCACGCTCAGAATCGCTGAAGGCGTTGCGGCGCAAAACCGTTGCCAGGGCCATACCAAGCGGTGGGGTCATACCTGCTGCCATGACAATCGCCATGATCTGGAACTCGGTAGCGGATGCTGCTGCACCTGCGGACGCGAGTCCGGTGACAGCGAAGGTGTAAGCCACCTTGTTCACAGGACCACCCATGTCGAAGGCCATCATGAGACCGAGGACAAGACCTAGAAGGGCAAGTCCGAGGCCACTGAGGCCGTTCAACCATTCGGTGAGACCGTTGACGAGCCCGCTAATGGGTCCCTTGAAGACGATGACCATGGCGAAACCAGTGATTAGCGAACCGACCAAAGGAATGGTTACCACAGGCATAATCGGCTTGATCCAGTTTGGAACAGCCCAACGGCTGATCCACAGGGCCACGAAACCGGCCAAGAAACCACCAAGGATGGCACCGAGGAATCCGGTACCCGTACCGAGTGGGTTTCCGTCAAGGCCGGTTGCAAGAGCACCTGCAACGAAACCGGGGACAAGACCAGGACGGTCTGCGATTGCGTATGCGATGTAGGCAGCAAGGACTGGAACGAAGAACGCGAATGCGGCCTTACCGAACCAGAAAATCATGAATGCCCAGTTACCGATTGACAACAGGTTAATGCTGCTTCCGGTTACGCCCATAACTTCAGCGTCATAGGCGTGGATACCGTCGGTGCCGAATCCAATGGCTCCGAGCAAGAATCCAAGAGCAATCAAGATTCCACCAGCTGCAACAAACGGAATCATGTAGGAGACACCGGTCATCAGCCATTGGCGGACCTTGGTGCCTGTACCTTCACTTGCCAAGATGTTTCTCCCTTCTAATCAGCACTTCTACTGAATGGCTGAGCCGCGGGCGCGACCCAGTTCTACTTCCCCTTGCCAAAAAGGCCGCCAAAGAACCCACCAGACTTCTTGTCCGAGTCTGCGGATTTCTCGACTGCCGGATTGGCCGGGGACTTCTCTCCCACAATTCCTGCGGTGCCATCTGCCGCCGCAGCTAAGACCTGCTCGACGAGACTGACCGCATCTTTCATGGCCTTCGCCACGGGAACCTGTATGTAGGGCTTGCCGTTAAATCTGTCTTTGCCCTGCACCTCGAGGTCAACCGCAAAGATCACCGCGTCAGCGGTATCAACGACCTCTTGCGAAAAAGGATTTGAACCTGCTGCCCCCTGGGTCTCAACCATCACGTTGTGGCCAAGCTTCTTTCCTGCCTGCTCAAGTGCCTCGGCAGCCATGTAGGTGTGGGCGATTCCGGTGATGCACGAGGTGACGCAAATGATGGTGGCCATTAAGGGCTTACCTCCTGGGAAATAATTTCGGCGATACGTGAAGGGTCTTGTTCGTTGCGCAGTTGATTTCTGAAGTTCTCGTGCATGATGCGTCGCGCGAGGTTCGCGAGGATTTCTAGATGCAGGTTTTCCGAACTCTGTGGAGCCGCGATAAGAAAGATGAGGTGAGAGGGCCCATCGTCCGCACCAAAATCAATACCCTCCACACTGGTGGCCACGGCAACCGCAGGAGCAGTCACAAACTCAGTCTGAGCGTGCGGGATTGCGACCCCACCCTCTATGCCGGTGGGGAAATGCTCCTCTCGGGCACGCACCGCCGCCACATAGCCTTCCAAGTCGGACACGCGACCCTGCGCGACCAACAATGCAGCCAGCTCTCGAACAACCTCTTCTTTGGTGCGGGCTGCCGTACCAACGACCACGATGTCGGCAGTGGTAATCGAACTGCTCACCGTGTTCTCCCTTGAACGCACCCGAGCTGCTGGAACTCTGCTCGAATTATGAGGTTACCGCCATCACGTTATAGGCAATTTTTCAGCTTTCGGCATCGACTCTAACCTGTGTTGACAAAAAAAGGAAACGGTTCCAGCCCGTGTCGTCTTGTGTGCTGACCGGCAAAGCGGACGAAAAACCCTCTTTATCGTCGAGTCGTTTGAGAGCAATAGGAATGACGTCGATAATTGCCCAAATCAATAGGCCGCCAAGAGCGGGCAACTTCAGAATGCCGGTGCCGACCTTTCCCAAATACAGGCGGTCAATGGCGAGGACACCGACAAAAATACTAAGCAACCCCGCGGCAATCCAGTCCCTCTTAGAAGAGACGTCAGGGATGTGCCTCGCGGCCCA
>JAYODB010000031.1:0-2438 GCA_038106075.1 Cellulomonadaceae bacterium | reverse complement strand
GCCCATCGCTATCCCGCGGTCACGATACGAAAAAGAGAACGGGAATCATCGACCCGACCAGCGCAAAGGCCATGACCCATGTGAAAATTCGGTGAGCACGCGACCCAGCCAGAAAAAACTTGACCGCCTGGCCCGCACCGGCCCACAGCATGGCTCCGGGCATGGTGGCGACGATAAAGGTCACCCCGGCAATCACGAAAGCCCACACATCGGCGCCTTGCGGAACATACGCGGCAATCAAAGTTCCCGTGGCAATCCACGCTTTGGGGTTGACCAGTTGAAACAGGGCCGACTGCCACACGGTCACGGTTTTAGCGTCACCCGATGTCTCAGCGGGTTTCGAGCGCACCGTCTTCCATGCAAGAAAAATGACGTATCCAAACGCAACGTATTTCATGACGAGATACACCGTGGGAAACAGTTCCAATAACGCGCCTAAACCCACAGCCATCACGGTCACGAGGATGGCGAGCCCCCAGACCATGCCCCACAAGTAGGCCACCGCACCGCGAAACCCGTGCGTTCCACCGATAGCAACTAAGGCCGTGTTGTTAGGGCCGGGCGTGACGGCCAGGGTGAATGAATACACCGCCATTGCTGCGATGAGGGCCCACTCCACAGAGTGAGACTAGCTCTAACTCGCCCCTCGGATGAGCCCTAACCGCGGAAGAGGGCAAGAATCTGTGGACCGGCGACGATTACCAGGGCAACAGCGGCAAAGATCCAACCGATTCGACGCCACATCTTCTCCAAGTCGCCATTGTCCCTCTCCATAGCGTCGAGATTACCGCGACAGGGCTTACGCCAAGACGGGGCCGGTACTGGATCTCACTTTGAGGTCGACCGGTAACTCCATGGCGAGCTCAGCCTCGTCTGACACCTCAAGACCACCCAGAAGCGCAAGCGCTTGCGCCACCGCCATCGATCCCTGCCTCGTTACGTGTTGAACCATCGTGGTCAAACCCATTGACTCGCCGAGCGGATGGCCATCGATTCCGATAATCGAAATGTCATCGGGCACGCGCAAACCAAGCCGGTAGGCGGCCATCATCGCCCCGATTGCCACTTCGTCACTCACGGCAACGATTCCTGTGGGGCGATGTTTCGAGCGAGAGAAAACTTCGAAACCTGCCTTCAGTCCCCCCGCGATCGAGACATCGGTTTCCACGAAATCATCGGGCTGGCTCAAACCGGCGCGATCCATCGCATCCCTGAAGCCCCTGAGTCGCCCTCCGTGAACCTCGAAGTCGAGCTGGTTTTCGATATCCCCACCAATGTGGACGATTCTCGTGTGGCCCAGAGAAATGAGGTGCTCGGTTTGACGCCGGGCCACGCTGCGGTCGTCGATGAAAAAGGTCGACACCCCCGGAATCTTTCCCCCAATTCCCACAATGGGCTTGCCCAAGGTGTCGAGCCGCGCCACTTCCTCATCGGTGATGTACAGGGCCAGCGCAATGACGGCATCGACACCTTTTCGCACGAGGAAGTAATCAAACAGTGCCCGGCGTTGTTCTGGGTCGTCGGTCAGGCGGTAGAGCGTGAGGTCGTAGCCGGCGCCAATGAGTGCGGCCTCGACTCCGTCGATGACTTCACTGTGGAACCACCGGTTCACAAACGGCGTCAGACGCGCAATGTTTTTTGAGCGGCCGGTTGCGAGACTCTCTGCGGCGCTCGAGGCGACGAAGCCCATCTCCTTCGCGACAGCTGCGACTTTCTTCTTTGTCGCGAGCGATACTGAGCCGTGGCCAGAGAGAGCGCGCGACGCGGTCGACTTAGAGACTCCGGCTCTGCGGGCAACATCGGCGAGTGTGGCCATTGGTCAAGGCTACCGACACCGCGCCTTTTACACAGCACTAGTGTTTTGCTATGACCCGTTCCGCTCTCGAAGCCACCCCCAAAGCCTCTTTTCTCGTTGGACGCTCTCCCATTCACCCCCTCCCCCGGCTCAGTGAACACCTCGGCGGGAAAGTAGAGATTTGGGCAAAACGGGAAGACCTAAATTCCGGGATGGCTTACGGCGGAAACAAGACGAGAAAGCTCGAATACCTCGCGCAGGATGCCCTCAACGCGGGTTGCGACACTCTGGTGTCGATCGGGGGCGTTCAGTCAAACCACACCCGCCAGGTCGCCGCCGTTGCCGCGAGGCTGGGCCTGAAGGCCGTCCTGGTTCAGGAGCACTGGGTCGACTGGGAAAACCCGCTGTATGAAGAAACAGGGAACATTCTGCTCTCGCGCATTATGGGCGCTGAAGTACGACTCGATCCCGCAGGGTTCGACATCGGTTTCCGTCCCTCCTGGGAGGACGCCTTGGCCGAAGTCGAAGCGAAGGGTGGGAAGCCCTACGCCATCCCCGCCGGAGCGTCCGACCACCCGCTGGGTGGCCATGGTTTTGCCTCGTGGGCCTTTGAGGTGGAGGATCAAGAGGCCGACTTGGGATT
>JAYODB010000030.1:7587-14094 GCA_038106075.1 Cellulomonadaceae bacterium | reverse complement strand
ACGATGCGACCGTGATCACTGGGGTAGCTGCCGAGGCGATGCCGTCCATCGTGACTTTGGACGTGTCGGGCTCTCGAGCCGGAGGAAGTGGTTCCGGTGTGGTCATCTCAGCAGACGGCTACATCATCACCAATGCTCATGTCGTCACGGTAGGCGGTCAAGAGGCCGAGCCCTCCATCCGAGTCACGACCACGGACGGCCGACTCTGGCCCTCAGAAATTATCGGAACAGACCCGGTGTCCGACATCGCGGTCATCAAAATCGACACGGGCTTCCCCCTCGCTCCGATTGCCGTCGGAGATTCCTCGGCGCTCAACGTGGGCGACGACACTGTGGCCATCGGCGCGCCCCTGGGTCTGTCAAACACCGTCACTCTGGGTATCGTGTCCGCTCTCAACCGTTCCATTACGGTGGGTTCTTCAGAAACCGAAGAGGACGGACCGGGCCAGTTCGACTTCGACTTGCCTTTCGGTCAGCCCAACTCCAACACCTCGGTATCACTACCGGTGATTCAGACTGACGCGTCAATCAACCCGGGGAACTCGGGAGGCGCATTGCTGAATGCTCGGGGAGAACTCATCGGCGTCAACGTGGCCATCGCGTCCAACACGACCAACGGTCAAGGCGCGGGAAGCATTGGGCTGGGCTTTGCGATTCCTTCGAATTATGCGATGCGGGTGGCCAACGAACTGATTTCTGGCGGAAGCGCGAGCCACGGCCTCTTGGGCGCAACGGTCACCGATTCCGCTTACAACCCTGACGCGGTGGTGTCGGGCGCGCTCATTGATTCAGTGAGTCCGGGTGGTGCAGCGGATGCGGCCGGTCTTCGAGCGGGCGATGTGGTGACCAACTTCAACGGTTACCCGATTACGAACCGGATCGACCTGACCGCTCAAGTGCGCACGTTGCCGGGGGGAACGGAGACGTCCCTCACCTACGTCCGTGCAGGTCAGAGCGTCACCGTGAAAGTGACGCTCGGCGAGCTCTAAGGCTTGAGCTTTTCGTAAATTTCCTTGCAGGTGGGGCACACCGGAAACTTCTCGGGGTCCCGTCCGGGCGTCCACATCTTCCCGCAGAGCGCTTTGACGGGTTTTCCGGTCAGGGCTGATTCGAGAATCTTGTCCTTCTTCACATAGTGGGAGAAGCGTTCGTGATCGCCCTCTTCGAGTTGCTCCTCTTCGAGCAGCTTCTCAAGTTCCCGATCGAGAACGTCAACACCGCCACCAAGGCCATCGTCACGGGGTTCAGACATACCGACGAGCCTAGTTTTCCTCGCTGATGATTGTCGCAATCGCCGGCTCACCAGGAGTGAGGCGGAATCCGTCAGGTGGCAACTCGGTCATCACCTGTTGGTGATGCCTGCGCCCAGCCTCAATCAACGCCACTGGATCGGCCGAGATGACCCTCTCGCCATTGCGGATGTAATCGACCAAGAGCGATCGCGCCGACTCTGGTGGTCGGGCGCCAGTCGAAGACACGTGCTCGGCTGAGGCAATGCCATTATGGTGCTCGCGCCAGGCCACCTTCTCGCCTCCGGCATTGGCCTTGCCTTCGCTGGTTTTTTGCACCGACACCATCTCGCCGGAGTCGTTTTCTCGGGCGACGAGTTTGTAGACGAGACCCGCCGAGGGTTGACCGGAGCCTGTCACCACTGCGGTTCCCACACCGTAGGCGTCGACGGGAGTGGCACCGAGAGCCGCAATGGTGAACTCGTCGAGTTCGTTGGTCACCACAATTCGCGTCGACGTCGCGCCGAGAGCATCGAGCTGAGCGCGGACCTCGCGCACCACCACGCTCAAATCGCCCGAGTCGATTCTCACCGCACCCAAGTTGGGGCCGGCCGCTTCGATGGCCCTCTTGACTCCGCGTTCAATGTCGTAGGTGTCAATGAGCAGGGTGGCGTCTTGGCCGAGGGTCGCCAGTTGGGCCTCGAAGGCTTCTGATTCGGAGTCGTGCAGCAGGGTGAAGGCGTGCGCCGCCGTACCAATTGTGGGTATCCCGAATCGACGCCCCGCTTCGAGGTTGCTGGTGTGGCCGAAACCGGCGATGACCGCAGCTCGAGCGGCTGCCCACGCTCCGTGCTCGCTCGTGCGGCGAGAGCCCATTTCGATTAGTGGTCGTTCTCCGGCGGCATAGACCATGCGACTCGCCGCGGTAGCGACTGCGCAATCGTGGTTGAGCACACTCAAAATCAGTGTTTCCAAAATCACTGCCTCGGCGAAGCTCGCTTCTACTTGAACAATCGGGGAGTGGGGAAAATAAAGCTCCCCTTCGGCATAGCCGCGGATAGTCCCACCGAATTCGTAGTCGGCGAGCCAGGCGAGGGTGTCCGCGCCGACAACCTCTCGCTGTTGCAAAAAAGTGAGCTCTTTGTCGCCGAATCGGAATGCGGCAATTTCATCAATGAGGCGGGCGGTGCCTGCAACGACACCGTAGCGACGCTGGCCGGGCAGTCGGCGAGTGAACACTTCGAACACGCTTCGACGAGACGCTCGACCGCTCCGACGAGCAGCATCCAACATGGTGAGCTCGTAGTGGTCGGTCAGAAGGGCCGTCGACATGCTCCCAGCCTACAAACACAGAACCTCCCGGCTTTCTCTCGCCCCCGGCGCCTACACTGCCGATATGTCGGGACCCAACACGCCGCGCTTCCTCACGCCCGACCAACTGGGCCCCCACTTCGATGACGGTGGTCCCATCCTCGCCGTTGATAACCGTGGAGTGTTTGCCCGCCGTGCCTTTCACCGCCAGAAGGCACACCTTATCTTGAGCGCCCTGCACCACCGCGTGGCCGAGTGGGGCGACCGGGTCGAGTTTCACCAGGCAGAGAGCTACCGTTCGGTCTTGCGAGGCCGGGATTTGGAAGTCATTAACCCCACCTCATACGGCCTGCGCGCGATGGTGAATGAACTCTCGAAAGACGCCGACATCAGCGTCTTGCCCTCGCGAAGTTTTGTCACCTCCGAAGAGCAGTTCGTAGCGTGGGCTGATGGACGGGGCCCTAAGCAGTTGTTGCTTGAGTCGTTCTATCGAGACGTGCGCGCGAGGGAGGGGTATCTCATGGTGCCCGATGCCTCGAAACCTGGTGGCCTTGCTCCTGAGGGGGGCGCGTTCAACTTTGACCACGACAACCGCCAGCCGCCGCCAAAAGGGGCGGAGTCCCTCGGCCTCCCGACGCCGCTGTGGCCCGAAGAAGATGACATCGATGCGCTTGTCCGCAGCGAGCTCGACCAGTTGGAGCGCGACGGGAAAGCCCAGTTCATTGGTAACGATGGGCCACGCGTCTTTGCCGTGACACGTGCCGAGGCTCTTGCTGCACTCAGTGATTTTCTCGACAGTCGTTTGACCGACTTTGGCCCCTACGAGGATGCGGCGATGCCGGGGGACTGGTCGATGGCGCACTCTCTGCTCAGTGTTCCGATGAACCTGGGTTTGCTGGACCCCAGGGAAGTCATCGACGCCGCCATCGAGCGCTATCACCGAGGTGAGGCACCGCTCAATAGCGTGGAGGGCTTCGTCCGTCAGATTGCGGGTTGGCGTGACTGGGTGTGGCACCTCTACTGGCACCTCGGCGAGGATTACGTCGAACGCTCGAACCATTTCGGCCATTCCACCGCTCTGCCGGAGGAGTTCTCCCAGCTCAACCCCGACCTTGTGTCCTCGGCCTGTGTCAAACACGTCCTCTCAGAGGTAAGGGATCGGGGCTGGACCCACCACATCAATCGGTTGATGGTGCTTGGTAACCATGCACTTCAGAGGAGAATCAACCCTGCTGCGTTAAACGAGTGGTTTGTTGACGCGTTTGTCGATGGCACCCCGTGGGTGATGCCCGCCAACGTGGTGGGGATGAGTCAGCACGCTGATGGTGGAATGGTCGCCACCAAGCCCTACTTATCAGGTGGGGCCTATTTGAAGAAAATGACTCAGTACTGCCAGGGCTGCCCGTTCCGACCCGAGAAGCGGGTGGGAGACGACGCCTGTCCCTTCACAGCCGGGTATTGGGCGTTTCTTCACGACCACCGGGAGACCCTGCGGGGAAACCATCGAATGAGCAAGCCAATGGCGGGGTTAAACCGGCTGAGTGACCTTGAAGAACTCGTGACACAAGAGCATCAGCGCACCTCCTGGTAATCCGTCGCGGCCCCACACTCCTCTAAGATTGGGGTGTCTTCGCGGGTCATCCGCGGGGCTTTTTGAGGGGGTGTGAGCGTAGCGATGGCTTTTGACCCCTCGGCCTATCGCTCGTTCCGCTACGACCACGTCGATTGGGATCCGCAGGCCTCTATCGCCCGTTTTCACTACACCCTCGTCGGCAACGACGTCGATGATGAGAGCTTCGTTGAAACCCTCACTTTCACTCGCTGTCACCCCGACAAGGTCGACGCCGAGCGCGTTCCCCGACTGTTGGCGCTTCTGGGTGCCGTTCTCGGCCTGAGCTATTACAAGCTCGCCGCCCCGAGCCGCTTCGAAATCAGCGCGGCAGGGCTCACCGCAACGGCTGTCGATTACCTGCGGGTGGTCATTGCGGAGGGGATGGCGGAGTTCGCCTACCGCAATGGTTTTTCTGGCCCACTCACACCAGAAATCGTGCTGGAGGCACCCGCCGAGGAGTGGCCCCAAGATTCTTGGCGCGCCGCGTCGGGTGACCCGCTCGTTCCGATTGGTGGCGGAAAAGACTCCATTGTCTCGGTTGAACTCTTGCAACGCGCCCGACTGCACCCCATGCAGTTTGCAGTGAACCCCAACCAGATCATCGAAAAAGTCGCTCGGGCCAGTGGACACCCTTTGATCACGGCGACCCGAGTCATTGACCCGCGGCTGTTAGAGCTCAACGAGCAGGGAGGTCTCAACGGCCACGTCCCGGTGACGGCGATGAACTCTCTCATTGCGCTTACTCAGGCGCGTATTTTCAACTCCGGCCCTGTCGTCATGTCGAACGAGCACTCCGCCTCAGAGCCCACCATCACCGTGGGCGGTTGGATGGTGAACCACCAGTGGTCCAAATCTCTCGAGGCCGAGCTGGCGCTTCAAGCCGTCATCGGCCCACAGGCGGGCCTGAGTGGTGAGCACTACTTTTCGCTCCTTCGCCCCTTCAGTGAGCTGCGCATTGCGGGCATGTTTGCCACGGTGCCTCGGTACCACCGGGTCGCAACGAGCTGTAACCGGGCGTTCCGTCTCACCGATGCCGAGCAGACCTGGTGCGGCGAATGCGACAAGTGCCGGTTTATCTTCCTTGTGCTTTCCACCTACCTCTCTCCCCACGCACTGCGCGACATTTTCGGTCGTGACATGCTCAATGAGCGGGAGCAAATTCCGGGTTTTGATGCACTCTTGGGCCTCGACCAACACAAACCTTTTGAATGCGTCGGCACCGAGGCAGAGTCAATGGTGGCGCTCAGTCACACCGCCCGCCGAAGCGACTGGCAGCGCCACAGTGTCGTTGCCCACTACCTCGAGACCATTTCGGGCCTCACCGATGCCCACCCCGACATCGAGCGAGACGTGTTCGATTTCCACGAGGTTCAGGTATCGATGCCGCGCGAATACGAGGGAGCGCAGGGTGCCCTCCGCTGAGCGACCACACCTGAGCGTGGAAGACCTCGCCGGCAAAATCGTGCTGATTGTGGGGGTTGCTCGCGAAGGGCTCGCTGTGGCAAAGATGCTCACGAGAGAGGTACCTACGGCCACGCTTTATGCCGTCGACCAGAGGCTCAGTGACGCCGCTTTAGCGTGGAAGGCGCACTGGGGCGATGAGATCCCGCTCGTGGTATCCGCCGATGGAAGCGGCCTTCCCGAAGGCGCCGCAGTAGCCATTGTTTCGCCGGGCTTGTCGCGTCATAACCCGCTTGTCCGTGGGATCGCGGAGGGTGGCATTGCTCTGAGCTCGGGAACCAACCTCTTTTTTGCCCGTCATCACGAGCGCATCATCGGGATTACGGGCAGTAAAGGTAAATCGACGACCAGCGCGCTCACACACCACATCCTTCGCGCACACGGGGTAAACGCAGTCTTGGGGGGCAACCTCGGAATTCCGCTGTGGGATGTGGAGGAGGCTGACTGGATTGTTGCGGAGGTATCGAGTTATCAGTGCCACAGCTTGACCGTTTCTCCACACACCGCTGTGCTGACTGCGCTGTTTGAGGAACACCTCGACTGGCACGGGGATTTTGACACCTACGCCGACGACAAACTCAACATCGTGGGTCACAATCCGGCCCGCGTGATCGTCAACGGCACCCAGAAACGTCTTGTCGCCGAAGTAGCGAGCAGATACCCCACCCTGGATTACGACCTGCTTGATGAGTCGAGTAGCTGGAGTGTGGAATCGGGCGACGCTGAATGGTCTCTCATCCACGGCGGGAAACCCGTGGTCTCGTCGACGGAACTTGCGATGATCGGCGAACACAACGGGTGGAATGCCGCACTCGCGTGCATGGCCGCGGAAACCGTCGTGGAACTGAATGACGAGACGGTGGCGCAGGCCCTGAGGAGTTTCACCCCGCTCGC
>JAYODB010000030.1:0-7487 GCA_038106075.1 Cellulomonadaceae bacterium | reverse complement strand
TGGAACTGAATGACGAGACGGTGGCGCAGGCCCTGAGGAGTTTCACCCCGCTCGCGAACCGTCTCGAGCCCGTGCCCGATCCTTCGGGCATCCTCTTCCTCAACGATTCCCTCGCGACGAACCCGCCCGCTTTGGCAATGGCGCTGCGATCCCTCAGAGGTCGCCGTGTCGTCGCCCTGATTGGAGGCTTCGACCGGGGCGTCGATGACTCCGTATTCAAAGAGGAAATATTGAGCCACCCCATTGCGGGGCTGATTGGTCTTCCCGACTCGGGCCCGCAGTGGCTTCTCACGATCCAGGGGTGGCTCGATGAGGCGGGTGTTTCCCGCTCACAGTGGCCCGTCATGATTCCGGTCGACAGCATGCTGGACGCGGTCAAAACCGCCCGGTCGATTGCCAACCGCGGTGACGTCGTCACCATGTCGCCCGGGGCGCCCAGTTTTGGCCAGTACCGTGACTATCAAGACCGAGCAGACCATTTCATTCGTGCCGTGAAGGCCACCACACAAGACAGTGAGTAGGACAGTACATGCCCCGTAAGGACCGCGCGTCAAATGCCCTTCGCCCCGTGACCATCGAGAGAGGCTGGAGTGCCCAAGCTGAGGGAAGTGCCCTGATCAGCTTCGGCAACACGAAAGTGTTGGCGACTGCGTCTTTTCAACCGGGTGTGCCTCGCTGGCTCGGCGGTCAAGGTCGAGGCTGGGTCACTGCCGAGTACGGCATGCTTCCCCGCTCCACCAACGACCGGATGGACCGCGAAGCAGTCAAGGGGAAAGTTGGTGGCCGCACCCACGAGATTTCGCGGCTCATCGGTCGTTCTCTTCGCGCCGTGGTGTCTTACCCGGAGCTCGGGGAGAACACCATCGTGTTGGACTGTGACGTCTTGCAAGCTGACGGCGCTACCCGTACTGCGGCCATCACGGGGGCGTTCGTGGCGCTCGCTGACGCCATCACCTGGGCAAAGGCGAAAGGTCACGTGCCGGAAGGCGCGAATGTGATCATCGACCACGTGGCCGCGGTGAGTGTCGGCATCGTCGACGGTGAACCTCGACTCGACCTTGACTACGTCGAGGACTCGTCTGCGGAAACCGACATGAACGTCGTGGCGACGGGCCGTGGACTCCTTGTAGAAGTTCAGGGAACCGCTGAAGGGCAACCTTTCTCCAAGGCTGAGCTCGACCAGCTCGTGGACCTGGCACTGGGTGGCATCGCTGAACTCGTGGCACTCCAACGGGAGAGCCTGGGGTCCTAGTGGACATTGTTTTCGCCACCCACAACGCCCATAAACGTGCCGAAGTGGAAGCGATAATGCGCGAGGTATGGCCAGAAATTCACCTGGTTGAACCCGTCGGTGACGCACCCGAGGAGGACGGCCAGAGCTTTGCCGAGAACGCCTTGATTAAGGCACGCGCGGGATACGCCGAGATGTCGATTCCTTCTATCGCAGATGACTCAGGGATTTGCGTGACAGCTCTGGGCGGAGAGCCTGGAATCGACTCCGCGCATTACAGCGGTGAACGGGACGACCTGAAAAACCTGGAGCTCGTTCTCACCAGGCTGGAGGGTGTAAACGACCGTCAAGCTGATTTTGTGTGTGTGGCGGCGCTCGTCGATGACCAGGGTGAAGAGGCAATCGAATGCCGCTGGCCCGGTGAGGTCACCCAGCAAGCCTTTGGTGACGGTGGCTTCGGCTATGACCCGATTTTCCGCCCCGACGGCTATACGGTGACGGCGGCAGAGCTCTCTGCTGAAGAGAAAAACCGCATCAGCCACCGTGGGCAGGCCTTTCGGGCTCTGGCCGAGCTGCTCAAGACTCGCTACGCACACTAGGTTCCAAGCGGGTCGTTAGGCTTCCAGATATGGACACTGGGCTTCTCCTTGCATTCCTGGTGACCCTTGGCGCGGGCCTGTCGACCGGCGTCGGTTCGGGCCTTGCCTTGTTCGCGAAGGCTACCAACGACCGTTTTCTTGCTGTGGCGCTCGGTTTTTCTGCCGGGGTGATGCTCTATGTCTCCTTTGTCGAAATTCTGCCCAAAGCGATGGGTTTTCTTGGGGGTTCGTCGACCACGGCCGGCTTGACGGGTGGTTCGGCTGCGTTCCTTGGGGGGCTCGTGCTGATGGCCCTGCTCTACCGATTCCTCCCCGACTTGCCGATGCCCCGCTCGGAAGAGCGTCGGCTACCGAGCGACCAAGTCCAGTTAGAGCTTCCCGAATCTCGGGCGAAACTGCTGCGGGCGGGACTTCTGATAGCCCTCGCCATCACTATTCACAATTTCCCCGAAGGCATCGCCACCTTCTTCCTCACGCTCGAGGACCCTGCGGTCGGCTTCAGCGTCGGAACTGCAATCGCCATCCACAACATCCCGGAAGGGATCGCCGTGGCCATCCCGCTTTTTTACGCCCTTCATCGACGCAGTTGGGCGTTTGCTCTGGGGGTGGTCAGTGGTCTCGCGGAACCGCTGGGGGCGGTGCTGGGGTATGCCATTTTGCAGCCCTACATCACCGACTCGTTGCTCGGATTCCTCTTCGCCATCGTCGCGGGAATCATGGTTTATATCTCGATCGACAGCCTGCTTCCCGCCGCGCGGGAGTTCGGCAGCGGACAACTGGCGATTTACGGCGTGATGGCGGGAATGGCCGTGATGGCCCTGTCCTTGGTGCTCTTCCGCCTGGGTTAGTTAGCGATAAAGCATCCGAACGCTGGTGCGGAAGGGGGGAGTTGAACCCCCACGCCCGAAGGCACAGGAACCTAAATCCTGCGTGTCTGCCAATTTCACCACTCCCGCAGCGACAGTCAGTCTAACGCGCAGTCGTCGCTAGCCCTGGGGACAACCTCGAATGGGAGAGAGCCCATCGGGGCAAGCTGAGGGCATGATGCTCGTGCCGCTGGTAATGGTGATTCTTCCGATCACCGTGATTTTCGCGGTATGGCCAAGCTTCCAGGCGCTCCAGTGGAATGGGGGTCTTGACTAAAAACTGAGGCTGTATAGCAAGTTGGATACAAATGAGATTGACAATTGCCTCAAAGCCCGGTTTGTCGGCCGTTGCTCCTCCAAGATGTATACAATTAGAGCACAAGGATCTTCCTCTTAGCTGAGTAGTACCCACGAAGGTTATGCTCGGCGAGAAGCAAATCCGAATCACCGAAACAGCTCATTTAGCTTCCTATCGGAAAGGTTTGTCACCGAAATGGCCATCGCCGTCGTCAACCCGGCTACCGGGGAAACCATTAAAGAATTCGTTGAGCACGACGCGGCGGAAGTCGAAGCCCGTCTGGCTAAGGCCCAGGCCGCATTCGAAGCCCTCCACCACACCACCTACGCTCAACGCGCCGAGTGGATGAAGAAGAGCGCCGACATTCTCGAATCGGAGGTCGACGATCTGGCCAAGATGATCACGATCGAAATGGGTAAGCCCATCGCACAATCCGTCGGCGAAGTTCTCAAGTGTGCGAAAAACATGCGCTTCTACGCGGACAACGCAGAGAAGTTCCTCGCCGACGAACCTCTTAACGACCCCTCACTCGTTGGGGCCAAGCAGGCGTACCTGCACTACCAGCCACTCGGAGTGGTTCTCGCGGTGATGCCGTGGAACTACCCGCTGTGGCAGGTCATCCGCTTTGCCGCTCCCGCTCTCATGGCGGGAAACACCGGTCTTCTCAAACACGCCTCCAACGTTCCCGAATCGGCGATGTACCTCGACACTCTGTTCACTCGAGGTGGTTTCCCCGACGGCTCCTTCACCACTGTGCTCACGGGAGCGGGCCCGGTCGCCGGGCTCATTGACGACCGCCGCATCAAGGCTGTGACTCTGACCGGCTCAGAGCCGGCGGGACGCGCGGTTGCCGGACGCGCCGGCTCCAACATCAAGAAGGCGGTGATGGAACTCGGTGGCTCCGACGCCTTCATCGTGATGCCCTCTGCTGATATTGAGCAGGCCAGCACCGTTGCGGTGACCGCCCGTGTCAACAACAACGGCCAGTCCTGCATCGCGGGTAAGCGATTCATCGTCCACGCCGACGTTTACGACGAGTTCGTCGAAAAGTTCTCTGCGAAGATGGCCGCCCTCGTCGTGGGGGACCCACTCGAGGAGAGCACCCAGATTGGTCCGATCGCGACCGCGAAAGGTCGCGATGAGCTTGCTGAGCTGGTCGACGACGCCGTGGCCAAGGGCGCTCGCGTCCTCACTGGCGGCAAGGCGCCCGATATGCCCGGCTGGTTCTACGAGCCCACCGTGATTGACGGGCTCGACTCGTCGATGCGGCTTGTGATGGAAGAAGCCTTTGGCCCGGTGGCGAGTGTCTATAAAGTCTCAAGCCGTGAGGAGGCTGCGCAGGTCGCCAACCAGACCACCTTCGGTCTCAGCTCGGCGCTGTGGACCAAGGATGCGTCTGACGAGGAGTACTTCATCAAGAACATCGAAGCGGGTGCCGTGTTCGTCAACGGAATGACGATCTCATACCCCGAGCTTCCCTTCGGTGGAGTGAAAGATTCAGGCTTTGGCCGCGAGCTCGGAGCCCCCGGTATTCGGGAGTTCTGCAACTTCAAGACCATCTGGAAGGGCTAAAAGTCCGACCAAGCCACGAAAGAGGGGGCCTGCCTGTTGGCAAGTCCCCTCTTTCGTTGTGTGGGTAAGGAGGAGAAACGACTTAGTAGGGGTTTGCGACGAAGAGTTCTTGAGCGGGGAATCGGGTGAGTACTTGGGCACCATTTGAGGTGATGACCACCTCTTCCTCGATTCTCGCTGCGGAGATTCCGTCGTCGGCGGGGCAGTAGGTTTCGAGCGCGAAGACCATCCCCTCTTGGATTTCTACGGGGTTACTCATCGAGTTCAGCCTGGAGATAATGGGACGTTCGTGAAGGCCGAGGCCGAGGCCGTGCCCAAATTGGAGTCCGAAGGCTTCCATTTCGCTGCCGAAACCGAGGTCCGTAGCCTTTGGCCACAGCGCGGCCACCTCATCGGTACCCACACCGGGCTTGACTTTGTCGATCGCGGCGTCCATCCACTCTCGAGCGCGGTTATACGCATCATGCTGGGCGGGAGTCGAGCTTCCCACCGAGAAGGTGCGGTAGTAACAGGTGCGGTATCCGTTGAATGAGTGGATGATGTCGAAGAATGCCTGGTCTCCCGGGCGGATGATCTTGTCGGTGAAGTTGTGCGGGTGTGGATTGCATCGCTCTCCCGACACCGAGTTGATCGCTTCTACCTGGTCAGAACCCATCTCGTAGAGGCGCTTCGCAGCAAGGGCAACAATTTCGTTCTCGCGAATGCCGGGTTTCAGCACGTCGACAATGTCCTGGTAGACACCATCCACCATCGCCGCTGCCTGGGATAGGAGCATGATCTCGTCGACGTTCTTGATGGCGCGGGCGTCCAGCATGCTTTGCTGGATGTCGCGCACCTCGAGCCCCTGTGCCTGCATCTCGAACAGGAATGCCGGCTCAACAATGTCGACCCCAATCGGGGCGTCAGCGACTCCAGCGTCTTGGAGAAGTCCCTTGATTTCTTTCACGGCTTCTTTCATGAGGCCGACCTCAGGGTGGATTGCCCCTCGAAGTCCCAACATGCCGGCGTGAGAGTGATCTGGATTAAGCCAGGGTGAGAAGAGTCGGTGGTGTTTGGCGGCCGAGCCAAAGTCCCAGATGTGCGGGCTTCCATCCTCAAGGAGCAACGCATAGCGCGACATCTTGTCTCCAAGGGCCCCACCAATCCACGTCTGGGTGGTGTAGCGGATGTTGTAGAAATCGAAGAGCAGGAACGCACCACACCCGCTCGCCTTCAGCACGTCGACCGCACGATTGATGCGATAGGCGCGTAGGCGGTGAAAATCGACCCGCTGCTCAAAGTCCACCCCCATGGTGCCGTGGGCGGGAATCTGACGGCGCGAAAAGTCCAGCGCCGGAATCAGTGGTTTCTCGTTCTTTGCAGTCATAATGCTCAATCTCCAGGTCGCAGGCCGGCGAAATCAGAACGAGTATAGCAATCGATTGCACTTTCGGCCAGGTCTTAATCCTACAGGTGTGGATGACTTCCGCGCCATCAATCAAGCTCTGAATAGGGTCGGCACATGAATAGTGGCAAGTGCAGCGATCAATTGAGCATCGGTCCAGCTTTACCCGATCGAGGAGACGTTCCCGGCTGGGTCCTGATCACCCTCATGACGGCGGGGCTTGTGATAGTGATTTGGAGCGCCGCAGGCCCCGCGCTCGCTGGAGTGTTCGAGCAGGCAATCTCGCGTGTCACGTCGTTATAACGTTACTGAGCGGGGAAGTGCGCCCGCGGAGTTTGTTCTGGTGGCGGGGCTCCTCGTGGCGTTGAGCCTCGGTGTGATCCAGCTCTCGCTGATTACCCATGTCCGTCAGGTGTTGACGGCCTCTGCGTGGGAAGGAGCCCGCCACGCGAGTTACTCCAACACGACCCTCGCCGATGGTCGTGCGTTGACCCGACGGCTCATCATCGAGGGGCTGGGGCCGAGCTATGTGGAGCAGGTGAGCGTCAGAACCGTCGAGGTGGCGGGCCGGCCCGGCGCCGAAGTGTCAGTCGAGGCAGTCTTTCCAGCCATTGGTCTGTGGAGCCCTGGCGGAACGTTGCGAGTGAGAGCCGCGGTGCCGTATGAGCTCCCCGGCTGAACAGGGGCGCGCGTCACTGGAGTTCCTCGTCGGAGCCATCATTCTTTTTGTTCCCCTTATCGCGTTTCACACCACCCTCTCCACCCTCACCCAATCGCAGCTCGCTGCCGAGGCGGCCGCCCGACACGGGGCACGCGTGTTTAGCCAGCACACTACTCTCGACCCCGCCGTGGCAGCAACCGAATCAGCCCTTGCCCATACGGCCGCGCAATACCTCGCCGCTCCCGACGTCGCGGCGAGTCTGACTTGCCGACCTCGGGGGAGTTGCTTGGCCCCCGGTTCGTTTATCGACATCGCCGTCACCCTGTGGGTACCTCTCGGCAGCATTCCGCTGGTCCCGGTGGATCTTCCCCTCACCCTGCCGGTGACCGCCCGCGCGTCAGCGCAGGTGAGTCCCTACCGAGGCCAGCCATGAGCGACCGCGGCTCCATCCTCCCGCTGATCGCGGGTCTGTTCGCTCTCTCGCTCTCCGCCGTGCTGGCGGTGTCGACCGTGACCTCACTCGCGCTGGAGAGACACCGTTTGGTTGCCCTCGCCGAATCGACGGCTCTGGCGGCGGCGGATCATTTTGAGCCTTCCGGTCTCACCCGAGTTGGTGCCGAGGTGCGCCCCACACTCACGAGCGACTCGGTGAGGGAGGGGGCGGTCGATTTTCTCTCAGGGGTGTCTGCCCCGTTTGATGCTTTTCGACTTGTCGCGGCCGATAGCCCCGACGGCCGTCGCGCCCGCATCATTCTCAGCGCGACGTGGAGCGCTCCGATCGTCTCTGAGTTTGTGTCCGTCTCGGTCCCGCTTCGGGCGGAGGCGTGGGCGCGAAGCGACATTCGCTAACGTTCGGGCGTTTGCCAGCTTCACGCG
>JAYODB010000029.1:0-14307 GCA_038106075.1 Cellulomonadaceae bacterium | reverse complement strand
CGACGCCGCGCTGGAAGCGCTTCGATGCCTCGCTCGGGAGCTTGTGGCGGCGCTGAGTCCGAGCAATCGACACCGGGTCAAACCAGGCCGCTTCAACGAGAACGTTCGTGGTGCCGTCGTGTATTTCCGTGCTCGCACCACCCATCACACCGGCGAGACCGATAGGACCGGATTCGTCGGTAATCAAGAGGTCTTCGGGGTCGAGGGTGCGCTCTTGATCGTCAAGGGTGGTGAGTTTCTCGCCCTTTTTCGCGCGGCGTACCGTGATTCCGCCGGTGAGTCGGTCGAGGTCGTATCCGTGGATGGGCTGGCCGAGCTCGAACATGACGTAGTTCGTGATGTCGACGGGGAGAGAGATCGAGCGCACGCCACACAGCGCCAGTCGCGACACGATGAAGGCGGGAGTAGGCGCGGTCGCGTCGATGCGGTGAACGCTGCGGGTGACAAACACCTGACAACCGGTGACGCCGCGAATGGGCTCAGAGTCGTCGATGGTGACCGGGAACCCTTCGCCTTCGCCTGGCTTAACCGTGCTGGCGGGGTCAGTAAACACAGCCCCCGTGCCGTGGTGGTATTCCCTCGCAATTCCGCGGATAGAGAGGGCGTAACCCCGGTCGGGCGTCACGTTGACCTCAACGGCCTGATCGTCAAGCCCGAGCAAGCTGATTGCATCGGTGCCGACGGGGACGTCGATTCCCCACTCGCTCAGCCGCACAATGCCCGAGTGGTCATCTCCTAAACCGAGCTCTTTCGCCGAGGCGATCATGCCGTCTGAGACGTGGCCGTAGGTCTTCCGCGCGGCAATGGGGAACGGTCCTGGCAACACGGCACCAGGCAGGGTCACAATCACTTTGTCGCCGACGAAGAAGTTCGACGCGCCACAGACGATGCCGCGCACTGCGGGTGCCTCGGGCGCGTCTTTTTCGGCCACGCGCACCTGACACCAACGGATGGTCTTGCCGTTGGATTGTGGCTCTTCCACAAACTCGAGGACTTCACCCACCACAATCGGCCCAGAGACTTCGAAACGGTGGACGTCTTCTTCTTCGAGCCCCACCGACACGAGAGATTCGTGCACAGATTCTGGGGTCACATCTTTGGGGAGCTCGACGTATTCGCCGAGCCAGGACAGGGGCACTCTCATTTAGACCACCATCCCGAAGCCTTGAGAGAACCTGACGTCACCTTCGACCATGTCGCGCATGTCCGAGACGTTGTTTCTGAACATCAGCGTGCGCTCGATGCCCATACCGAAGGCGAAACCTTGGTACTCATCGGGGTCAATCCCTGCTGCGAGGAGCACGTTGCGGTTCACCATTCCGCAGCCACCCCATTCGATCCAGCGAGGACCACCACGGAACGTGGGGTGCCAAATGTCCATTTCGGCGCTGGGTTCGGTGAAGGGGAAATAGTTGGGACGCAGTCTGACCTTCGCGTCCTCGCCGAACATGGCCCGAGCGAGGTGGTCGAGGGTTCCGCGCAGGTGAGCCATGGTCAGCCCACGGTCAATCGCGATGCCTTCGATCTGGTGAAACACCGGGGTGTGTGTGGCGTCGAGTTCGTCCGTTCGATACACCCGGCCTGGCGCAACGACATAGACCGGGAGTTCTCTCGAGAGGAGTGAGCGAATCTGGACCGGTGAGGTGTGGGTGCGCAACACGAGGTGTCGCTCCACGGGGTCGATGAAGAAGGTGTCTTGAAGCGCGCGGGCAGGGTGGTCAGCATCAAAGTTCAGCGCGTCAAAGTTGAACCATTCGTGCTCGAGCTCAGGCCCTTCGGCCACTTCCCATCCCATTTGGACGAACACGTCAGCCATGTCTTCCATCAACACTGTGAGCGGATGCCGACCCGACGGGTGGCTAAGCGGTGCAATGGCGGTCACATCGAGAGCTTCTGCGGCCAGTTGAGCACGCTCTTCTTCCGCCTCTAACTCGGCGTTTTTCGCCTCAAAGGCCGCAGAGAGCTGGGCGCGAGCACCCCCCACGAGTTTTCCGGCTTCTGCCTTCTGGTCGCCCGGGAGGTCTTTGAGGGTGGCGTTGAGTTGCGCGAGGGGCGATTTCTCCCCCTGGTGCGCGGTCCGAACCGCTTTCAGCTCCTCAACAGTTGACGCTTCGGCGACAGCAGACAGCGCGTCCTTGAGCGCCGCTTCAACAGAGGCGGGGGTAATCGACAAAGACTCGGACACGAGGGCCAAGTCTACTGGGCTTACTGGGAGCGACTGTGGCGCTGGGCGAAGGCCGATTGGAATAGGCATACCGCCGCCGCGGTCGCCAGATTCATCGATTCAACCGGTCCATACTGCGGCACCGACGCCACAATGTCTGCCTCGGCGAGGGCAGAATCATCAAGCCCGTGCGCCTCATTTCCCATGAGCCACGCGCTCGGGGGCTGCAAAGTGCCCTTCTGGGCGAGTTCAGGCAGGGGCGCCCCCGTCATATCGGCTGCGATCACCTGCAGCCCGGCCGATTTCAGCGCCTCCATTGCCGTGACGAGCTCCACTCCCCTCACGATGGGGATGTGGAAGATGCTGCCGGTCGTACTCCGGACCACTTTGGGGTTGTAGATATCAACCGAATCCGTGGTGACGATGACGCCTGTTGCTCCCGCTGCGACGGCCACCCGAATAATCGTTCCGGCGTTTCCCGGGTCTGAGACCCGATCGAGCACCACGAGGAGTTCGGGCTTCGACCCGATGACCTGTTCGAGGGTGACGGAAGCCATCTGCACGACCGCGATGACTCCCTGGGGAGTGGTGGTGTCGGCCATCTGCTCGAGCACCTGCTCGGTGACCTGCTCAATCTCGATCGACGCGGAACCTGCGAGCGCGACAATATCCGCATTCTTGGCGAATGCCTCTTTCGTCATAAAGACGTCGACAACGTCTGTGGATGAGTGTGTGAGGGCTTCGCGGACTGCCTGGGGGCCTTCGACGAGGAACATTCCCGCTTCTTGCCGTCGTGATTTTTTGGCAAGCTTCGCCACCGCGCGAACGCGGGGAGAACGCGGGCTATCAATCACCCCCTCAATCTATTGCGGCTCGGTAAACACTGGGGAAACACCACACCCGCGAAAGGCAGAAGCCCCCGGGGTGACCGGGGGCTTCTTACTCTCAGAACTACTTGGTGGCGGGGAGTGCACCCTTCGCCACCTCAACGAGTGAGGCAAACGCCTTGGGGTCGTTGACCGCGAGCTCGGCGAGCATGCGGCGGTCCACCTCGACACCGGCGAGACCCAGACCCTGGATCAGGCGGTTGTAGGTGAGACCATTCTGGCGAGCTCCCGCGTTGATGCGCTGGATCCACAACCGGCGGAAGTCACCCTTGCGGGCGCGACGGTCGCGGTAGGCGTAGTTGAGCGAGTGAACGACCTGCTCTTTGGCTTTGCGGTAAAGACGTGAGCGCTGACCGCGGTATCCCTCGGCTTGTTCGAGGATGGTGCGGCGCTTCTTGTGGGCGTTAACCGCATTCTTGACACGTGCCATGGTGAATTCTCTTTCTGTATCTCGGGTCTAGCGACTAACCGATGAGCTTCTTGATGACTTTGGCGTCGGCCGGGGCAATCACGCGGTCCTTGTTGAGACGGCGAGTGAGCTTGCTGGCTTTGCGCTCGAGGTTGTGACGCATACCCGCGCCCTGCTTCATGACCTTGCCGGAGCCGGTCACTTTGAAACGCTTCTTCGCACCCGAGTGCGACTTCTGCTTTGGCATAGTTTTTCCTTCTACTCGTTCGACTACTCGCCGGTTGCCGCCGGGGCTTCCGCCTGGCGGGCTTTTTGCTTCTGTTCTGCCTTGGTCTTCAGAGGCCCGATGATCATCACCATGTTGCGGCCATCGATGGTGGGCGTTGACTCCACCTGACCCAACTCGGCGAGATCTTCGGCGAACCGCTGCAACAACCGCACGCCCTGTTCGGGGCGGGACTGCTCGCGTCCGCGGAAGAGAATCATGGCCTTCACTTTGTCCCCCGACTTCAAGAAACCTTCAGCGCGTTTGCGCTTGGTCTCGTAGTCGTGGTTGTCGATTTTGAGTCGGAAACGAATCTCCTTCAAAACCGTGTTGGCCTGGTTCTTTCTCGCCTCTTTGGCTTTTTGGGCCGCTTCGTACTTGAACTTGCCGTAGTCCATGATTTTGACGACGGGTGGGTTCGAGTTGGGCGACACCTCGACCAAATCCAGGTCGGATTCTTGGGCGAGACGCAGCGCAATATCGATGCGGACCACACCGACCTGTTCCCCTTCGGGCCCGACTAGACGAACTTCGCTAGCGCGGATTCGGTCGTTGATTCTCGGATCGCTGATGAGGGCTCCCTTCGGCACCTGTGTTCCGGCGAGAGTTGAGAGTCATCCCCAGGGTCGAAACCCTACGCACCCTTCACGCTGTCAGATTGCTCTGACGGAGTACAACGACCTGGCAACCGAATTCGGTACACCGAGGTGGGAGTCTTCTCCACTTCGCTTCTGTCCGGTTGGACAGCTCCACAAGGGTAGCAGGGAATGGGAGGATAACGTAGCCCTACCCCATGTCGAGCAAGAGGCGCAGTGAGTCCTTCACATCGTTCATCGTGCCTTCGGAGAGGTTACCGACCCGCCGTGCCAGGTTCGCAACAGGCACGGCTGCGAGCTTTTCGACCATCACAAAGCTCGGCGAGGTCAGCCCGCTGGCACTCCACTCTGGAATGGAAATCCTCACGAGCGGAATCGCCAAAGGGACGGAGGTGACTAAGCACACAATGACTGACTGTGTCGCAATCAGGTCCAGATTTTGAACAATCAGCACCGGGCGAGGTTTTGTGAGGTAGACCTGCGGGGCGTGAGCAACCCACAGGTCACCTGGGGTCACTGCTCGCGCGTGAGTGCCCGGAGGAATTTCATGTCGTCACTAAAGTGTGGGTCGTCCGCGGCGAGTTGTGCCTGGCGCCGCAGCTCTTCTCGGAGGTCTTTCTCCGAAATACCGGGATAGAGCCTCTGCACCAGCGGATTATTGGTCGCGTTACTCGAGCGCTGCTGAGTATCTGACATGTTCACCTCCCTGGCTGTTGCTACATGTTCCAGTGTAGGGAAAGGGCATTCTCACGTGCTCTCATCCCAACAGAGGGCGAAGCCCACTCTCCGGCGTTATCCACAGGGACTCCCACTAGCCTTTCCGTGAAAGGGAGTGACATGAGCGAAACCGACAACTTGGACGCTTCGGAGCAAGAGCGCGACATCGCGGAAGTTCCGGCGGTTGAACTGATCACCACGGTGGCCGTTCACCTGATGAGTGCCGCTGCCATCAAGTGCGGCCTCTCGGACAACCCAGACGATGAGGTCGACCTTGCGGAAGCGCGCAAGATGATTACCGCTCTCGCCGGGCTCGTGACAGCAGCCGCCCCCGAGATCGGCGACCACCACGCCAGGAGCCTCCGCGATGGCCTGAGATCACTCCAGCTGGCTTTCCGCGAAGCGTCAACCTACCCCGACCCTCCCGGACAGGGGCCTGGCGAGAAACTCACTGGCCCGGTGAACTAGCGACAACCTTTAGTCGAATTCCATCGACGTAGCGGTTGAGTACTGGGCTCGACGCCCACACGCTCGCCCAATGCGCTTGCCTCTGGTGCAGTTGCTCAGCGGTGAGCCCCGGTGCGAGTGCCACCTGAACAATTAGGTCAGGTCCGTTCCCCCCGACTAGATCCCACCCGATGTGGAGTGAGATCCCGTCGACGGGGAACTGTTCAAACGCAGCGCTCACGTGCTGGAGAATTTCCGGGTCTTCGACGGGTGAGCGATACGGCTCTCCCGTGAGGAGCGCCACAATCGCTCCTCGGCGAAGAACACACTCGGTCTCATTGCCGGGGTTGATGACGGCGCGGGCGAGCTGATCGTCGATGACCCAGGCGGCTACTTTCTGGGCCTCAACGGGCACGGGGCGGGAATCAGTGCGCCAGCGCGTCATCGAGTCGGTGTCGGAAAAACAGATCGCGACGGGCTGGCCGTCGGGGCCTTCGACGGTGACGATTGAGAGCTCTTGGGACTTTTCGATGACCTGACCAGAGTCGGTAACGCCGTAATCTCCGGCTTCTGCGAGCAGTGGAACAAGGACTCTAGAAATCCGGAGCGCTTCGACGACGTCTGACATCGCCTGCGGCGAGTGTTCCACGCTCCAACGCTCGAGGGCAGACTCGAGCAGCTCGGGCGCAGAACCGTCGTCACCCTGGAAGGGGTGTTCTCGGAATTCTCTGCCGTCGAAAGGAATCCCGGCAGAATCAACGGCCGGCGACATCCAAGGCTTCGGTGAGGGTGAAGGCTCCTGCGTAAAGGGCTTTACCCAAAATGGCGCCCTCCAGGCCGAGTGGCACCAGCTCGCGCAGCGCCGCAATGTCATCGAGGTTGGAGATTCCGCCTGAAGCAATCACGAAGTGGTCGGTGCGCTCGAGCACACTCTTGAGAAGCTCAATATTGGGCCCGCGCATCGTGCCGTCTTTGGTCACGTCCGTGACGACGAAGCGAGCGCAACCACAGTCGTTGAGCCGATCGAGGACCTGGTAGAGGTTTCCACCCTCTTTGGTCCATCCGCGAGCAGCAAGGGTCTCCCCCCGTACGTCGAGGCCCACCGCGATGGCGTCGCCGTATTCGGCGATGACGTGGGCAGTCCACTCGGGGTTTTCCAGCGCAGCCGTGCCCAGGTTGACCCGCACGGCACCGGTGGAAAGGGCGTGCTCGAGCGATTGGTCATCGCGGATGCCGCCCGAGAGCTCGATGTTGAGCTTCTTGCCCACCGCTTTGACCACTTTCTTAATGGCCGCGCGGTTGTCACCGCGGTCGAAGGCGGCGTCGAGGTCAACCAGGTGAATCCATTCAGCACCTTGAGCAGCCCACTCTTCGGCGGCGGCTACCGGGTCACCGTAGGAGGTTTCGGTTCCCGCTTCCCCCTGAGTGAGGCGGACGGCTTTACCGTCAGCGACGTCGACGGCGGGAAGGAGGGTCAGTTTGGGGCTAGAAGAAAAATCGCTCATGAACGAAAGGCACTCTCACGCAAAGTTCGACACTGGGGCCACCACACGAACCCCACTCCTACGTGCTGAGGAAAAGCCCGGCGTGACACCCCTACTATAGGCGCCCGAGCCAGTTGCCCAACAACGCGATTCCCGCATCCCCAGACTTCTCGGGGTGGAACTGCGTCGCACACAGCGGCCCGTTCTCAACTGCCGCGATAAACCGGCCGTCGTAGTCGCTCCAGGTGACGAGCGGCGCGCGGAAAGAGGGGCCCGGCTCGAGCGTCCAGGTTTGGGCCGCATAAGAGTGAACGAAATAGAAGCGTTCGTTTTCAATCCTCCGAAAAAGCTCGGTTCCCTCGGGGGGCTCGACGGTGTTCCACCCCATGTGGGGTAGGCGCTCTGCGGGCAGCTTTTCGACGACACCGGGCCACTGGGCGAGGCCCTCGGTGTCGACTCCGTGTTCCACTCCGCGCTCAAACATGATCTGAAGCCCCACACAAATACCCAATACTGGGCGCCCTCCGGCTAAGCGGCGCTCAATTAACTCGTCTCCACGACGCTCTTTGAGCCCCGCCATCACCGCGGCGAACGCACCAACGCCGGGCACGACGAGACCGTCAGCTTCCATGACGGCGTTCCGCTCTGCCGTGAGTTCCACCTCGGCGCCGGCTTTTTCGAGGGCCTTGGCGGCAGAGTGAACGTTTCCCGAGCCGTAGTCGAAAACGACGACGCGCTTGCTACTCACGACGAAAGCGAGCCCTTAGTGGAGGGCACACCGCTCACCCGGTCGTCTCGGGCGATCGCCTTGCGAAGCGCTCGAGCGAAAGCTTTGAACTCAGCCTCGGCGATGTGGTGGGGGTCACGACCAGCGAGAACACTGACGTGAACGGTCAACATCGCGTGCATCGTGATCGCTTCAAAGGCGTGGCGCACCAACGAACCAGTGAAGTGACCGCCAATACGGTGGTATTCAAAGCCCTCCGGCTCGCCAGTGTGGACGAGATAGGGGCGGCCCGACACGTCGACAACAGCGCGGGCGAGCGCCTCATCGAGGGGCACGAGTGCATCACCAAAACGCGAGATACCCGCTTTGTCGCCGAGGGCTTGGTGGAGTGCTTGACCGAAGGTAATCGCGGTGTCTTCGACGGTGTGGTGCACGTCGATATCAGTGTCGCCGGAGGCATTCACGGTGAGGTCGATGAGTGAGTGCTTGCTCAGGGCCGTGAGCATGTGGTCAAAAAACGGCACCGTCGTGGAGATGCTGTTTTCACCTGAGCCATCGAGATTCAGCGAGAGTTCAACGCGCGACTCACTGGTTTCGCGCGTAATTGAGGCGGTACGTGGGGTGCTCACTCGCCAAGTCTAGCGAGAGCCTCGAGGAACGCCGTGGTCTCTTCCTCAGTTCCCGCCGTCACGCGAAGGGTGTGTGGGATACCGACATCGCGAACGAGAACGCCCTGGTCGAGCAACCCTTGGAACGTCTTTTTCGGATCGTCCACTCCCCCAAAGAGCACGAAGTTCGCGACCGAATCCGACACGGTGTAACCCATCTCGGGCAGGGCGGTGAGGAGCCTGTCGCGTTGAGCTCGGATGTCATCCACCATCGCCAACATGACCTCGTGGTGGCGCAGCGCCGCCGTGGCCGCAGCCTGGGTCAGCGAAGAAAGGTGATAGGGCAGTCGCACGAGCCGCAGCGCGTCGACCACCGCCGGGTCAGCGATGAGATAACCCAACCGGGCACCCGCGAAGGCAAACGCTTTCGACATGGTCCGTGAAATCACCAGACGAGGCCGTCCCTCCAGCAGCGACATCGCCGAAGGGTAGTAATCGGGGGCAAATTCGATGTAGGCCTCGTCAACGAGCACGATGCCGTCGGTCGCGTCATACGCCGCGGTAATGGTGTCGAGCGAGACTCCAGTACCGGTGGGGTTATTGGGAGCACAGAAGAACACCAGGTTCGGCTTTAGAGCCTCGATCGCCGAGACCGCCGTCTGCGGCGTGATGTCGTAATCGGGGTCACGCTCAGCGGTGACCCACTGGGTCCCCGTCGCCTCGGCGATGATCGGATGCATGGAGTAGGTGGGGGGAAATCCGAGAACCGAGCGTCCCGGACCACCAAAAGCTTGAAGAACGTGCTGGAGGACTTCATTGGAACCATTCGCCGCCCAGATGTTCTCTACTCCGACGGACACTCCGCTCTGCGAAGCCAGATAGCCAGCGAGGGTGTCGCGAAGTTCCACAAACTCGCGGTCGGGGTAGCGGTTGACCTTCTCGAGCGACTCTCTGATGGCGCCGAGGATGCTCTGCCGAACCTCCTCGGGAACCGGGTGGGTGTTCTCGTTGACGTTCAGAGTGACCCGCACGTCAATCATCGGCGCACCATACGGCGACTTTCCCCGAAGGTCGTCGCGAATGGGCAGGTCAGAGAGGGACGTCACTCCCTCATCGTAGCTGGGGCTTAGTAGCCGGCAGGCAGGATGAGGCGGTCACCAGGGAAGACTTCAGCGCCGCTCAAACCGTTGGCGCTTCGAATCTGATCGATGACCGCGCGCGGGTCTTCATTCGGAGCGATGGCCTCAGCGATATCCCACAGTGACTCGCCTGCGAGAACCGTGTACACCTCGGGCTCGCCCGCTTCGCTCCCAGCCTGAGCGCCGGGGCTCGCGAGAAGAATCGATGCGGCGAGAACGGGCAACGACACTGCTGCCGTGAGCGCGAGGCGTCCACGTCGAGTGATGCGAAGCGGTGCTGCCACTGTTGCCTGAGCCATGGTGATCTCCTTTGCTGTGTCGAGATTCCGCTCCCGATGCTCGGCCGGGAGAACCGGGAGCGAATCTCTGTTTCGAATATATGTTCGAATAGCTTCTTTGTCAACTACTGAACACACACCAGTGTGTCGGGGACCACTGACACGCTGGCGACACGTTCGAACGAATATTTCGGAAAAGTGTTCGAATAGCGCTATGGTGGAGCCATGTTGACACCACAGCAGGAGAAAATTCAGGCCTTCATCGAGCACAGTCTCGACTCGAGAGGGGTCCCGCCGAGCATGCGGGAGATCTGTGACAACACCGGTCTCTCCTCCACCTCAAGCGTGTCTCACCAGCTGAACCAGTTGGAGCGTGCTGGCTATATCCGCCGCCACGCCAACACGGCTCGCACACTCGAAGTAATCAAGCGCCTCACTCCTGAGCCCGATGCTCCGATTGCCCCAGTGGTGTCGCTCGATAGCAACCTCGTTCCTGTGCCCCTCGTCGGTCGAATTGCCGCCGGTGTTCCCATCACTGCAGATCAACAGGTTGAAGACGTGGTGACTCTGCCCACTCAACTCGTGGGTTCAGGAAACCTCTTTCTCCTCACGGTCTCTGGTGACTCAATGATCGACGCCGCCATCTGCGATGGCGACCTTGTGGTCGTGCGCGAGCAGAAGACCGCTGAGAACGGCGAAATTGTGGCGGCGATGCTCGATGGCGAAGCTACCGTGAAGGTATTCAAGCAGCGCGACGGCCACACCTGGCTACTCCCCCAAAACAGCGCTTATGAGCCGATTTTGGGTGATGAAGCCACCATTTTGGGCAAAGTGGTCACGGTTCTGCGCACCGTAGCCTAGCTCCGCCCGACACCTCATCTGCTGCGTCCTCGAACAATGAGGACCTATTGACTTCGGCCAGGCTGCCCCGCGCGAACGCACGGTTTCCTAGACTGGAACAGCAATAGATGACGATGCGTAACGGGAGAAATGGTCGATGAACGTGTGGACTCAGGTGTTGCTGTCGGCTTCGGTGGCGCTCGGCGTAGCCGTTTCCCTGCTCTTTGTGATTTGGCTCAGCGTCCAAATCGCGAGCAAGAGAGTCAACTGGCTGAAGCCCGCCTACGACGACATTCGCCCCCGAATGCGCTTCTTCATCCTCGTTCTCGCACTGCTCATGGGTGTGCTCTCGGCACAGCAAACAGAAGCTCTGTGGTGGAACGGCACAATCCGCGCCCTGGTCATCCTCGCAATCCTGGCGGCGGGTTTCCTCCTCCAAGAGGTCGTGAACTACATCGTGAGCCAGTTCATTGCGCGCTTCGAAGAGGGTGACCAGTCCGACGCAGAAACCAGGCGCATCACGACCCAGTTGCGCCTCATTCGGCGTCTACTGAACGCCGTGATTGCTCTCATCACGATCGGAATGGCGCTGTTCACCTTCCCCCAGGTGCAAGCGGTGGGGGCGGGCCTGTTGGCGTCCGCGGGAATCGTCAGCGTGATTGGCGGCCTGGCGGCGCAATCGGTCCTCGGCAACCTGTTCGCCGGGGTGCAGCTTGCGTTTTCCAACGCGATTCGCGTGGGCGACGTGGTCGTGGTGGAGGGAGAGTGGGGCACGATCGGTGAAATCACCCTGAGCTACGTCGTGGTCTACATCTGGGACGAGCGTCGCCTGATTGTTCCCTCGACCTACTTCACCCAGCACCCCTTTGAAACCTGGACGAGGAAGTCCCCGAAGGTCTACGGCATCGTCACCATGGATGTGGACTGGAGCATTCCGGTGGAAAAAGTGCGCGAAGAGTTCCACCGCTACCTCGACACCACTGATTTGTGGGATGGCCGGGTGGCGAGCTGTCAGCTCACCGATTCCTCCGGCGGCTACATCAAGGTCAGGTTCGTTGCGTCAGCAGAAGATTCATCGAAACAGTGGGACTTGCGCTGCAATATTCGCGAACACATGGTGGGTTGGGTGCAGAAGTACTATCCCGAGGCGCTCCCTCGCACAAGGGTGCAACTCTCTGAAATTACTCCCAAAAAGGCATCGTCCTGAGACCCAATAATTGGCCGTAGGGCGGACGGGACTTGAACCCGTGACCGACGGATTATGAGTCCGCTGCTCTAACCAGCTGAGCTACCGCCCCGCATTCGGTAACAACGAGTCTATTGGGGGTCGCTCGCGGAATCTGTTGCGCCATGTAGTTCTTTGAAGACTGCGATCGCCGACTGAACCGCGCGTTCCATGCTGTATTGGCGGTCTTGTTCCTCGCCAAAGCCGTCCCCCGCCATCCATAGGTTCGACTGCTCGGGGTGCCGCCAGAAGGGCTCAGGGTAAGGGTTGTCGGTAATCGAATAACGCCAGCGCATCACCTGGGTGTCCATCACCCTGGCTTGGCCGAGGAGCACACCCAACTCAAGAAGAAGACGGCCGTGGGAAATCGTTGAGTCGTCATCCCAGGTGGCTTCGCTCCACGATTCACGTGCCGCCGCTTCAATACCGAGAAGACCCTCGTGGTGTGGCCGCAGTCGGATTCCCTCGATGATGTCTGTCGACCAGGTGGAGTCCGGCTCAATGCCGTCGCCCTCCATGGTGGCGAGCAGCACCTGGCGGCGGCGATAGACGACCTCGTCCAGCTCATAGTCGAGGGCGTAATCGCTGTAGGCCACCATGGCCTGGCTTTGGGGAATCGGGGCGGTCAGCACAACGGTACGGCCCCACAGGGGCTCGCCAAATCCGTGCCGGACCACGCCGACGTTACCCTCCGCGTCATTCACCATGTGGGTGACGTGGTTTCTTTGGATTCGAAGCCCATAGGCCCAGTGCTCGGCGATGTCTCTACCGGTGTTGGCCCACTGCCACACCTTGCTCCCGGGCCGATCTTGCGAATCGGCCCATTTTGTTCCCAACCAGCGGGAGAGAAGCTCTTGAACCTGCGGGTCCTTACTAGTCATTCGACGAGGGCCAGGGTCGAGGTGTAACCCGCCGACGTTCTTCGTTGAGAGGCGCCCCCCGGGGCGGTGAGACTTATCCAACACCAGCACCTGGTGGCCCTCATCATGTAGAAGACGAGCGAGGCTCAGTCCGGTTACTCCGGCTCCGACGATGATGACGTCCCACGGTTCCACCCTCACAGCCTAGAAGGAGCAGACTGGTGGAATGTGCGGACGCTTCGCCCTCGACCAGGAACTCGATGACCTTATCTCCGCATTCGTCGTCGAACACAACCGTTTTCCCGATTGGGCGCCGCGGTGGAATATCGCTCCGACGACCATGGTTCCGTTCATCATTGACTCGGCTGCCGGTCGCTCGCTCGGGCCCGCCCGCTGGTCACTAACCCCTTCCTGGTCAGACACCCTCGATCGCCCCTACCCCACTTTCAACGCACGAAGCGAAACGGCGGCGACAAAACCGACCTTTCGCACTGCGGTCGCCCGCCACCGAGGCATCGTTCCCGCGACCGCTTACTACGAGTGGCGAAGCGCAGAGGGAGTCAAGACGCCCCACGTAATTCGCCCAGCTGATGGTTCCCTTTTCGCCTTTGCCGGTCTGTATTCAATCTGGGCGAAGGGCGACTACCCTGTGGTGACGGCCACGATTCTCACCAGGGACGCCCCCGAGTCACTCTCCTGGATTCACCCCAGAAGCCCCGTCCCGCTCCCCCGCGACGCATGGGCGTGGTGGCTCGACCCTGACCGCGTCGGCGACGAATCACTCGTCACCAGAGCCGTTGGCGCCTCACAGAGCGTTCTGGAGTCGGCAACGGCATATCCCGTCGCCCCATTGCGCGGTGACGGGCCAGAACTGCTCCAGCCCCTTGGCTAAATCGTCGAGGCGTCAATCACGAAGCGGTAGCGCACGTCGCTCGCGATGACGCGTTCATAGGCGGTGTTGATGTAATCCGCGGTGATGACCTCGACATCCGAGTGGATTCCGTGCTCGCCGGCAAAATTCAGCATCTCCTGCAACTGGCCTACCGAACCGATCATGCTTCCCACGATCGAGCGACCCTGGTAGAGGATCGTGCCGGCGCTGAAACAATAGGGCTGACCGCTCAGCCCGATCTGTACGAAGGTTCCGTGATAGCCGAGCATGTTCAGGTAGGCGTCCACATCAATCGGGACTGACACGGTGTTCAAAATCACGTCAAAGGCGAACTTGTGGGCTTTCATCTGGGATTCGTCGCTCGAGAGCAGGAAGTGGTGTGCGCCAAGCTTTTTCGCATCGGCTTCTTTGGACGCCGAGTGGGACACCACGGTCACCTCGGCCCCCATGGCGACCGCAAACTTCACACCCATGTGCCCCAGGCCACCCAGCCCGACGACGGCGACTTTGGTGCCCTTGCCCACGTTGAAGCGGGCGAGGGGGGCGTAGAGGGTGATCCCTGCGCACAGAAGAGGAGCTGCTCCCGCGGGGTCGAGCGAGTCGGGGACGTTCACCACGTAGCCCTGGTCGACCACGATGTGGTTTGAATACCCACCCTGGGTCCAGCCCTCGTGGTGCCGCTCTTCGTTGGCATAGGTGCCGGTCATGCCCTCCAGGCAGAAGTGGGAGTGGCCGGCGAGACAGTTCTCGCACTTGCGGCACGAGTCCA
>JAYODB010000002.1:61333-67665 GCA_038106075.1 Cellulomonadaceae bacterium | reverse complement strand
ACCGAGGTCGGCCACGACATTCGCCGTACCTTTATCGCCCAGTCCCCATTTGAGGGCCTGCTTACCGCCGATTATTCACAGATTGAAATGCGGATCATGGCCCATTTCTCAGGTGACGAGGCGCTTATTGAGGCGTTCCATCGGGGAGAGGACCTCCACCAGTACGTCGGCTCGCAAGTGTTCGATGTGGAGCCCGAGAGTGTGTCCCCGGAACAGCGCACCAAGGTGAAGGCCATGAGTTATGGATTGGCCTATGGCCTCTCCGCTTATGGCCTGGCCCGTCAGCTCGGTATTGAACCGAGCGAAGCGAAAAACCTCATGTCTGACTATTTCCAGCGTTTCGGGAAGGTGCGAGATTATCTTCGCGATGTGGTCGAGCAGGCGCGTAAACAGGGCTACACCGAGACTCTCTTTGGCCGCAGACGCCCATTCCCCGAGCTCACGTCGAGTAACCGCATTGCGAGGGAGGCCGCGGAGCGCGCTGCCCTGAATGCACCCATGCAGGGAACGGCGGCCGACATCATCAAGCGGGCGATGATTTCCGTGGACACCGCGATGCGGGAGCACAGCCTCCAATCGAGGATGTTGCTCCAGGTCCACGACGAACTCGTGTTCGAGGTGGCCGTGGGGGAGCGACAGGCACTCGAGACGCTCGTAGTCGAGCACATGTCCGATGCGGCAGAGCTTCGTGTTCCCCTCGACGTTCAAGTCGGTTTTGGGAAGAACTGGGACGACGCGGCCCACTAGGGTTTGTCAGTGCTGTCACAGGGAGATACACTGAAGGGTCGCCCGCCGGGCGGCTTTTGACATGTCCACCGGCTTTCTCACCCGAGTCAGCCCCGATTTGAACCCCCCATCGGAGTACCAACCGTATGACACCCGCCGCGACCAAAGGCCCGAAGCAAGTAGCAATCAACGACATCGGCAGCGCCGACGACTTCCTGGCCGAGGTCGAAAAGACACTGAAATTCTTCAACGACGGAGACCTCATCGAGGGAACCGTAGTGAAAATCGACCGCGACGAGGTGCTCCTCGACGTCGGATACAAGACCGAGGGTGTTATTCCCTCCCGCGAACTCTCCATCAAGCACGATGTGGACCCCAACGAGATTGTCACCGTCGGTGACCCCGTTGAGGCCCTCGTTTTGCAGAAGGAAGACAAAGAAGGTCGCCTGATCCTCTCCAAGAAACGCGCGCAGTACGAGCGCGCCTGGGGCGACGTCGAAAAAATCAAAGACTCCGATGGCGTGGTGACCGGCTCGGTCATCGAGGTTGTCAAGGGTGGCCTGATCGTTGACATTGGGCTGCGTGGATTCCTCCCCGCATCGCTCATCGAGCTTCGTCGTGTGCGCGACCTCACTCCCTACCTGGGCCAGGACATCGAAGCGAAGATTCTGGAGCTCGACAAGAACCGCAACAACGTGGTGCTCTCCCGCCGTGCACTGCTCGAGCAGAGCCAAAGCGAGACCCGGAGCTCCTTCCTCACCAACCTTGAGAAGGGACAGATCCGCAAGGGTGTCGTCTCCTCAATCGTGAACTTTGGAGCCTTCGTTGACCTCGGCGGCGTTGACGGTCTCGTCCACGTCTCAGAACTCAGCTGGAAGCACATCGAGCACGCCAGCGAAGTCGTCGAGGTCGGCCAGGAGGTCACCGTCGAGGTTCTCGAAGTGGACATGGACCGTGAGCGCGTGTCGCTCTCGCTCAAGGCCACCCAGGAAGACCCCTGGCAAGCCTTTGCCCGTACCCACGCCATCGGCCAGATTGCTCCGGGTAACGTCACCAAGCTGGTGCCGTTCGGCGCCTTCGTCCGCGTGGCCGACGGTATCGAAGGTCTCGTGCACATCTCGGAGCTCTCCGACAAGCACATCGATCTCGCCGAACAGGTGGTATCCGCTGGTCAGCAGGTGTTCGTCAAGATTATCGACATCGACCTCGAACGCCGCCGCATCTCGCTCTCTCTGAAGCAGGCGAATGAAGGCGTCGACCCCGAGGGGACCGACTTCGACCCGGCGCTGTACGGAATGCACGGTGAATACGACGAAGCCGGACACTATGTCTACCCGGAGGGCTTCAACGCCGAAACCGGCGAATGGCTCGAGGGCTTTGACGCGCAGCGCGCCGAGTGGGAGCGCGATTACGCCGCCGCCCAGAGCCGCTGGGTAGCACACAAGAAGCAGGTCGCTGAGATGAACGCTCTCGTGATTGAACCTGTAGAGGGTGCGGAGTCTGCCGAGGCCGAGGAAGCACCGTCGAGTGTCGGTGAGGCTCCCGAGTCCGCCGGAACTCTCGCTGACGACGAATCGCTCGCAGCCCTGCGCGAAAAGCTCCAGGGCTCAAGCGACGAATAGTCCTCCTTCGAGACACGTCACAGTGACGGTTGTCGCATTGACCGGGGGCATTGCCTCGGGAAAGACAACCGTCACTGAGTCGTTAACTGCAGAGGGCGTGAGGGTGGTCGACGCGGATGTCCTCGCGCGAGAGGCCGTCGAGCCCGGTTCGCCAGGCCTTGAAGCCATCATTGCCGCCTTTGGACCCTCGATACTCGGCGCCGACCGCACTCTCGACCGCAAAGCCCTCGCTGCCCGGATATTCGAGGATCCTGGGGCTCGTGAGCGGCTCAACGCCATCGTGCACCCCGAGGTCCACCGGCTCTCGACCGAGCAATTCGCGCAGCACCGCCGGGAACACCCTGACACCCCCCTCGTTTACGCGGTCCCACTGTTGGTCGAGTCGGGCCGGGTCGATGAGTTTGACGCCGTAGTCGTCGTACACGCCCCACGAGAACAGCGAATCGCCCGTTTAGTGAGCGATCGTGGCCTGTCTCATCAGGAGGCTGTTCAGAGGGTGGATGCGCAGGCGTCGGACGACGAACGCGAGGCAGTAGCGGACTGCCTGTTGGACGCCTCGATTTCGCCCGACCACACGCGAGAGGGCGCCAGGGTACTCGCCAAAGCCCTGTGGGAGCACTGGCCGGACGTGGGCTCCCTTCCCAAGAGGCTCCCGTAATTCCTCACTAGCATGGGCGCGTGGAAGCCACGCGAACCGTCCGACCCTTTGAGGTTGTGAGCGACTATCGTCCCAGTGGTGAACAGCCGGCAGCGCTCGATGAGCTCGAAAAGAGAATCCGCGCCGGTGAAACCGATGTGACCCTTTTGGGTGCGACCGGGACCGGAAAGACGGCCACCACCGCATGGTTGATCGAGCGTCTGCAACGGCCCACCTTGGTCATGGCGCACAACAAGACACTGGCAGCCCAGTTTGCCAACGAGTTGCGGGAGCTGTTTCCGCGCAACGCCGTTGAGTACTTCGTTTCCTATTACGACTATTACCAGCCTGAGGCGTACGTGCCTCAGACAGATACCTTCATCGAGAAGGACTCGACCATCAACGCCGAAGTGGAGCGTTTGAGGCACTCCACGACGAACTCTCTGCTTTCTCGGCGCGACGTCATCGTCGTCTCCACTGTGAGCTGCATCTACGGCTTGGGTGCGGCCGAAGAGTATCTCGAGGCGATGCTGGCGCTCCACGTGGGCCAGCGCATCACCCGAGAAGAGATGGCGCGGGCATTCGTGGGTATGCAATATCAGCGAAATGATGTCGCCTTCCTCAGGGGAACCTTCCGGATCCGCGGCGACACCATCGAAATCATCCCGGTATACGAAGAGTTCGCCATTCGCATTGAGATGTTCGGTGACGAAATCGAGTCACTGACCCAGCTGCATCCGCTGACTGGTGAGGTGCTCAAAGAACTCGAGAGCGTCTCCGTCTTTCCGGCGACCCACTACGCGGCCTCACCGGAGACTATGAGGCGCGCCGTCCTCGACATTCGTGCCGAGTTAGAAGATCGAGTGTCGTGGTTTGAGAAGAATGGCAAGTTGCTCGAGGCCCAGCGGATTCGAATGCGCACCACCTACGACCTGGAGATGATGGAGCAACTGGGCTTCTGCAGCGGAATCGAAAACTATTCGCGACACATCGACGGCCGAGAGCAGGGAGAACCCCCGAACTGCCTGCTGGATTACTTTCCGGATGATTTCCTCACCGTGATCGATGAATCCCACGTGACTGTCCCACAGATTGGCGGGATGTACGAGGGCGATGCCTCGCGTAAGCGGACGCTCGTTGAACACGGTTTTCGACTTCCCAGCGCGCTCGATAACCGCCCGCTGCGTTTTGACGAGTTCCTGGAGCGCACAGGCCAACGGATGTACCTCTCGGCGACCCCGGGATCATATGAAAAGGACGTGTCTGACGGGTTTGTCGAACAGATCATCCGCCCGACGGGCCTGATCGACCCCGAGGTCCTCGTGAAGCCTGCGACGGGACAGGTCGACGATCTCCTGGAGCAGGTTCGGCAGCGCACCAAACGCAATGAGCGCGTTCTGGTGACCACTTTGACGAAGAAGATGGCTGAGGACCTCACCGATTACATGGACGAGGCGGGCATCCGCGTGCGCTACCTCCACTCCGATGTGGACACGCTCAAGCGCGTCGAACTGCTCACGGAACTCCGAGCAGGGGTCTTCGACGTGCTCGTGGGAATCAACCTGCTTAGGGAGGGGCTCGACCTTCCCGAAGTCTCCCTGGTGTCCATCCTCGACGCCGATAAGGAGGGCTTTCTGCGATCTCAGACGTCTTTGATCCAGACCATTGGTCGTGCGGCCAGAAACGTGTCGGGAGAGGTTCACATGTACGCCAACACCATGACGGACTCGATGACGCGGGCGATCGACGAGACGAATCGACGCCGCGATAAGCAGATTGCCTACAACGAAGAGCACGGCATCGACCCCCAGCCCCTTCGCAAGAAGATTGGTGACATAACGGCCGTCTTGGCGCGTGAAAAGGCCGACTCCGAGGAACTCATCGCCAAGGATGGCGACTCCGCGCTCCCTGTATCTCGCATTGGTGCCGGCGAAGAGGAGCTGGGTCAGCTCGTCCGCCAGCTCACCGATCAGATGATGCAGGCCTCGGCAGAGCTCAAATTCGAACTGGCAGCCCGTCTTCGCGATGAGCTGGTCGATATCAAGAGAGAACTCCGGGAGCTCACCGAGCACCACAAGCGCTGACTGGGCTGTCAGCGCAGGGCTCGTAGGATGAACTGTGCCCATCGCTAAGCCCAACGGTTCTCAGCTCACCGTGAAAGGGGCTCGGGTTCACAACCTCAGGGACGTCGACCTGTCGATCCCGCGCGACTCCCTCGTCGTATTCACTGGCCTGTCGGGATCGGGCAAGTCGTCCCTTGCCTTCGACACCATCTTCGCTGAGGGCCAGCGCCGCTATGTGGAGAGCCTCTCGGCGTATGCCCGCCAGTTTCTCGGTCAGGTCGACCGGCCAGATGTGGACTTTATCGAGGGCCTGAGTCCCGCGGTCTCGATCGATCAGAAGTCAACCAACCGAAACCCGCGCTCGACCGTGGGAACCATCACCGAGATTCACGACTATTTGCGGTTGCTGTGGGCGCGAACGGGGCAGGCGCACTGCGTCGAGTGCGGTGAGCGAATCGTCAAGCAGACCGTCCAACAGATGTCGGACTCGTTGATGACGATGGAGGAGGGGGAGAGGTTTCAAATCCTCGCTCCGGTGGTGAGCCAGCGTAAGGGCGAGTTTGTCGACCTAATGGCGGGACTGGTCACCAGCGGCTACTCTCGGGCAGTCGTCGACGGTGAACTCATACAACTATCGTCACCACCGAAGCTTGCGAAGACCAAGAAGCACGATATTGATGTTGTCGTCGACAGGCTTGTGATCGGCTCTGATATCGCCGGGCGCCTCGTCGACTCGCTCGAAACGGCCCTCGGTCTCGCGAATGGAACCATCAAGGTGCAGCTTGTCGACCGCGAAGGGCCGGAGGCTATCCGACTGATGAGTGAGAACCTCTCGTGCCCGAAAGGTCACGCGGTAACACTGACGGAGGTCGAGCCGAGGACGTTCTCGTTTAATTCACCCTTCGGAGCGTGCCCCAGTTGCTCTGGGCTTGGTTTTTCGATGGCCGTCGACCCTGACATGGTCATCGGTGACCCTGCTCTCTCAATATCAGCAGGCGCCATTTTGCCCTGGACTCAAAGCGGCAAGGGGCTCTATGGCTATTTCCGCAATCTCCTCGGCGGACTGGCCGCGGACCTGGACTTCTCTCTCGACACGCCCTGGGAGGACCTGCCCGAGGAAGTTCAACAGGCGGTGTTGAACGGCAACAACTTCGAAGTCGTCGTCAAGTGGCGCAACCGCTATGGCCGTGACGTGAAGTATTCCACCGGTTTCGAGGGCGTTCTTCCCTACCTCGAGCGGAAATACCACGAGACAGACTCTGAGTGGTCAAAACAGCGCTACGC
>JAYODB010000002.1:37984-61233 GCA_038106075.1 Cellulomonadaceae bacterium | reverse complement strand
GTCCTCTACGTCCTCGATGAACCCAGTATCGGACTCCACCAACGCGACAATAGGCGTCTGATTGACACTCTGGTCACCCTGCGAGACCTGGGAAACACGCTGATTGTGGTCGAACACGACGAAGAAACCATCCGGACAGCCGACTGGCTCGTGGATATTGGACCTGGCGCGGGAGAACACGGAGGTCGAATCGTTCATTCGGGGCCTGTAGACACACTGGCTAAAGCCAAAGACTCCATCACCGCTCGCTATCTCACCCGCGAGCTCTCGGTGGTGAAAGACCGGATTCCACGCCCCATCGACCCGGAGCGAATCATTACTGTGCGTGGAGCAAAAGAAAACAACCTGAAAGATATCGATGTCTCGATTCCCCTGGGCGTGCTTACCGCGGTGACCGGAGTGAGCGGTTCCGGAAAATCCTCTCTCGTCAACGACATCCTCTACCGAGCACTCGCCAACAGGCTCAATCGGGCCCGCCACGTTCCGGGCAAACATACTCGGATTGAAAACGTTGAGCTGCTCGACAAAATCGTGCACGTAGACCAAGCTCCCATCGGGAGGACTCCTCGTTCAAACCCCGCGACCTACACTGGCGTCTTCGACAAGATCAGGGCACTCTTTGCTGAAACGCAGGAAGCGAAGATTCGCGGTTATCAGCAGGGTCGGTTCAGCTTCAATGTCAAGGGCGGACGCTGCGAGCACTGCTCTGGGGACGGAACCATCACCATTGAAATGAACTTTCTACCGGACGTCTACGTGCCCTGTGAGGTCTGTCACGGTGCGCGCTACAACAGGGAAACCCTCCAGGTCCACTACAAGGGCAAGACGATTTCCGATGTGTTGAACATGCCCATTGAAGAGGCCACGGAGTTCTTCGAGCCGATTAGCGGAATCCATCGCTACTTGAAGACCCTGGTCGACGTGGGCTTGGGTTATGTGAGACTCGGACAATCGGCCACAACCCTCTCCGGTGGAGAGGCGCAGCGGGTGAAACTCGCGACCGAACTGCAGAAGCGCTCGACCGGTAAGACGATTTATGTTCTCGATGAGCCCACCACTGGCCTGCATTTCCACGATGTGGCAAAGCTGTTGGATGTGCTCCAGGGTCTGGTCGACAAGGGCAACACTGTTGTGGTGATTGAACACAACCTCGACGTGATTCGCTCCGCCGACTGGATTATCGACCTCGGACCCGATGGAGGGGCCGGTGGGGGAACACTGGTTACCGAGGGCACACCCAGCCAGGTTGCCCAACACCCAACCTCCCACACGGGCCTCTTCCTCAAGGAGCTGGAGTCGGCCTAGTGGCTGGTCCACAGTGGCGCCCCCGCTCGGCCGACATCCCCACTCAGCCGGGGGTGTATCGCTTTATTGATTCGCGAGCCAAAGTGATCTATGTCGGTAAAGCGAAGAACCTGCGTAACCGACTCAACAGCTATTTTGCTTCCCCAGAAAGCCTGATCGAACGCACTCGAAGAATGGTTCAGACCGCCCGATCGGTCGACTGGACAGTCGTTCAGACAGAGCGCGCCGCGCTGCAACTCGAATATGCCTGGATAAAGGAGTTCCAACCAGACTTCAATATTCGCTTTCGCGATGACAAGTCATACCCCTACCTGGTGGTGACGGTCGCCGATGACATTCCTCGAGTCTTCCTGTCGCGTCGTAAAGACATCGCCGGGGCCAAATATTTTGGCCCCTTCTCGAACTCCTGGGCTCTGAAAGACACTCTGTCAACCCTGCTCCGGGCGTTTCCCGTCCGCTCCTGCACCCAGGGCGTCTATGCGCGAGCAAAAAAGTCCCAGCGACCCTGTCTCCTCGGCGATATCGGTAAGTGCTCGGCACCCTGTGTGGGCCGGGTGGAGCCCGCCGAGCACAAAGCCCTCGCGCTGGGTCTGGCCGCATTCATGGATGGCAAAGACGACGGTGTTCTGGATGGTTTGCGCTATGAGATGTTGCAGGCTGCAGAGCGTCTCGACTTTGAGCGAGCGGCAAAGCTGAGGGATCGGGTGGAAGCGATCGAGACCATTTTGGTGAAGAACACGATGGTCCTCGACGACACTATTGATGCCGATGTTTTTGGCCTCGCCCAGGATGAACTCCATGCGGCTGCCCACGTTTTCCGAATCCGTTCCGGGCGAATCCGTCAGGCGCGCGGCTGGGTGGTGGACGTCGACACGAGACCATCGAAGGCTGAACTCGTCGAACTGATTCTTCGTGATGGCTTCGACGAACACTTCCCGCCGGCGCGCACCATTCTGGTGCCCGAGATGCCCAAGGATGAGTCCGTCTGGAGCGACCGACTGAGTGAGCAGAGGAAGGTGTCTGGGGAAAAGGCTTCCGTCGAGATTCGCGTGGCGAAGCGAGGTGATTTAAAGACCCTGGCCGATACGGTGCGGCTCAACGCGGCTCAGACGCTCCAGGGATACCTCTCCAAGCGTCAAAATGACGTTGTCTCGCGTTCGGCAGCCCTCGCCGAGCTCGGCGACTATCTGCAGCTCGATGAGGCGCCTCTCCGAATCGAATGCTTTGACGTGTCCCACCTGGGCGGTGATAACCCTGTCGCCAGCATGGTCGTATTCGAGGATGGAATACCTCGCCGCGAGCACTATCGAAAGTTCTCCGTTGAAGGAGCTCGAGACGACACCGAAGCCATCCACCAGGTGATTTCACGGCGAGTGGCGCGGCTACTCGAACCCGTAGTGGAGAGTGACGAAAAGAAAGACAAGAGCAGTTTCGCTTACCCTCCCGGGCTATTCGTCATCGACGGTGGCTTGCCCCAGGTGAATGCCGCCCAGAAAGCTCTCGCGGAGGCGGGGGTGTCGATAGCGGTCTGTGGTCTCGCGAAAAGGCTCGAAGAGGTCTGGCGTCCGGGCGACAGCTTCCCCCTCGTGCTTCCCCGAAACAGTGAATCCCTCTTTCTGCTCCAGCGGTTACGAGACGAAGCCCACCGCGTGGCCATCACCTATCAACGGACCACCCGGAAGAGATCTCTGAAGAGCCAGCTGCTCGACATCCCGGGGGTGGGGGAGTCCATGACAAAGAAACTTCTCACCACCTTTGGCTCTGTGGCAGGCGTGAAGGAGGCCTCGGTGGAAGACCTCACCCGGGTTTCGGGGGTCGGACCACAGCTCGCCAGCCGCATCCACTCTGCTCTGCACGACTCATCCTGAGCACAGTATCGACCGATACGATTGGGCCAACCCCAGCACAGGAGGCTCATGAACACCGCGGAACAGCCCGGTCGACACGTGTTGATCGTGACCGGAATGTCCGGCGCCGGTCGATCGACAGCCGCAAATGCGCTCGAAGACCATGGTTGGTATGTGGTCGACAACCTCCCGCCTCAAATGCTGCGGCCACTCATCGAACTCACTGCTGACCCAGCGCACGGAATGTCACAGGTTGCCTGCGTGGTGGACGCACGGGGTGGGCAATTCTTTGACTCAGCCAGAGACGCCATTTTGGACCTTGCGGATTCCGCCGATGTGACGGTGGTGTTCCTCGACGCGACTGATGATGTGTTGGTGCGCCGGTTCGAGCAGGTACGTCGCCCCCACCCGCTCCAAGCCGATGGCACCATCTCCGATGGCATCACCCGGGAGCGCGAACTCATGAGGCCGATTCGCGAGCGGGCCGATATCGTCCTCGACACCACAGATCTCACAGTTCATCAGCTCGGTAATACGGTCAGTGAGCGCGTCGCCGGGCAAGGATTGCCGGGCGTGTCTCTCACGTTGTTGAGTTTTGGCTTTAAGTACGGACTCCCCACCGACGTTGACATGGTCTGGGATATGCGGTTTCTCCCCAACCCCTACTGGTCACCAGAGTTGAAGGACCTCACCGGACTGGACAGCGCGGTATCGGACTATGTCCTGGGCCAGGGACGCGCAACCCGCTACCTCGACGCGCAATTGGTTGCGCTGCGAGAGGTCATGGATGGCTACCTCTCCGAAAACAAGAGGTTTGCGACGCTGGCGGTGGGGTGCACCGGCGGAAAGCACCGGTCGGTAGCCACCGTGGAGTACCTCGAAGGTGCCCTCGCGGGGTGGTCGGGGGTCAGGTTATCGGTGAAACACCGCGACGTCGGACGCGAATAGGCTTAGGGCGTGGACGAGCTTACTTCTGCAGTAAAAAACGACCTGGTGTCGGCGGCCCCTGAAAAGCAGACAACCCGTCTTGCTGAGCTTTCGTCCATCCTTCGGTTCGCTGGGGGGCTCCATCGCATTTCCGGACACGTCGCGGTTGAGGTCGAACTTGACCATTTAGAAACGGCGAAGAAGGTTCGCCGCGAACTTCGAGACCTGCTCGGTTTTGCGACCGATGCTGCGGTCATGCAGCCGACGGCGCAGCGTTCATACCCGCTCTATATCGTCAGAGTCCGCAAGGGAGGCGAAATTCTGGCGCGACAAATCGGTTTAATCGACCCGAGACAGCGCCCTGTGCGTGGCCTGCCCAACCGACTGACCACGAGCCCCATCGAAGATGTGTCTGCTATTTGGCGCGGAGCGTTTCTCGCGAAGGGAAGCCTCAGTGAACCAGGGCGTTCCTCAGCTATCGAACTCGTGTCTCCTACTGCTGAGGCCGCGATTGCCATGGTGGGACTTGCCGGCAGGCTTGGTGTCGCGGCAAAGGCTCGCGAGGTTCGCATGGCTCAACGGGTGATTGTTCGAGAGCCGGACTCGATGTCTCTGTTGCTTCGGGAAATGGGCGCGAGCGACGCGATGGGCCTGTGGGAAGAGCTTCGGGCGAAGCGCGAGGTTCGGGCCAACGCCAACCGCCTCGTTAATTTTGACGACGCCAATCTTCGTAGAAGCGCGCAGGCCGCGGTGGCCGCGTGCGCGCGGGTTGAGCGCGCGCTCGAGCTCTTGGGCGATGAGGTTCCCGATCACCTTCTCTATGCGGGGCAGCTGCGGTTGGAACACAGGGACGCCTCTTTGGATGAGCTGGGACATCACGCTGATCCGCCGCTGACGAAAGATGCTGTGGCTGGTCGGATTCGTCGACTCCTCGCGATGGCCGACAAGAAGGCCGAAGAATTAGGGGTGCCTGACACGATGGCGAGCGTCCCGAGCGACTACGTGGCCTTCTAGCGCTCCAAAGGGACTCTCAGCCGCAGTCTGGACGAGACTCCTACAATGAGGACATCCGCCTACTCAAGGAGACGTCATGGTTGCCTACAGCCTCCCCGAACTTCCCTACGACTACAGCGCCCTCGAGCCTCATATTTCCGCGCGAATCATGGAGCTACACCACTCTAAGCACCACCAGGCCTACGTGGACGGAGCGAATGGTGCCCTCGCGGCCATGGCAGAAGCACGCGAGACGGGCAACCTTGGCGCCATCAATAAACTGGAGAAAGACCTCGCGTTCCACCTCGGTGGCCACGTCAACCATTCCATTTTCTGGACAAACCTCCAGGGGCACGGTGCGGCGACTCCAGAGGGCGAAATCGCCAGTGCCATCGACGAATACTTTGGCTCTTACGAGGCCTTCCAGGCCCATTTCACGGCCGTTGCAATGGGTATTCAGGGCAGTGGTTGGGCTGTGTGCGCATGGGATCCCATCGGCCAGCAGCTGATCATCCAGCAGCTCTTCGACCAGCAGGCCAACACCGCACAGGGAACCACCCCCGTGCTGCAGTTGGACATGTGGGAGCACGCGTTTTACCTCGACTACCAAAACGTCAAGGGTGACTATGTCAAGGCGTTTTGGAACATCGTGAACTGGGAGAACGTGGCCCAGCGTCTCGAGGCTGCCCGCAAGTCCAGCGGTCCAGCACTGCTAGTCTCTTAGGTAGTCGAACCTCGGCGTGTGGGCCGCGGTAGTTCGGCCTCCACGACCATTTCGACCCCAGGAGTCTCCTGTGACTGTCACTGTTGCTATTAACGGTTTCGGCCGTATCGGACGTAGTTTCTTTCGCGCGTACCTCGCCTCAGGCGCCGACATCAACGTGGTGGCGGTGAATGACCTCACCGATCCGGCAGCGCTTGCGCACCTGCTGAAGTACGACTCGGTCGGTGGCCGACTGGGTCACGACGTGAGCGCCGAAGGCAACCATCTCGTGGTCGGTGGGAAGAAAATCGAGGTACTCGCAGAGCGCGACCCGGCCGCTCTTCCGTGGGCAAAACTTGGCGTTGACATCGTCATCGAATCCACAGGCTTCTTCACGAACGCCGCCAAAGCCAAAGCCCACCTCGACGCTGGCGCAAAGAAGGTCATCATCTCGGCTCCGGCGACTGATGAAGACGTCACCGTGGTGATGGGTGTCAACCACAACGACTACGACCCGACGAACCATCACATTATTTCGAACGCGTCGTGCACCACGAACTGCCTAGCCCCCATGGCGAAGGTGTTCAACGACGCTTATGGGATCGAGCGCGGTCTGATGACTACTGTCCACGCCTACACGGCCGATCAGAACCTGCAAGACGGACCGCACTCTGACCTGCGCCGTGCGCGTGCCGCAGGCCTCAGCATTGTCCCCACGTCTACTGGAGCCGCAAAGGCAATCGGCCTGGTCCTGCCGGAGCTCAAGGGCAAACTGGACGGCTTCGCATTGCGTGTGCCTGTTCCCACCGGCTCCATCACCGATTTGACCGTTGAGGCGTCTCAGTCGGTCACCCTTGAGCAGGTGCAAGACCTTTACCGCAAGGCCTCCGACAGTGGAGACCTCAAGGGCATCCTCCGTTACACCGATGAGCCCATCGTGTCAGCAGACATCGTGGGAGACCCCTACTCCTCGATTGTCGATGGCGGCCTGATTCGCGTGATCGACAACCAGGTGAAGATCAGCTCCTGGTACGACAACGAGTGGGGATACTCGAACCGTCTCGTTGACCTCACTGGTTTCGTCGGCTCCAGCCTCTAGTGTCACTTCGCACACTCGAGTCGCTCGGTGATCTGAGCGGAAAAGTGGTCGGCGTTCGGTTGGACTTGAACGTGCCGCTGGACGGAAACACGATTACCGACGACGGCCGCATCCACGCCGCGTTACCGACGCTGCGAGAGCTCGCACACTCGGGGGCTCGCATTGTGGCGATGAGTCACCTGGGACGCCCTGAGGGCGCTCCCGACGAGCGCTACAGTCTTCGGCCCGTCGCCGCCCGTTTGGCCGAGTTGTGGGACGGCACAGTCCGTAGCGTGGAATCCGTCGTGGGGCCCGAAGTGGACGAGGCCCTTTCCCACCTGAAGCCAGGCGACATCCTCATCATTGGGAACCTTCGTTTTGACCCTCGAGAAACCTCGAAGGACACCTCCGAACGCGAACAACTCGCGGCAGACATTGCCGCATTCTGCGATGCCGTCGTCAGCGACGGTTTCGGGGTGGTGCACCGTGCGCAGGCCAGCGTGGTCGAACTCGAGGCAGCACGGCCCTCTGCCGCCGGAAGGCTTATCGAGAGAGAAGTGGGAGTGCTTTCGCAACTCACCGGCTCGCCACAGCGACCCTACACCGTGGTGTTGGGCGGATCGAAAGTCTCCGACAAGCTCGCCGTAATTGATTCACTCCTGCCCCACGTTGATCACCTCGTCATCGGCGGGGGAATGGTGTTTACCGTGTTACGTGCGATGGGTTACTCCACGGGTGCAAGCCTGCTCGAAGCTGACTATGTCGATACCGTCTCGGGTTACCTTGACCGAGCTCGTGAGCTTGGTGTGACCATTCATGTGCCGAGCGACATCGTCATGGCCGAGTCTTTCTCGGCCACCGCGGAGAACGACGTTCTCGGCGTGGGCGAGCTTGAAAATGGCCGGTTCGGGCCGACCGCGATGGGACTGGACATTGGACCCGAATCGGCCAAGTCATTTTCTGACATCATCCGCGAATCTCACACGGTCTTTTGGAACGGCCCAATGGGCGTGTTTGAATTTGAGGCCTTCGCTGGTGGGACCCGAGCTGTGGCGGAGGCGCTGACCAAAGTTGATGGGGTCAGCGTGGTCGGTGGAGGTGACTCAGCCGCGGCGGTTCGTCTGCTGGGCTTCCGCGACGAACAGTTCGGTCATATTTCGACCGGAGGTGGCGCAAGTTTGGAGTTTCTCGAGGGGAAGGTTCTTCCCGGTTTGGAGGCAGTCGGATGGTAGAGAACGTGAAGGGTCGAAAGGCTCTGATTGCGGGGAACTGGAAGATGAACCTGGACCATCTCCAGGCGATTGCGTTTGTCCAGAAACTCGCTTGGACCTTGAAAGACCAGTCTTTTCAGTCGACCTCTGTTGACGTGGCCGTTTTTCCACCTTTCACCGACCTACGAAGCGTTCAGACCCTCATTTCGGCGGATAACCTCGACTTCCGTTTGGGAGCCCAGGATCTCTCACCCCACGATTCAGGCGCTCACACCGGCGACATTTCCGGTGCTTTTCTGTCTCAATTGGCTTGTGAATACGTGATTGTGGGCCATTCGGAGCGCCGGGCAGACCACCACGAGAGTGACGAAGTGGTCGCGTCAAAGGTTCAGGCGGCCCTGCGCCACACACTGGTCCCGGTGATTTGTGTGGGTGAAACATCGGAGGACCTGGAGAAGCACGGCGCTGCCAAGGTTCCCGTGGAACAACTCGAAGCTGTGCTCAACACCATTGCCAAAGACAGTGACATCGTGGTCGCCTACGAACCGGTCTGGGCAATCGGTAGCGGCACCCCCGCAACGGCGGACCAGGCCGAAGAGGTCTGCGCGGTATTGCGGGAGACGATTCGCAGCGTTCACGGCGACGAGCAGGCCGAGCGAACCCGCATTCTTTATGGAGGATCGGTGAAATCGGGCAATATTGCGGGCTTTATGAAGCGTCCGAATATTGACGGCGCACTCGTAGGTGGCGCGAGCCTCGACGTCGACGAATTCGCAGCCATTTGTCAATTCGAAAAACACGTCACCATCGACTAAAGGCGAGCAAAAGCGTCTAAACTAGCGGGGTTGCCCCCAAGGAGTGGTTCTAGTGCAGGTAATTCAAGTCATCGTGCAGGTGATTTTGGCTCTCACGAGCCTGTTGTTGACGTTGACGATTCTGTTGCACAAGGGTCGTGGCGGCGGACTGTCTGACATGTTCGGCGGGGGAGTTACGTCAAACCTAGGGTCGTCCGGGGTAGCCGAGCGTAACCTCAACCGCATCACCATTGTGATTGCGCTGGTGTGGATTGCGTCCATCGTGGCACTCGGACTGTTCACCCGCTTCGATATCGTCTAAATTTCTCGCGCAACGAGCGTCGCTAAGGAGTAGTTAATGGCATCTGGAGGTAGCGCCATTCGCGGAACCCGCGTGGGTTCCGGACCGATGGGCGAACAGGACCGTGGCGTCGTCGTCGACCGCATCGCCGTCTCCTACTGGGACGCAATGGGTAATGAGACCGTGCGTTACTTCTCGGCCCAAGTCGACCCCGATGAAATCCCCGACATCATCGACTCACCCCACACCGGTCTTCCCGCCGGTCGGGACAAAAACAATCCCCCGGAATTGCCCGTCAATGAGCCTTATAAGACTCACCTCGCCTACGTAAAAGAGCGTCGGACCGATAAAGAGGCCTCAGCAATTTTGGATGAGGCGCTGGAGCGGCTTCGTAAGAAGAAGGGCCTAGCGTAACGCTTTAGGCACGTAATCGGCGCGCTCGTCATCGGCGGTCCAGAACTCGTCAGTTCCGAGGAGCTCTTGCGGGAGAGCGCTGGCCAGCTCTTGGTCGATGAAAATTTTGGTCGACTGAGCACCTCGCAACCCCGCTGCGGGGACCTCAACGGTATTCATATCCGCGAGAGCCAGACCCATCGCCGCCGCCTTATCCGCGCCCGCAACCACCATCCAGACCCGCGTGGCACGGTTGAGCAGCGGAATGGTCATCGTGAGCCGCTGAGGCGGGGGTTTAGGCGAATCGGTCACGGGCAGAATCCCCGGTTCGGCAGCCAGAGCCTCATCGCGACCCGGGAACACGCTCAACACGTGGCCGTCGGGCCCCATCCCCGCAAAGGCGAGGTCGAACACCGGCCACGAGCCATCGGGTGCCAACCTCTGCTGAAAGTGGGTGGCCGCCTCATACACGTCGAGTCCGTCTGGGGCGGGAAAGCGGAAAAGATTGCCCTCGGGGATGCCGAGTGGTCCCAGGAACACGTCGGCGGCTTGTTGGTCGTTCCGATCACTGTGGCCAGCGGGCACAAAGCGTTCATCACCCCAGTAGACGAATACCGACGACCAGTCGACCTCAGCGGACTTAGGGTGCCGCGCGATATCGGCGAGTGTCTCAACACCGACCGAACCCCCCGTCAGGACGACGCTGAACCGTCCGCTGCGCTCGAGCGTCTTGAGTGCGCGAACGATGAATTTATCGGCAACGAGCGTGGTCAATTCTTGCCGATTGGCGGCAATCACCACGCGCCTCGAGCTCATCTGCTTCGACTCCTTCGTCTCACCCCGCAACCAACACGAATGCGGCTAGGTGCGTACCCATTTCAGTCCATTGAGCAATACGTCACCGTACACCCGATCCGGGCCGAGACGCCGAAGTTCCTCCGCCAATAGAGATTCGAGCGGGCGTCTGGGGAGAAAAAGAGTGAAATCTGGCTGGTTAGGCACCGTGAGGGTGACCGTCCTCTCGTCCAGTCGGGTGAGCTTGACGACTCCGTCAGGAGTTTCGAGACTCACCTCACTCACTCCTCCGATGCCCCGGTGAGCCGTCGAATCCAACTGAATGTCCCGCCCGAGTGCGAGCCCCAACCAGCCGGCGAGGAGCATGGCCGACGGGTTCCCTGCCATGCCGACCACGCGCGCACTGTCAATGTGTTCAGTCTCGAGATAGTCGAGAGTGGCAGCGAGTTGCGTGCGCCAGCCGGTGACTCTCGACCATGCCAAGTCGGTGTCACCAGGGTGGTAACCCGCAGAAACCGCCGATAACGCCTCGAACCCATCACCGAGCTCAAGACTGTCAAGAATTCGTCGTTGCGACATCTGTCCAAGATCTGAGTCGGCCATGCACGTAGGACACTGGTTTGGCCACCAGGTGACGACGGGAGCGTCGGGCAGGAGTAATCCGTTCACGAGACCTGGCAGAAAATTCTCGCCCTGCCCTACTGGGCGGAGGATGACGACTTCACTGGCGCCAGCATCGCCACCCACACGGATTTCGGCGTCGAGCCGAGGTTGAGATGAGGAGGACTGCGCAGGCTCCGAAATCACGACGATACGCATCGGGTGTTCTCGGCTCGCCTCGTTCGCGGCCGAAATCACTTTTTCCTCTTGAGGCTCAGAGGTGTGAATGAGGAACGTGAGCACCCGGCCCAGCGCGACCGCGCCACCCTCTTCACGGACCCTGATCAGTTTCTTCTGAATCTCGGTCGAGGTGGTGTCGTTTAACTCAACAATCACGGCCGCCTCCACACTCGAGAGTCGCGTGCGAGGAGCTGGTCGGCAGATGGCGGGCCCCAGGTGCCGGGTTGGTAGCCCTCCGGGGTGCCCGTGGAAGCCCACTGCCGCATCACCGGATCCAACACGCGCCAGGACAACTCCACCTCACGGTGACGAGGGAAGAGGGGCGCGTCTCCGCGCAACACATCCAAAATGAGACGCTCGTAGGCCTCGGGCGATGTCTCGGTGAATGCGTGTCCGTAACCAAAGTCCATGGTGACGTTTCTCACCTGCATGGCGGGTCCCGGAACTTTAGACGCGAAACGCATCGTGACGCCCTCATCGGGTTGCACCCGAATCACGAGAGCGTTTTGGCCCAACTGTTGCTGTTTCACTTCGGGAAAGAGGTGCGACGGTGCGTCGTTGAACACGACCGCCACTTCGGTGACCCTGCGTCCGAGCCGCTTTCCAGTTCGGAGATAGAAAGGAACTCCCTGCCAGCGACGATTGTCCACCTCGAGGCGTAACGCGGCGTATGTCTCTGTCGCCGAGTCTGCGGGGATACCGTCCTCGTCGAGGTATCCCTTCACCTGTCGACCGCCCTGCCAACCCCCCAAATATTGGCCTCGGGCGGCTGAGGTCGGAATGTGGGTGAGGGGAGCGATGGCCTCTAAAACCTTTTCTTTCTCTGCCCGAACCGCACTCGCGTCGAGTGACACGGGTTCTTCCATCGCGGTGAGAGCGAGCAACTGCAAGAGATGGTTTTGGATGACGTCTCGTGCGGCGCCGATGCCGTCGTAATAGCCAGCTCGCGAACCGACACCAATGTCCTCAGCCATGGTGATTTGCACATGATCGACGTAGTTTGCGTTCCAGATGGGCTCATACATCGAGTTGGCGAAGCGCAAAGCCAGGATGTTTTGAACGGTCTCTTTACCCAGATAGTGGTCGATGCGGAACACCGACTCTGGTGGAAACACTCGTTCGACCGTCGCATTGAGCTGTGCTGCGGATTCTTCGTCCTGACCGAAAGGTTTCTCGATGATGACTCGGCGCCAACCCGCGCCGACGGAGTGGGCGAGACCAGCCGCGGCAAGACCCTCGGTGACGACCGGGAATTGGCCCGGAGGGATGGAAAGGTAGAACGCGTGGTTGCCCGCCGTACCTCGACTCTGGTCGAGCTCTGCGAGCACCTCGGCCAGTCGCGTGAACCCCTCCGAGTTATCAAATGTTCCTTCCACAAACCTCAGACCGTCGCGAAGAGAGGCGAAAACTTCTTCGTTGAATTCCTCGCGCGCGTGCGCGGAGATCGATTCGAGGACGAGGGAGCGAAACTGCTCGTCGTCCCAGTCGCGTCGGCCATAGCCCACCACCGAGAATCCGGGGTGAAGGAGTCCTCCGGCCGCCAGGTCATACACGGCGGGGATGAGCTTCTTGAAGGCCAGGTCTCCAGTGACTCCGAAGATGACGAGAGACGAGGGGCCCGCAATGCGGGCGAGTCGTCGGTCACCGTCGAGGCGAAGTGGGTTGGGTTTCACCGTTATTTCGCTCCACTGCTGAGAAAATTAGTGACGGCTTGCTCGCTATCCACCGATACGGTGAGCACGGGCCGCCCCCGCGAAATCAAGACTGAACGGTCGCCCGCTGCTTGGGCGCTCATCAGGGTTGCAAAGTCGAAGGGATAGCCAGGTATATCGATCGCCGCGCGGGGTTGGGAGAGGACCTGGACGAATACACCATCGGGTGTGCCTCCCTTGTGGAACTGGCCGGTCGAGTGGAGGAATCGTGGCCCAAAACCGATCGTGACGGGGCGTTTCAGACGCTCAACCAGCGCCGCTCGAAGCGCTTCAGTGTCACCGTGCGCGAGCCTGTCGCAGTAGAGCTGGAGCGCAAGGTATCCACTTGGCCCCATAGCTCCTCTCACGGCCGCCCACGCCTCTTCGGTGGACGAGACCGAATCGGGCAAGCCGGGTGAGAGCCAAAACGATACAGAATCAACGATGGCGTCTGGTGTGGTCTGGTCCGGTTTCGCGTCAAGAAGGCTCCGCGCGGCAACCTTCGCGCTCTCCACATCCGGCTGGTCAAACGGGTTGAGCTCGAGTAGGACTCCGGCAAAAGCCGTTGCGTATTCCCACAGAAGAAATTGGCCACCCAAAGGCGCCGCGAGGCTCACGTCAGAGCCTGGTCGGCCCGGTGAGAGGCTTATGCTCACCACATCGTCGAGCCCAAGAGTGACCTCTGGAGCATGGGGTCCGGCGACAACAGGGAGAACACCTTTTCCATCTTTCCCGGTCGACTCGGCGACGAGCTGCTCAACCCAATCGCCCAGTCCCGGAAGAGACTCTTCGTCCGCAATCAGCACGGCGATGTCACGCGCTGGATCGCTGAGCGCCGAGGCGAGGGCCACGGCGGGGTTGTCTTCAGAATTCTCTTGAAGGGCACTCCACACAGCACTCGCTTCGTCTACGACGCGACGCGTATCGACACCGGCGAGTGTGCTGGGGACCAGGCCGAAAGCAGTGAGTGCCGAAAAGCGCCCACCCACTTCAGGGTCGGCGAGAAAGACGCGGTGTCCCGCCGCTGAGGCTTCGAGGTGGAGTGGCGAATCGGGGTCGGTCACGATGATGACTCGCTCGATCGGGTCGATTCCCGCTTCGCTGAAAGCCGCACTGAAAGCCGCACGCGCGGTCGCCGTTTCGACCGTGGTTCCCGACTTAGACGCGACAACCACCACGGCATCGGACAGGTCGCTGTGAAGCGATCGAGCAATCTGGTCGGGGTGGGTGGAATCCACAATCTCGAGCGAAACGTGGTCACGCTTTGCCATCACTTCGGGGGCAAGAGATGACCCACCCATGCCACAGAGAATGACTCGAGTGACTCCCTGGCTCGCGAGGTCGGACCGAAGCGACTCCAGCTCCTCAATCACTCCGAGCATTTCTCGAGGGTGACGGGTCCACCCCAGCCGAATCGAGGCTTCGGGTGTCGCCTCAGGGCCCCACAGCGTCGCGTCCCGCTGCGAGACACTGAGAGGAATACCGCGTTCCACAAGGTCACGTGCCCGCAACCCAGCACCCTTTAGGCCTTCGCGAAGGCTGACAATCGAGGGCATTAGGCCGCTTTCAGAGCGGTGTCGACGGTGGTCAGCAAGTCGCGCCAACTGTCAATGAATTTCGACACTCCTTCGGCTTCCAGGGCCTCAGTCACCTCACCGAGGGAAATTCCCAGTGCGGCCAGACCCTCCATTACGCCGTCAGCGTCGTCGTAGAAACCGGTGACGCGGTCACCATTGATTCCACCCTCCTGGGCCGTGGCCATCAGGGTCTTCTCCGGCATCGTGTTGACCGTGTGGGCAACAGCCAGTTCGGTGACATAGAGGGTTTGGGGGAGTGCCGGGTCTTTCACGCCGGTCGACGCCCAAAGCGGGCGCTGAACATTCATTCCCTGAGCAATCAGTGCCTGAGCGCGCTCGGTTCCAAAAAGGTTTTCGAAGTCTCGGTAGGCGAGCCGAGCGTTGGCGATCCCGGCCCGAGAGCGAAGACTCTGCGCCTCGTCGGTTCCGATGGCATCGAGTTTCGCGTCGACGGCTGTATCCACTCGGGAAACGAAGAACGAAGCGACCGAATGAATTGCGCTGATATCGATCCCCGCAGCGGCAGCCCTCTCGATTCCGCTGAGATAGGCCTCGACGACCTCCCGGTAGCGCTCGAGTGAGAAAATTAGAGTGACGTTGACGCTAATTCCCTTCGCGAGGGTTTCCGTGATTGCCGGAAGCCCCGCTCTGGTCGCAGGAATCTTAATCAGGACGTTCTCTCGACCCACCCGCTCGTGCAGTTGAGCGGCCTGAGCGATGGTGCCTTCGGTGTCATGGGCGAGCTCGGGAGAGACCTCAATCGACACACGACCGTCGACACCCGCGGTCGAGCGGTAGAGGGGCATGAAGATGTCGCACGCGTGACGAACGTCGTCAGTGGTCAGGGCAAAGACCGTATCTTCTGCGCCAGCGCCCTCCGCAGCGAGCTCTGCTACCTGGCCGAGGTAGGACTCACCCGTGGAAATGGCGCCCTGGAAAATCGTGGGGTTCGTGGTCACTCCGACGACGTTGAGGGTGTCAATGAGCTCCTGGAGGTTGCCGGAGGCGATTCGATCGCGCGAGAGGTCATCGAGCCAGATGCTCACACCCACGTCGCTGAGCTGTTGTGTGTTGCTGGTTGTCATGTTGAATCCCTATCCCTGTTCCACGCGGGTCAACACAGTGCGAGCCGTGGCGACCACATTTTCTGCCGTGATTCCAAACTTGCTAAACAGCGTCTTGTAGTCCGCTGACGCACCGAAGTGTTCGATGGACACACTCGCTCCGTGGTCACCTACATAGCGGTGCCACCCTTGGGCGATTCCCGCTTCCACCGAGACTCGAGCCTTCACCGCTGAGGGCAGAACGCTTTCTCGGTAGGTCTCATCCTGTTCCTCAAACCATTCAACGCAGGGCATCGAGACCACGCGGGTGGGAATACCGTCGGCTTCGAGTGAGTCTCGCGCATCGAGTGCAACAGAGACTTCCGAACCGGTGGCGATCAGGATTATTTGTGGAGCGTCACTCGCCTCGGCGAGCACGTAACCACCGCGCGGAGTCAGATTCGCTGAGGCCAGCTCACTTGCTGTCGCCGAACCTTTCGAGCGCTGAAGGACAGGCACGCCCTGACGGGTGAGGGCAATTCCAGCAGGGCCGCCCCGGCGCTCAAGCATCGCCTTCCACGCCCACGCGGTTTCGTAGGCGTCGGCGGGACGCACCATGTCCAGACCGGGGATAGCGCGCAGGCTCGCGAGCTGTTCGATGGGCTGGTGTGTGGGCCCGTCTTCACCGAGCGCCACCGAATCATGAGTCCACACAAAGATGCTCGGAACACCCATCAGGGCAGCCAGGCGGACCGCAGGGCGCATGTAGTCGGAGAAAATCAGGAAGGTCCCCCCGAAGGCACGGGTCTTTCCGTGGAGGCTGATCCCGTTGAGAATCGACGCCATGGCGTGCTCCCTAATACCAAAGTGCAGCACTCGACCGTAGGGGTCACCTGTCCAATGAGCGGTGGAATGCTCAGCGGGAACAAAGCTCTTCGCACCATTGATCGTCGTGAGGTTCGACTCGGCCAAGTCAGCAGAACCACCCCACAGCTCTGGCATCACCGCAGCCAGCGCGTTGATGACCTGGCCAGACGCCTGACGGGTCGCCAATGCCTCAACACCGTCGAAGGTTGGTAGTGCCGCTTCGAGGTCGGGCAGTCCTCCCGCCTCCAGACGATCAAGCAGTGCTTTGCGCTCGGGTTGGGCCTGTGCCCAGGCGTCAAACCGCCCCTGCCACGAGGCCTTTTCGTGAGCGGCACGGGCAGAGAGTTCTCTCGTGTGGGCGAGAACGTCGTCTTCGACGATGAAGGTCTCGTCTGGGTCGAAGCCCAGGAGTGACTTGGTTTCGGAGATTTCCTCGGCGCCAATCGCAGAGCCGTGGATCTTGCCGGTGTTCATCTTGTGGGGCGAGGGCCATCCGATGACGGTCTTCACGACAATCAACGACGGTTTGTCGGTTTCACCCTGCGCAGCGGTGATCGCCGCCATCACGGCGTCCACGTCTTCGTTGTAGTTCTCTGGGGTGCCGAAGTCGACTTCCTGAACGTGCCAGCCATACGCCGCGTAGCGGGCTTTCACGTCTTCGGTGAAGGCAATGTCGGTGTCGTCCTCGATCGAGATTTTGTTTGCGTCATAGAGAACAATCAGGCGCCCGAGTTTTTGGTGTCCCGCCAGGGACGCGGCCTCAGAGGTAACACCCTCCTGCAGGTCACCGTCACTGGCGATCACATAGGTGTAGTGGTCGAAGGGTGACTCGCCATCTGCCGCCTCGGGGTCAAACAACCCACGCTCAAAACGCTGCGCGTAAGCAAAGCCCGTGGCCGACGCAAGCCCCTGACCAAGGGGTCCGGTGGTGATTTCAACCCCCTCGGTGTGGCCGTATTCGGTGTGGCCGGGAGTCTTCGACCCCCAGGTGCGCAGGGCTTTCAAGTCGTCGAGCTCCAGACCGAACCCTCCCAGGAAGAGCTGAACATACTGGGTCAACGAGGAGTGGCCGGCGGAGAGAATAAAGCGGTCGCGCCCCAGCCACGTGGGATTAGTCGGATCGTGACGCATGACCTTTTGGTAAAGCAGGTAGGCGATGGGAGCCAGGCTCATCGCCGTTCCAGGGTGGCCGTTTCCCACCTTTTCAACGGCATCGGCTGCGAGTAAACGAGCCGTGTCGACGGCCCGGCGGTCACGTTCGGAAAATACTGAACTCATGGGGCTAGAGGTCCTTTGATTGGAATATCGGGGAGTGCTCCAGGGCCTCTACGGTGACCCCTCAATCGTGCGCCAAACACACTCTGGAGACGCTTCAGTATATCGAGGCGCTTCCATCGATTACTCAGATGACACCGGTGCGAGGTACCTAGACTGAAGGGAAATGAGTCAGACCGCGTCCCTCTCGTCTCCCACGGAGAATCAGCCTCTTTCCTGGCGCGAAAAGGGCATGGCCTACGTGGCTTTGACGAAACCACGCGTGATCGAGTTGCTCTTGGTGACCACGGCACCAGTAATGGTCCTCGCCGAGCGAGGTATTCCGAGCCTGTGGTTGATGTTTTGGACGCTCCTGGGGGGGTCGCTCAGCGCCGGGAGCGCAAACGCGTTCAATAGCTACATCGACCGCGACATCGACCGCGATATGCACCGCACGTCAAACAGGCCGCTCGTCACCGGGGCTCTGACGGAGAAGCAGGCTCTGCGATTTGCGTGGACCCTCGGATTCGCATCGTTTGTCCTCCTGGCGGTCACGACGAACCTGTTGGCGGCAGCACTATCGCTTGCGGCGATTTTGTTTTACGTGTTCATCTACACGCTGTGGCTGAAGCGCCGGAGCGAGCAAAACATCATTTGGGGCGGGATCGCGGGGTGCTTTCCTGTGCTCATCGGCTGGGCAGCCGTGACCGGAACCCTCAGTTGGGAAGCGCTGATTCTGTTCCTCGTGGTGTTCGTCTGGACTCCGCCTCACTACTGGCCACTGTCGATGCGGTACCGAGACGACTACGGCGCAGTGGGAGTGCCGATGCTGGCGGTCGTCCGTCCGGCTGGAGTGGTGAGCGTGCAGGTGGTTCTTTACGCCTGGGCCACGGTGGTGATGTCGCTCATCTTGATCCCCGTCGCTCCGATGGGGCTGATTTACACCGTGGTCGCGGTGGCGGGCGGAGGGTGGTTCATCATCGAGTCTCACCGCCTCTATGCGCGTGCCGCCCGCGGGGAGACAGACCTTCGCCCGATGCGGGTGTTTCACTCGAGTATCAGCTACTTGACGCTGCTGTTTCTCGCGGTCGGGATTGACCCACTCGTTCCTGCTCTGAACGGTCTGCTCGGGTAGCAAGAAGCGCCATCACGGTGAGGGCGACGAGAACGCTCGCCAACACCATGTGAATGCCCACAGCGAGCTCGGGGAGTCCGTTACGCGCTTGGTAGAGCCCGATGGCAATCTGGGCGGCAATCGCCAGCCACAGGCCGGTGAGGACGCGCTGGAGGCGCCGCGTGGCGGCTAGGCCTGTCTGACCTTTGGCGAGCCAGGTGGCCACGACCGCGAGAGCAAAGGTGGCGTAGGAGGGCCAAGAGTGGATGTGTTGGAGGAACTCTGAATCAAGTCCGTTCCGTGCGGCACCCCCGTCACCCGCGTGCGGACCAGAGCCCGTGACCAGGATGCCGACAACGATGGAGATCGCGAGCGTGCCCAGTAGGGCTCCCAGCGTGGTTCGCAGCGCAACTCCGCTCTCTGCACGGCGCGAGGCCCCTCCGATGCGCACCCGATAGAGAAGCCAGGCGGCGAGACCCACGAGCACGGCAGAAAGCAGGTAGTGCAGGCCCACGACGTAGGGGTTGAGGTCGGTGAGAACAGTGATGCCGCCGATGACGGCTTGTCCCGGTATTCCCAACCCCAGCGCAACGGAGAGGCGCAACAGTTCGGGGCGCTGCCCACGCATACGCACCACCATCAAAAACATCCCAATAGCGATGATGATGAGAACGAAGGTGAGTAAGCGATTTCCAAATTCGATGATGCCGTGGAAGCCCATTTCGGGGGTGGTTACGTACGAGTCTTCGGTGCACCGTGGCCAGGTCGGACATCCCAGTCCAGAGCCGGTGAGCCGAACGGCCCCTCCGGTGCCAATGATGAGAATTTGGCTGATGAGCGAGGCCCAGGCAAAGAACCGCACACGGGCGTCGACCGCATCGGGGAGCCATTTCCACAGCGTTCTCACACCAAAATTTCCTTTGAATTCTGCACCGGACCGATAGAGTGTGGGAGCCAAGGCGCAGGAGCCTCGCACCGTACGCGGACGTCACATTGGCCCCGCATTTGGCCACAGTTTGAGTGTAAGCCACCTGGGTTCCGCCCAAGCTGAGTGCCAGCACGGTGTCCCGCAACACACCCCGGCACAAGGAGATTCATGTCAGACGTCATTCTTGACCGTCCCGAGCTCAACGAATTCGGAAACTACGAATTCGGCTGGCACGACGCCGACCAAGCAGGATCGTCCGCGAAACGCGGCCTGTCGAAGGCAGTCGTCGAGGAAATCTCCGGACTCAAAGACGAACCCGATTGGATGCGTCAGACTCGCCTGAAGGCGCTGGAAATCTTCGAGCGTAAGCCGATGCCGAATTTCGGTGCGGACCTCAGTGGAATCGACTTCGACAACATCAAGTATTTCGTGCGATCTACCGAACGTCAGGCGCAAACCTGGGAGGACCTGCCCGAGGACATCCGCAATACTTACGAACGGTTGGGCATTCCCGAAGCCGAGCGAGCGCGCCTCGTCGCGGGAGTCGCGGCCCAGTATGAATCCGAGGTCGTGTACCACCAGATTCGTGAGGACCTCGAAGAGCAGGGCGTGATCTTCCTCGACACGGACACCGCTCTGAAAGAGCACCCCGAGTTTTTCACCGAATATTTCGGAACGGTGATTCCCTCGGGCGACAACAAGTTTGCCGCGTTGAACACCGCCGTCTGGTCCGGAGGGTCGTTCGTATACGTTCCCCCTGGAGTGCACGTGGAGATTCCTCTTCAGGCCTACTTCCGAATTAACACGGAGAACATGGGCCAGTTCGAGCGGACCCTGATCATTGCCGACGAGGGCAGCTACGTGCACTACATCGAAGGATGCACCGCCCCCATTTACTCCAGTGATTCGTTGCACTCTGCGGTCGTGGAAATCATCGTCAAGAAAAACGCGCGTGTTCGCTACACGACCATTCAGAACTGGTCGACCAACGTTTACAACCTGGTGACCAAGCGGGCGATCGCCCACGAGGGCGCGACGATGGAATGGATTGACGGAAACCTCGGCTCGAAAGTGACCATGAAGTACCCCTCGGTGTTCCTCGTTGGGGAGCGGGCCAAGGGTGAGACACTGTCGGTTGCTTTTGCGGGCCCGGGCCAACACCAGGACGCCGGCGCAAAGATGATTCACATGGCCCCGCACACCACCTCGTCGATTGTGTCGAAGTCAATTGCCCGAGGAGGCGGTCGGGCGGGCTACCGCGGTGAGGTGCGTGTGGATGAAAACGCGCAGCACTCAGCGAATACCGTGCGCTGTGACGCTCTGTTGGTGGACACCATCTCCCGCTCTGACACATACCCCGCGATCGACATCCGAGTCGACGACGTCGTGCTGGGACACGAGGCGACCGTCTCAAAGGTCAGTGAGGAGCAGTTGTTCTATCTGCAGTCTCGTGGCCTGCCCGAAGATGAGGCGATGGCGATGATTGTTCGTGGCTTTATTGAACCCATCGCCCGGGAGCTTCCGATGGAGTACGCACTCGAATTGAACAAGCTGATTGAGCTCAACATGGAAGGATCCGTCGGCTAGATGTCATCCTCCAACGAACCCCGAGTCGTCCTGGGGTCGGATCAGACCCGCGTGGACAATATGGTCCCTGTTCAAACGCGCTCTGAAAGGCCCAAGTCGGCAAATCCCGAGGACTTTGCGCCCGTTTCGGGTCGAGAGCCTGAATGGCGGTTGAGTCCGGTACGCGAACTTCACGCTCTCATCTCCGGCTCTCTCGACGGCGGTGCCTACCCGTTCACGATCGACGGCGGTGGCATCGACGCCGTCTTTGTTCCGGCAGCAGAGTCCCTGCGGGGCGAGGTCGCTCTCCCAGAGGACCGCCTGTCGGCCAACGCCTGGTCTCAGGTGTCGCATGTTCTCCACGTCACGATCCGCGGCGAGCAGCAGGGTGTCGTCACCCTGCGCCGCGAGGGAATGGGAAACACACCCCGCGCCGCACACACCGTGATCACCGTTGAGCCCGGAGCTCAAGCGGTATTGGTCGTCGACTCCTCGGGGGACGCATTGTTGGCCGAGAATGTGGAAATCTCCGTTGGCGACGGCGCGTCACTGCAGCTTGTCTCACTCCAGCAGTGGGCTGACGACGCCATCAACTATCAAACGCACTTCGCTCGGGTAGGAAAGGGCGCGGCCCTGAGCCACGTCGTGGCCAGTATGAGCGGACGGATCGTGGTCGTGAACCCCTCGGCCGAGCTTGTGGGCGAAGGGGCGGAAGGGGAATTGTTCGGTGTGTACTTCGCGGATCACTCCCAGCACCTCGAACACCGTGTCTACGTCCACCACGTGGGACCGCAGACCGTCTCAAACGTCAACTACAAGGGTGCTCTTCATGGAGCGGGAGCCCGAACCGTCTGGGTTGGCGACGTACTGATTGGCGCCGAAGCGACAGGAACCGACTCCTACGAACAAAACCGTAACCTTGTTCTTTCCGACGGCACCCGTGCTGATTCGATTCCGAACCTGGAAATCAAAACTGGAGACATCGCCGGAGCTGGCCACGCCAGCGCAACGGGCCGTTTTGACGATGAGCACCTGTTCTACCTGCAGTCGCGGGGAATTCCTGAACTGCAGGCGCGACGGTTGGTTGTGGGAGGATTCCTCGGCGAGATTGTCCAGAAAATCCGCGACCCTCACCTTCAAGAAAAATTGACCCAGCGGATTGCGCAGAAGCTCCGTGAGACCGAGGAGGCGTCCTGATGGCTGATGTGCTGGTCTGTAAGGAAGGCGACGTGGAAGTAGGCCACGCCGTCAAGGTCACCATTGATGACGTTCCCATCGCGCTCGTGAAGGACTCGGCGGGCGCGCTCCACGCTCTGGGCGACACGTGCTCGCACGGCGAAATCTCACTCAGTGAAGGCTTTGTGGAAGACGACACGCTGGAGTGTTGGGCGCACGGCTCGAAATTCGACCTGAGCTCGGGCAAACCGCGAAACTTCCCCGCATTTGAGCCGGTTCCCGTATACAAGGTCACCGTGACCGACGGCGACGTCTACATCGACACCGCCACCACGGTGGGCGACATTTAAGACATCAGACAGTAGAGGACACTATGGCTACTTTGCAGATCACCGACCTTCACGTTTCCATCTCGACCGACCAGGGTCCCGTGGAGATCCTCAAGGGCATTGATTTGACCATCAACCAGGGCGAAACCCACGCCATCATGGGGCCCAACGGCTCCGGTAAGTCGACACTGGCCTACACCATAGCGGGGCACCCTCGCTACGAAGTGACCGGAGGCTCCATCACCCTCGACGGCGCGGACGTCCTGGAAATGTCTGTCGACGAGCGGGCTAAGGCGGGCCTGTTCCTCGCCATGCAGTACCCGGTCGAGGTGCCAGGCGTGACCGTAACGAACTTCCTCCGCACCGCGAAAACCGCCATCGATGGAAAGGCCCCCGCGTTGCGCCAGTGGGTTGGCGACCTTCGTGCCTCAATGGAGTCGCTCAAGATGGAGCCTGGATTCGCCGAGCGTAATGTCAACGAGGGCTTCTCCGGTGGAGAGAAGAAGCGTCACGAGAT
>JAYODB010000002.1:25211-37884 GCA_038106075.1 Cellulomonadaceae bacterium | reverse complement strand
CTCGCCGAGCGCCTCGAAGAAGAGGGTTACGACCGCTACCTCCAACCGCAGGGGGCGTAACGTGCCGACGACATTGAGCGATCAACGCTTCGACGAGATTCAAGAGGCTCTGAAGGACGTGATTGACCCGGAACTCGGCGTCAATATTGTCGACCTTGGTCTGATCTATGACCTGAGCTGGGACGACGAGGAAGACGCTCTCATCATCAGCATGACGTTGACCTCGGCCGGATGCCCTCTGACTGATGTCATCGAAGAGGAAGTCGGTAAGGCTCTCCATGGTCACGCCGAGCGTTTCCGTATCAACTGGGTGTGGATGCCGCCGTGGGGTCCGGAAAAAATTACCGAAGACGGGCGCGACATGATGCGCGCTCTGGGCTTTAGCATTTAGCCACAGCCCCTCCGAAGGTTCCCTTATGTTGCAGGCCGTTGGTCTCGAAATACGTGTGGGTGCGCGCCTGCTCATGTCTGACGTGTCCTTCACCGTCCACGCCGGGGACACTGTGGGGCTCGTGGGTCGCAATGGTGCGGGGAAGACCACGCTCACGAAGGTTCTCTCTGGCGAGCTTCCTCCTGCCGCAGGTTCCGTTCACCATCGTGGACCGATTGGCTACCTACCTCAGGACCCTCGCGCGGGAGACCCACAGCAACTGGCCTCACACAGAATCCTCGACGCCAGAGGACTTGCCGGACTACAGAGTCGACTCGAGCGCGCTACCGCGGAGATGGGAAGCGATGACCCCGCGGTTGCCGAGCGTGCGATGGGTCGCTACGCCCGCGCGCACGACGAGTTTCTCGGCGCGGGAGGATACGCCGCTGAGGCCGAGGCGGCCACGATCGCTGCAAACCTCAATTTACCTTTGGACGTGCTCGGTCAGCCCCTCGGCACACTTTCTGGGGGACAACGTCGCCGAATCGAGCTCGCGCGAATTCTCTTCCACAACGCACCGGTGATGATTCTGGATGAGCCGACCAACCACCTTGACCAGGACTCTGTGGTGTGGCTTAGAGATTTTCTACGCACCTACCAGGGCGCCAGCATCGTGATCTCACACGACGTTGAACTGGTCGAACACTCCGTCAACCGGGTGTTTTACCTCGACGCAAACCGCCAAGTCATCGACATCTACAACATGGGCTGGAAGCGATACCTCCAGGCGAGAGAAACAGACCAGGAACGTCGCCGTCGCGAGAGGGCAACCGCTGAGCGTAAAGCGACAAGCCTGCACGAACAGGCCGCACGGTTTGGTGCCAAAGCCTCCAAGGCCGCCGCTGCGCATCAAATGCGGGCACGTGCCGAGAAACTGATGTCAGGGCTGGAATCTGAAAGCGCAGTCGACCGGGTCGCCGCCATCCGTTTCCCCACTCCCGCAGCCTGTGGCAAAACGCCGCTTTTCGGTCACAACCTGTCCAAGAGTTACGGCTCGCTTGAGATTTTCACCGCCGTTGATCTCGCCATCGATCGAGGCTCGAAGGTGGTGGTGTTGGGGCTGAATGGCGCGGGCAAAACGACGCTTTTGAGAATCCTGGCGGGAGTGGATGCGCCCGATACCGGTGCTGTCGAGGCCGGCCACGGTTTGCGTGTGGGCTACTACGCCCAGGAACACGAAACCCTCGATATGACTCGCACGGTCTTGGAAAACATGCTCGCCGATTCGGATGTTTCCGAAGTCGAGGCGAGACGGATTCTCGGGTCTTTCTTGTTCACCGGCGACGACGTCCACAAACCCGCCGGCGTGTTGAGCGGCGGCGAAAAGACCAGGCTGGCCCTCTCTCGGCTCGTGGTCTCCGGTGCGAATGTGTTGCTTCTCGATGAGCCCACGAACAACCTCGACCCGGCGAGCCGGGAGGAAATTCTCAGAGCGCTTGCCACCTATCAAGGGGCGGTCGTGTTGGTGAGTCACGATGAGGGCGCCGTCGACGCCCTTTCACCAGAGCGAGTATTGATTCTGCCCGACGGTGTCGAAGACCTATGGGGGCGCGATTATCAGGAGCTCGTCGCCCTCGCCTAGCGGGTGCGCTCCCATTCGTCTAATAGCGCGTCTTCTTCGTCCTGGTCACTCCGACGGCCACTCACCCTGTCAGTGCGACCGGCACCGCGGAAGTCCTCTCGCAGGAGGTAACCCCAGGCGATGAAACCGAGAAGGCCAAAGAGGAACCATTGGAAGGTATAGCTCAAATGGGGGCCTTCGTCGGCCGCCGGACGATCGAGCAGGAGGGGAGTGGGAGAGACAGCCGGCTGCTCCTGCGAGAGGGCAAGATAAGCCCTCTGCTCCACGTCCGAATCGAGGATTTGCGCGAGGGTTGAGAGATGAATAGTCGCTACTTGTCCCTCAGGTGCGGATCGTCCGTGAATCACCGGCTCTGAGGGGAAGAGCCGTCCGGTGACCGAAACCACGCCACTGGGGGCTTTCGGCACGAAATCGGGTTCGTCATCGGTCTCGCCCGTGGGAATCCAGCCTCGATTAACCACAATCAGCCTGCCATCCAGAGTTTCGAAGGGGACCAACACCTCAAAACCCACCTGTCCCATCCGCGGGCGAGTGCGAACCAGAGTGGTTGACTCTTCGAGGTAACTGCCCTCGATGACGACACTGCGCCACCGATAGTCATCACTCCAGGCGGCACCCTCCGGCAGGAGCTCGTCAAAGGGAACAGCCACTCGGTCAAAATTCTCTTCGACGCGGTCGATTTCGGCGACGGCTTGCCCCCTGCGGTCCCACTGCCACAGCCCAAAGAGGCTTGTAATCACCGCGAACACCAGCGCAAGAGCAAGGTATCCAAGCCAGCGCGGCTGGAGGGCGTGGCGAATGAGGTTCACTCGTGATGCTCCAGAGGTCTCAACTGGACGGGAAAGTTTCGCGCGCCAAGATACTGCACAAAGAACTCCCTGTGCTCGATGCAGCTCAGCCACACCTTTTCGCGATCAGCAGCGTGTATCGCGGGGTTTCGCCAGACGACCTCTGAGTGTGCGGGTGTTTGGCATCCCGAGCGAGAACAGACGAGGTCCTCTGGTCCTGACGCGCCGAGCACGCTCACCCTTGACGGTACGGGACGATCGCTGCGGGCGTGTACGCCTGTGACTGGGAGGAGTTACGGTTCACTTGGTTCGCCACGACGACCGCGAGATAGGGCAGGAGGACGGCGCCGGTAGCTGGGAAAAGTAGCCACCATCCTGGCGTAATGAAACACGCTCCAATACACACCAGTCGAATTCCCATCGCCACCGAGTACTTCACCATGCGACCACGACGCTCAGCCTCGGGGGAGGCGTGGAGGCTCGTAATCGATTGAGGCGTCGACATAGTAGGTCCATGCTAGGTCGCGCACCTGCGCATATGCTTGAGGCTTATGACGACGCCACGCACTGTACTCATCACGGGCGGAAACCGCGGAATCGGGTTTTCCATCGCCCAAGAGTTCCTCACCCGCGGCCACAGGGTCGCCGTCACCGCGCGATCGGGGGAGGGGCCGGAGGGAGCTCTGACGGTCCGTGCCGATGTGACGGACGGGGAATCACTCGATGCTGCCATCGCGGAGGTTGAAGAAAAACTAGGGCCCATCGAAATCCTGGTCGCTAACGCGGGAATCACCCGCGACACCCTCATCCTCCGAATGTCCGACGACGACTTCGAAGACGTCATCAACACGAATCTCTCTGGGGTGTTTCGCGTGGTGAAGCGCGCCATTAAGTCCATGGTGAAGGCCCGCTTCGGACGCATTGTGTTGATTTCCAGCGTGGTCGGGCTCTATGGCTCCGCCGGTCAAGTGAACTACTCATCGGCGAAGGCCGGCCTCGTCGGTTTTGCGCGTTCCCTTACTCGTGAACTCGGCGGCCGTGGCATCACCACCAACGTGGTGGCACCGGGTTTTATCGAGACAGACATGACGGCTGTGCTCAGCGACGAACAGCGCAGTACCTACCAAGCGGCTATTCCCGCGGGTCGATTTGCAGAACCTCAGGAAGTGGCGGCTGTTGTGGCTTGGTTGGCCTCCGACGATGCGGCCTATATCTCAGGCGCTGTGATTCCGGTGGACGGTGGCCTAGGAATGGGCCACTAACTCGTCGCGTCGAGAAGACCAATCACGAGCGAGAGGTCGCGCTGGTCAATAGCGACGTCAGCACGTTCCTTCACGACCGGTTTCGCGCAAAAGGCGACCGAAATCCCCGCGGCCTCCATCATCAACAGGTCATTCGCGCCATCCCCGACCACAATCACGCGCTCGGGAGGAACCTGGTATTCCTCAGCCCACTCCAAAACGGTTGTCCGCTTAGCGTGGGCGTCTACGAGGGGTCCTTCAAGGTCACCAGTCAACACGTGACCGTCGTGTCCGAGCCGGTTGGCCCGCCACGCATCCACACCGAGCGATGAGGCGAGAGGGTCAACGAGTTCGTGAAAGCCGCCCGAAACAGCGCACACCCGGCCCCCCGCGGCGTGGACGGCCTCAATCAGTTCTGCCGCCCCGTAGGTTGCGGTGATCCGTTTTGATACGTGGGCCAGGGAATCGAGGGAGATTCCGGCCAGAGCCTTCACCCTTTTGGTCAGCGACTGGGCGAAGTCGAGCTCGCCGGCCATGGCCCGCGCAGTAATGTCCGCGACACGCTGTTGAACCTCTGGTCCCGCCTCCCGGGCGATCTCATCGATTCCCTCTTCGTTGGAAAGTGTCGAATCAACGTCGAGAACCACAAGGAGACCGACCTCCTCGCTCACGCGACGACCATTCCCTTGCCGACCACAGTAATCCCGGTCTCCGTCACCGTGAAGCCGCGCTGGCGATCGAGGTCGGGGTTGACCCCGACGGTAGCGCCGGGCATCACGATGACTCCTTTGTCGAGGATCGCGTGACGCACGTGAGCCCCCTCGCCAATGGTGACCTTCTCGAAGACGACCGAGTCGGTTACTTCAGCCCCTGAAAGGATGCGCACCCACGGTCCGATGACACTGCGTTTCACACTCGCGCCCTGCACCAAACATCCCAAGCCCACGAGTGATTCGCTCATCTCGCCGGGCTGACCCTTATCGTCCTTAGAGAACTTCGCCGGTGGAGAGTTCCACTGTTGGGTGTAGATGGGCCACTCGTTGTTGAAGAGGTTGAATTCGGGCTGCGCCGAGATGAGGTCCTGGTGGGCCTCATAGAAGGAGTCAATTGTTCCGACATCCCTCCAATAGAGTCGATCCCGCTCGGTCGCCCCGGGCACCTCGTTGTCGGTCATGTCGTAGACAAACGCCTCACCCTTCGCGACAAAGGCGGGGATTACGTCACCGCCCATGTCGTGGTTGGAATCTTCCACTTCGGCGTCTTCGGTGACGGCGCGGATGAGCACTTGGGCATCAAAGACGTAGTTGCCCATCGACACGAGGATTTCGTCGGGGGAGTCTGCCAACCCCTCAGCTGATGCTGGTTTTTCCAAGAACTGGGCAATCTTGGCGGGATTCTTCGGGTCCGTTTGAATCACTCCAAACTGGTCAGCCAAATGTTTGGGCTGACGAATGCCGGCCACTGTGACCCCGGCGCCTGAAGCAAGATGCGCATCGACCATCTGCTGAAAATCCATTCGATACACGTGATCAGCTCCGACCACGACAACGATGTCGGGGCTCTCGTCGCGGATGAGGTTCAACGACTGATAAATCGCGTCGGCAGAGCCCGCAAACCACCGCTTTCCCAGCCGCTGTTGAGCCGGCGCGGACGCGACGTAGGCGTTGAGCATTCCGGCAAGACGCCACGTCTGAGAGACGTGGCGGTCAAGAGAGTGTGACTTGTACTGGGTCAACACCACAATCTGGCGAAGGGCCGAATTGATGAGGTTCGAAATCGCAAAATCAATCAGCCGATAGTGGCCAGCGAAGGGAACCGCGGGCTTGGCTCGGTCGGCGGTGAGGGGCATCAGTCGCTTGCCCTCGCCGCCAGCGAGGACAATTCCGAACACCTTCGGGGCGGCCATACTCTCAGCCTAAACGATGGGGGTGGAGCCTCCGAGGGGCGGTCGCGCTCGGCTAGGCTGGGAGGCGCTATGACGACCGTTGCCGAACTCGCTTCTGTGAGCGTGCGCCGCGACGGAAACTGGCTTCTCAACGACGTCTCGTGGACGATTGATTCCTCAGAACGCTGGGTCATTTTGGGACCTAACGGTGCGGGGAAAACCACTCTGCTCAGCCTGCTCGCCTCCCTAATGCACCCCTCCGAGGGGGAGATGGGGGTCCTGGGAGAGAAGGTGGGTCGTACCGACGTGTTTGAGCTTCGGCCCCGAGTGGGTTTTGCCTCCAGTGAAATGGCCAAGCGGATTCCCCGCTCTGAATCGGTACTCGACGCCGTGATGACCGCCGCCAATTCGGTAATGGGGCGTTGGAACGAGGACTACGACGAGATCGATGTGCGTCGCGCCCAACGGGTTCTCGCCGAATGGCACCTTGGCCACCTCTCGGATCGGACAATCGGGACTCTCTCTGATGGAGAGCTCAAACGGGTTCAAATCGCGCGCTCGGTAATGACCGATCCTGAGCTGTTGCTGCTCGACGAACCGGCGGGGAGTCTCGATTTGGGTGGCCGCGAAGACGTGATTGACCTGCTCGACCAGTTCGCTGCCTGGTCGGGGGCGCCAGCGATGGTGATGGTCACCCACCACGTGGAGGAAATTCCACCGAGCTTTACCCACGCCCTACTGCTCAGAGACGGAGAAGTGTTTCAGGCGGGGCCAATCGCCGAGGTCATTACCACCGCGCACCTGACGGAACTATTTGACCGCCCACTAGAGGTGTCGAGTGTGGGGGGACGGTTCAGCGCGCGAAACGCCCACTAAACCTGGTATCGTTTCCCGTTGGCGTTGAACGTTTCACACATTTGAGGATTACCCATGCAGGCTGAGATTCACCCCGACTACCACCCGGTCGTCTTTCGCGACTTGACCTCCGGTGAGTCTTTCTTGACCCGTTCGACCGCAACGAGCGACAAGACCGTCGAATGGGAGGACGGCAACAGCTACCCCGTCATCGATGTGGAAATCTCGAGCGCTTCGCACCCGTTCTACACCGGTAAGCAACGCATCCTTGACTCCGCCGGTCGCGTGGAGAAGTTCAACCAGCGCTTCAAGAACTTCGGCGCCTAAGCCTTACTCGTCGAGCGGCCACCGGCCGCCGAGCCCGTTTGCGGGTCGGCCTTGGCTCTCGAGGTAGCGCTTAAAGCTCTCGGCCCACTTAAAGGCCCAGTCCACCTGATGGTCGTGAAGGGCCATCACGTCAGCCATTTCCTCAGGAAACTTCTCAACGAGCGCCCGGGCCACCCGGCCCGCCGTGATGGCATCGCCCTCGGCGTTGTGGGCGTGGTCATTGATGATTCCGTAGTGCATCGACACCACGTCTAGAGTTCGCTTGCCTTTGCGATAGGTGTCGAGGGCTCGATCGATCACCAGCGGGTCGATAATGGGCTGCGGATTATCGAGAGGCTCAATGCCGTAGCGCCTCGCCTCCCAGTTGGTGAGGGTGAGGTCGTAGCTGGCGTTGTAGGCCACAAGGGGAATTCCTCCGGAGAGAACCCGCTTGAGCTGTGAAACGACCTCAGAGACCACCTCAGAGGCGGGACGGCCCTGTGCCCGGGCCATTTTCGTCGTGATTCCATGCACTTCGGTCGCGCGCGGGGGGATGACGATTCCGGGGTCCGCGAGCCAGCTGTACCGCTCAACCAATTCTCCCTCGGGGCCCATAATGCCCAGGAAGGCTGTCACGATTCGGTCGTCTCTGGTGGACAACCCCGTTGTTTCGGTGTCAAAGACGGCGATAGTGTCTGACCAGTGGCTCACCCGACCAGACTACCGAGCGCGCTCAACGCAACGCCTATTTCACTGACAGCCAATAGAAGCCGTGGCTCGGCAGGGTCAGTGTGAGGGCGCCCTTCGCATCTGGGGAAGGGAAGGCGGCTCCACTGAAGAGGTCTCTCAGCTGTGCCGCTCGCATCTGCTCAGGCAGCACGATGGTCGTCGACACCGGGTGGTGTGCCACGGAGAACACGCACAAGACGGTTTCGGGCGATTCTCCTGGTTGGCAATCCTTCTCGTCCAGGGTGCGGGTGAAGGACAACACTAAGGGATTGTCGGGTGTCAGAAGCGAGAAGGAGCCTTCACCGAAAACGGGGTGAGCCCGGCGGGTGTGCACAATGTTGCGCACAAAGTGCAGGAGCGAGCGAGATTGAGCGAGCTGGCTTTCCACGTTCACCGCGTTGTAGTGGTAGCCCAGCGACTGAACCACGGGCAGAAAGAGCTTCCCCGGGTCCGCCGTGGAAAAGCCCGCATTGCGATCCGGAGTCCACTGCATCGGCGTGCGAGACGCATCGCGGTCGTTGAGCCAAATGTTGTCGCCCATGCCGATTTCATCGCCGTAGTACAAAAACGGTGTCCCCGGCAGTGCCAGCAGTAGTGCGTGCACCAACTCGAGCTCGTGGCGCGAGTTATCGAGCAGAGGGGCGAGACGACGTCGAATGCCCACGTTGATCCGCATGCGGGGGTCATAGGCGTACCAGCCATACATCGCTTGACGCTCGTCGTCCGTCACCATTTCGAGGCTCAGCTCGTCGTGGTTGCGCAGGAACAACCCCCAGGCCCCCTGTGCGGGGACTTCAGCGGTTTCTTGCAACACCTCCGCGAGGTTCGCAACTGTTTGAGAGCGAAGCGCATAGAAAATTCGTGGCATCACCGGAAAGTCAAAGGCCATATGGCATTCGGGGGCCGCCTCAGTTCCGAAATATTTTGCAGTCTCTCGAGGTTCCTGATTGGCCTCGGATATCAGCACGGTGCCGGGATACTCGCGGTCAATCAATTCGCGTAACACTCGAATGAACTCGTGGGTTTCCGGTTCACTTTCTCCTCCGCCCTCGTCAGACTCGAAGAGGTAGGGAACGGCGTCGAGGCGGAAGCCGTCGACACCCATGTCGAGCCAATAACGAACCACCTGGAACATTTCCTCTTGCACCGCGGGGTTGCCGTAGTTGAGGTCGGGTTGGTGGCTAAAGAACCGGTGGAAGTAGAACTGCCGACGCTCCGAGTCAAACGCCCAGTTCGACGTCTCGGTGTCGCTAAAAATAATGCGGACATCGGGCCACAGGTCATCGGTATCTGACCAGACGTAGTAGTCGCCGTATGGGCCGTGTGGGTCGGTTCTGGAGGCTTGGAACCAGGGGTGCTGGTCAGAGGTGTGGTTGAGAACGAGGTCGATGATGACCCTCATGTTCCGCTGGTGAGCCTGGGTTACCAGTTCGCGGAAATCATCGACGGTTCCGTATTCGGGGAGAACCTGGCGATAGTCGGCGATGTCATATCCGCCATCGAGCAGGGGGGAGGCGTAGAAGGGTGGAAGCCACAGCGCATCCACCCCGAGCCACTCGAGATAGTCGAGTTTGGAGATCAGGCCTTCAAAGTCACCAACACCATCGCCATCAGAATCGGAAAAAGCACGAACCATCACCTCGTAGAAGATGGCGCGGCGGTACCAGGTGGGGTTGTGTTGCAAACCAGGCTGGCCGAAAGGAACGGTGAAGCTCAAGCGGAACCCTCAGAAGACGGGGGCCGGTGAGGCCCAACGGTCGCGGTGAAAAAAGTCTAGGGGCTAGTCAACCCGGATGAGCTCAGCTCCCGAGAGTTCTCTTAGGCGGTCGGGGGCAATCGGGAAGACCGCTCGAGCGCTTCCCGCAGCCGCCCAGACTTCTTCCAGCGCTAGGAGGTCTTCATCCATAAGGCACCGCATCTGGGTGCTGTGACCAAAGGGTGGGACACCCCCGATGGAGTAACCGCTCGCAACTTTCACCATCTGAGCATCTGCCTTTTCGAGGTCGGCGCCGAGATGCTGAGCAACGAGCTCGGTGTTCACCCGATTGGGGCCCGAGACCAGGATGAGCAGCGGTTCACCACCCACACTGAAGACGAGGGACTTCACGATCGCCTCCACCGGGGCGCCCACGGCTGCCGCGGCCTCCACAGCGGTATGGGTTGTCTCGCTCATCTCCCTTACCCGGAGTTCAAGCTCCGCCGTCCTCTCGAGGAACCGCGCGACCCCTTTATCTTCGGACACTAGCTGGCTCGCTCGCGGGCTTCCTGCGGGTTTTGGTCGACGAACTCTTCGGAACCAATTCGACGCGCCTTGACCTCCATCGGGTCGTCGAATTGCACCAGACGAATGCCGTGGGGGGAGTGTTCGAAGCTGTGTACCGAGCAATTTGTGATGGGTTCTGAATATTGGCCCGGTGCGGCGTGCTCGACAACTGAGCGAATGACCCCACCGTGGCTCACCACCAATATGTCGGCGTGCGGGTGGCGAATGGCGAGGTCGTGGAGCGTGCGGATCACTCGTTTCTGGACCTCCTCGCGAGGTTCCCGACCCGGAACAGGGGTGTCTCCGGGGTAGCGGGCATCCAAATCTTCGCGGGTGCACCCTTCGGCTTCGCCATAGTGTCGCTCAACCAGCGAAGGAATGGGCAGTGGCAGAGGCATTCCCATGCGCCTCGCAATAATCGTCGCGGTCTCCATCGCGCGAGACAGGGGTGAGGAGACAATGAGGTCAAAACGGTGCTTTGCCAGCACGCCGCCCACGCTCAGCGCTTGGGCACGACCGGTGTCGTTGAGGGGGATATCGCTCGAGCCTTGGATTCGCTGGATACGATTCCACTCAGTTTCACCATGGCGAACAAGAAAAAAACGAGTCATCACACTTCCAGAATGAGTCTCTAACCAGCGGCGGTTAGGCGACGGAGACGCGCACGGCCTCCGACATGGCGACAAGCGCCTCCGATGTTCCGGCTTCTATCCTAACGGTGGCAAGCTGATCGGCTTTCGTGGGGCCACGGTTGATCACGATGACCGGTTTCTTACGCTTCTGAGCTTGAGCCACCAACCTCATTCCGGTGTTCACCACCAGCGATGAGCCGGCCACCAAGAGCGCCTCGGCTCGGTCGACCATTTGAGCCGCCATGTGAAACACACTGGTGGGAACAAATTCTCCGAAGAACACGACTTCGGGCTTCAGAATTCCCGCACACAAATCGCACTGGGGAATCGTGAAATCAATGCCGCTCGAGACGGTGACGTCCCCATCGGGCATCACCTGATTGGGACTGACCGGTTCTGCGAATCCTGGATTGTCACGCTCCATTTGAGCGGCAATCGCACCACGGGCAAAAGACTGCCCACACTGCAGACAGCGGACCTTGTCGAGCCGCCCGTGCAAATCCACCACGCGGAGTGAGCCTGCCTCATGGTGGAGGCCGTCAACGTTTTGAGTGATGACTCCGTTCGCGATACCGTCGCGCTCCATTTGGGCAATGGCGATATGTCCCAGATTGGGTTGAGCCGCGTGAAAGGCGTGCCAGCCAAGGTGTGAGCCCATCCAGTAGCGCTTGCGCCGCTCCTCTGATGAGAGGAACTCATTGAGACTCATGGGGTGATTCTTCGGCGCGCCTTCACCGCGATAGTCGGGAATTCCCGAATCGGTAGAAATTCCGGCACCGGTGAGCACGGCGAAGGTCCGGCCTGCGAGCACCCGAAGCGCGTCATCCACTCCGGGCACCTGGGGTGTGCGCAGAGGCGTGACAGGGGCTATGTGGACCACGACACCTCCATCGACTCTGTTTCCTAAGCTGAGGGTACAAAGTGTTTTTTTCCAACATGTTTCGCGCCCCAGAGAGCTGCCATGAAGACCATTTCCTCCTCGGACGCGCCTCCTCGTCTGCTCTCGGACTATCGAGACCTCACCGATTCGGCTCTTCGGCGGGTGAGCGAGCCCGAAGAGGGCCTCTACATCGCTGAATCTTTGACCATACTGGGCAGGGCCCTTAACGCTGGACACGTGCCACGCTCGGTACTTACGAGCGCAAAATGGCTCGACCAACTCGAATCCGTGTTGAGCAACCATCCGACTGCCGAGGATGTAACGGTCATCGTCGGCATCGACGAGGAACTCGAGGCTCTCACGGGTTTTCACCTCCACCGAGGAACCTTGGCGAGCATGAATCGGCCCGTCTTGCCGTCGGTCTCCGACATCATCCAGGGTGCGTCGCGAATCGTGATTTTGGAGGACATCGTCGACCACACCAATGTGGGTGCTCTGTTTCGCTCGGTGGCCGCCATGGGGGCTGACGCGGTGATCGTCTCGGAGCGTTGTGCTGACCCTCTCTATCGCCGCAGTGTGAGGGTCAGCATGGGAACCGTGTTGCAAGTGCCCTGGACGAGGGCAGAAAGCCTGGCGGACTTATCCCTGGCGCTGAAAGACGCTGGCTGGTGCGTCGCCGGCTTGGCTCTCACTGAGGACTCCGAGGATTTTGACGAATGGGTGAAGACGGCCCCCGACAAGGTTGCGCTCATGCTGGGGAGCGAAGGACCAGGCCTGTCCAAGCGGGCACTAGAGGCTTGCGAAGTCGTTCTCAAGATTCCCCTGGGCCACGGGGTTGATTCGCTGAACGTGGCAGCAGCGGGAGCGGTCGCGCTTCACGCGCTTCGAATGTTCTCGCGTTAGTGGAAGTTTCTCGCCGTCACCGGCAGGGCAAGCGGTAGAGGCGTGACGCCATCGGCGACCACTGAAATGACCCCTTCGTCGCTGCGTTGCAGAATGCCTCGAATAATCACCGCATCGGAATGCCTGAACACAAGACGGTGTTTCTTCCACAGCCCCGGACTGCACACCACGTTGGTGAG
>JAYODB010000002.1:20509-25111 GCA_038106075.1 Cellulomonadaceae bacterium | reverse complement strand
GTGGCAGGCCCCGCAAGCCACAGCGCTTCTCGGCGACCCAATCCAAGGTCATCCAGAGCACCCGCCTCGCTCAACCCTTCGAGCTGCCGGTCAGTCAGCCCCACTCGCCGGGCGAGTTGATAGATATCCGTAAAAGGCCCGTTGTCGTCTCGCTCCGACACGATTTTCTCCGCCGTCTCGGTGCCAAGGCCCGAAATACTGGCCAAGCCCAGCCGAACGGCGAGGGCGCCATCGCGCCGGTGCGCCGCCGACTCATCGAAGGCGGCAGGGTCAAACTCACCAGGAGGTGGCTGGTGATAGACCAGGCACTGATCGAGCCCTGTGGCCGTAAGTTCACGATCTCTGTTCTCGGCTTCAACCGTGGCGTCAGCTGCCGAATACTGGATGGAGGGTTTGCGGACGACGACACCGTGTCTCTCCGCATCAGAGACCAGGCTGGCGGGGGAGTAAAAACCCATCGGCCAGGCGCGCAACAGCCCAGTGAGATAGCACGCGGGGTAGTGCAGTTTGAGCCACGAGCTGGAATAGACCAGTTGGGCAAAGGCGAGGGAGTGGCTTTCCGCGAAGCCGAAACTCGCGAAGGCCTGAATCGTTTGGTAAATCTTCGCTGCGGTGTTCTCGTCGATGCCGTTGGCCGCCATGCCCTGAAACAGCGTTTCGCGAACCGACTCAATCCGCTCCAGACCGCGTTTCGACCCCATCGCCCGTCTCAACACGTCCGCGTCTTCAGCGCTGCAGTTACCCACCGCCATGGCCATTTGCATGATTTGTTCCTGGAACACCGGGACCCCCAGTGTGCGCTCGAGAGAGTCACGCAGGGCAGGGTGGGCGTAGGTGATGGGTTCTTTGCCCGCTTTGCGGCGCACAAACGGGTGAACGGCCCCACCCTGAATGGGCCCGGGGCGAATCATCGCGATCTGGATGGCGAGGTCGTAGAAGCGTCGCGGTTGCAAGCGGGGAAGCAAGGCCATTTGCGCTCGAGATTCCACCTGGAACACTCCGATTGAGTCCGCCCGGCAGAGCATGTCGTACACCGCGGGTTCATCTCTGGGGAGCGTGGCAAGCTCCCACTCGTCACCGACTTCTTCCCGAGCGAGGGTGAGCGTGTGTTGAATCGCCTCCAGGATTCCCAGCCCGAGCAAATCGAATTTGACCAAGCCCATCCACTCGCAGTCGTCCTTGTCCCATTGAAGAATCGTCCGATTCTCCATGCGAGCGTGTTCGATGGGGACGACTTCACCGATGGGCCGGTCGGTGAGCACCATTCCTCCCGGATGGATGCCCAGATGCCGAGGCAGAGTCAAAATCTGCTGGGCGAGCTCGACCACGGGTGCGGGGAGGTCTTCGTCGCCATTGAGCCGACTCCGCCTCTCGATGCTTTTAGAAAACGCGTCTTGCGCGCCACCACTAAACCCGAGCGCGCGGGCGATGTCTCGCACCGCATTCTTCGCTCGGTATTCGATGACGGTGGCGACCAGAGCGGCATTTTTTCTGCCGTAGCGCTCGTAGACGTATTGGATGACTTCTTCGCGGCGATTTGACTCAAAATCCACGTCGATATCGGGCTCTTCGTCACGCAGTGCAGAGAGGAACCTCTCAAAGGGCAAGTCGTAGTAAATCGAATCCACCGCGGTGATGTCGAGCAGAAAGCAGATGGCCGAGTTTGCGGCAGACCCTCGCCCCTGACAGAGAATGCCTCGTTTCCTCGCCCACTGGACGATGTCGTGGACGATGAGGAAATAGCCCGCAAAGCCTTTCTGCTCGATCAGCGCGAGCTCCCTTTCGATGCGTTCGTGCACGGTGTCGTCGGCGTCGGGGTAACGCCGGGGAATGGCCTCGTGGACGAGGTAGCGCAGGTATTCCATCGAGGTGTAGCCCTGGGGCACCATCGAGAGGGGTAACTGGGGGGCCACCTTTTTCAGGGGGAATGCCAGCTCTCGCCCCAGCTGGGCTGCCCGCTCCACCACACCCGGGAAACGCCGGAAGCGTCGAAGCTGCGCTGCCCCCGAACGCAGATGGGCCGCCGGGGTGATGTGGAGGTGGGGGCGCATCTGATCTAACGAACGCCTGGCGCGCACGGCCGCCATGGCATTGGCGAGTCGATGGGATTTCTGGGTTGCGTAGTGGACAACACCCGTCGCAATTGTGGGGAGCTGGCGTTCGGCCGCGAGCCCTGACAAGACGTCATTGTGCAGGGCGTCGGTGGGCTGGTCAAAATCGAATAGCTCGACCACAACGTTGTCTCGACCAAACCGATTCACCAACTCGTCTAGGGCCTCGGCAGAGCGGGCAATCGCCGATGGCGTGGGGGACCGGTGGGAGGGGAGCTCAGAGCGGACAGCCCCTTTTCGACATCCACTGAGAATGAGCCAGTGACCCTCTGCCTGCTCTGCGAGCGAGTCGAGGTCATAGACCGCGTGACCTTTCTCGCCACTGGCGAGGTGGGCGTCGGTCAGCGCGCTGGCGAGCCGGTGATAGCCCTCTGGGCCTTTGGCGAGCACCAGAAGGTGCGGCCCGGGAGGGTCAGCGGATTCGGTGCGGGTCACACCAGAGGTGAGGGAGAGTTCGGCGCCAAATACGGTTCCCAGCTGGTGCGCCTGGGCCGCTTCAGCGAACCGGACGATTCCGTAGAGGCCATCGTGGTCGGTAATCGCCAGGGCATTCAGCCGCAGTCGGGCCGCTTCGGCAACGAGCGCTTCGGGGGAGGAGACTCCATCGAGAAAACTGAAACTGCTGTGCACGTGGAGTTCGGCGTAGTCCACGTATTCCTCGTCGGGGGGTTCAACGGGCACCGGCTGGTAGGGCTGACGCTGTGCAGACCAGGCGGGCGAGTCGGAACCGTCAGCGCCAGGGGGAATATCACTGCCTGGCCTGCTGGCTTCACGCAGGAGCCTTTCGTGTTCTGACCAGGGCAGGGGAGGGTTATGCCAGCCCATTAGTCGTATCGAGCCTCAGCCATCCACGAGCCGCCCTCACGGGGGCAACTGAGTAACCAGCCGACACCCTCGCTATCGAGAAGTTGCAGCCGGTAGCGGCTATTCGAGTTGTCTTGATCCCACCAGCGCTCCACAACCGGCCACGGGCCTGCCCACCCTTTCACCACACGGGCACTCTGATTGGAGGCCATCGTGACCGGTTCACAGGTGAGCTCGGAAGATGACACCTCGACGGCTTCGCCGTGTTCTCCCAGGAGACGAACCGGGAGTGGGGGAGAAAACACTGTCGCAGGAAGGGGTTTGGGCAGCGCGCCTGGCCAGGCTTCCTCATCGAGAGTGCTGGTGACGCTGCCGTCACCCCAGGGAACAAAGGCGTCGGTTTCGGTGAGGAGGTGGCCGGGTTGACGGTGGGCTCGACGCACCGATTGGTATCCCAGTTGGGATTGGAGTTGAGCGACCACGTGTTCCACCCGGTGGTTCACCGCGTTCGTCCATAACCCCGGTTCGTGCCAGGTGATGTCGTCCGGGCTGAGGGCGTGAAAGGTCACTTCGACGATGCCGGTGTGCTGATATTCCTCCTGCGTCGTGCGAGCGACACTGTCCCACTGCCACCGCACCCGGTTAATCACGTCATTCGCAGTGAAGTACCTCGGGTGTGTCCACTGCGCCGTGTGCTGCCCGCCTCGATCGTCAATCATCTGAATGCTCACCGATGTGCACACGCTGTGTGCCGAAGTGAGGCCTTCAATGAAACGGTTCGCCGGGGTGAGAAGGGCAAAACTCAACGTGTCGAGGTCGCTGATGGGGTCATCGCTTCGCCAGACCACATCGGTTCCTGGTGGGATTCCACGCTGAGCGGTGCGTCGCGGGTCATCGCCAGCCGCACAGCGCTGCAGAAGCTCTCCTGAAGGTCCAAATCGCTCACGCACCTGGTGGGAATCCATGCGTGCAAAATGACCCAGGGTGGCAATGCCGAGCCGCTGAAGCAGGGCGGCGAGGTGTGAATCCTCCAGGGTGCTCACCGGAAGCGGAGAGAGAAATTCGGCGTCTTGGCCAGGTTCGACAATGCAGACGGGCTCGTGCTCGCTGGTGCCCAGCCGAGCGGCGTGTTGGGCGGTGAAGAGAGAGTCGGCAATACCCACTCGGGCAGCCATCGGCACCGGTGAGCTCCCAATGGCAAGGCGTAGTGCGTGAGCAGCGGCCTGTTCTGAGCCGTAATAGCGCGCGAGGCCAGCGGCTCGGCAGACCAGGGTTCCCGGTTCCAACACCGAGAGTTGGGCAACCGTGTCGGCGAGGTGGCTCAGCACGCGTTCAAACACTCGCTGATCACGTTCGGGGCGATCGGGAAGGAGTTGCAGGGTGGGACAGCTGCTTTGGGCTTCTCGGATTTTCTGTCCGGGTCGGACCCCTTGTTCACGGGCGGAATCGCAGCAGGCGGTGACGTAGTGGCCGTGACTGAGGGCCAAGGGGGAGTCTGTGAGGGTGTGTTCTTCCCTGGCGGCCTGAATCGACCAGCCAGGGCACCATACGACGAGAAAACGGTGGGCGGCCATGGTTTAGCCCGCGTGTAATTGGTACTCGGAGGGCACGGATTCGTGGAGGTCTGGCCGGATGGGCGTCACCGCCTGGTGGAGCTCATCAACTTCGACACCATCTGCCGAGACCA
>JAYODB010000002.1:0-20409 GCA_038106075.1 Cellulomonadaceae bacterium | reverse complement strand
ATGGGCGTCACCGCCTGGTGGAGCTCATCAACTTCGACACCATCTGCCGAGACCACCAGGTCCACCGCGCGCTGATGCTGCACCCGTCGAGGCTCAAGAATCAGCCTGAGCCGTTGACGCTGCAGTAGTCCTGAACCGCGCCCAAGCCCTTCCCAGCTGCTACGACCAACGCTGATCTGAGCTTCAGAACCGGGCCATTCCCCGCAGAAGAGAAGCGTGGAGCCTCGTTCGCGCAAACGCGCTTCAAAGCGGTCTCGCTGATGGGGTGAGGGGAGTGGCCCGCGGGGTGCCACGACAACGAAGCTGACCGCGTCCGCGAGCAGGCTGGTGCTGTGCCACCATTGGCTTCCCGGCTGGTGCACGATGACCAGCCGATCAAGGTCGACACCAATGTCTTCGGCGCTTCGAACCCCGAGGTGGCTAAGCCCCACGGTGGCGGCGAAGTGACCGTTCTGGGTGCCCTGGGCCACCAGCGCCCAGATCAGGGTGTGTTGGCCGGAGAGTGAATAGACCACACCGCGACGGAGGCCACCGTCAGGAAAGAGCTTCTCCAAGCCGGGAAGAACCGGGTAGGTGCCCTGTTCCATTCGGGGGGCTTCGAGGGATCGAATCTTCTCGCGCAACACACCCAGCTGACTCTCGCGCAGAGAGTCAGAGCTGTGCAGGGTCAGCGGGGGGGACATAGAGCCATATTCGAACATTTGTTCGATTCTGTCAATGTCCACTGACATTGCCCTGGGAGAGTTATCCCCAGAACGCATCAGGGGTCTCACCGCAACGCCGTGAGACCCCGTGATTCTGGTGCGCGAGGGGGGACTTGAACCCCCACGCCCTTAATCGGGCACTAGCACCTCAAGCTAGCGCGTCTGCCAATTCCGCCACCCGCGCAGGCACCTGAATCTGATGACCGCAACGAGAGTACCACTAAACCTCGCCGGCCAAACCGGAAACCGCGACCCAACCCAGTAGCGTTGAAGGGTGCGTATGGAGGGGAGTGGGGCGTGAGTATCTGGGACGCCATCATCTTGGGAATCGTCCAAGGGCTCACTGAATTTCTGCCCATCTCATCGAGTGCGCACCTGCGAATCGTCGGCGAGTTCCTTCCCGCCGCGGGCGACCCAGGAGCCACATTCACCGCCATTACCCAAATCGGCACCGAAATCGCGGTCTTGCTCTACTTCCGCAATGACATCGCCGACATTCTTCGCTCCTGGTTTCGCTCGCTCGGGCCCCAGCGCAGCGGCATCGACGCGGGCACCCGACAGAAAGCCAAGCTGGGCTGGCTCATCATCATCGGCACCCTGCCCATCGTCATCGTCGGCTACACCGCCCAAGAACTCATCCGCGACGCCTTCCGCTCACTGTGGCTCGTCGCCAGTGTGCTGATCATCTTCGGAATCGTCCTCTACGTTGCCGACCGACTCGGTCGACACCACCACACTCTCGACACGATGAGCGCGGGGCACGGGCTCTCCTATGGCCTCGCTCAAACACTCGCACTCATTCCCGGAGTCTCACGCTCCGGAGCGACCATCGCAATGGGGCGAAGCTTGGGCTACGCCCGAAGCGACGCACTGCGCTTCTCTTTTCTCCTCGCCATTCCCGCGGTCATGGGGAGCGGCCTGTATGAGCTGCGCACCGCCATCGTCGATCCGGTCGCGGCCGGGCCCCTCAACGCCGTGGCCACCGCGGTGGCGACCATGGTCGCCTTCGCCGTGGGTTACGCGGTCATCGCCTGGTTGATGCGCTACATCCGCACGGGCAGTTTCCTGCCCTTCGTGATCTACCGCGTGGTGCTCGGACTCACCCTCTTCGCCCTCCTCGCCGCGGGAGTGGTTGAGGCTTAGGGCTCGGTGCCCATCCCGCCGGGTCGGTCAGGACGCCGGGAAAGGTAGCGTTCAAACTCTCGTGCGATCGCATCACCACTGGCCTCCGGGGCTTCGGCAGTATCGCGCTGTTTTTCGAGCTGTTGGATATAGGCGAGCATTTCGTCGTCTTCGGCCGCCAGTTGGTCGATGTTCTCTTCCCAACTATCCGCTTGGTCGACGAGCTCGTCGCGTGGGATGTCGACGCCGAGAAGGTCCTCCAGGCGGTCAAGAATCGCGAGGGTGGCCTTGGGAGAAGGGGAGGTGTGCACGTAGTGGGGAACCTGTGCCCACAGGTGCAACGCCGGCACGCCCGCGCGCTGGGCCTGCAGGCCAATGACGCTCAAGATGCCGACAGGACCCTCATAGGTCGAACGCTCAATGCTCAGCTTGTTTCGCACGCTCGACTCATCCGAAGACATGATGAGGCGCACGGGTCGTGAATGGGGGACATCAGCGAGCATTGCACCCACCAAAACCATGCCGTCGATGTCGTAAGTCAACGCCTGATCAACCAGCTGGCTCGCCAGCGAGCGCCACAGCTTCGAGGGTTCAGCACCCATCAAGACAAAGGGGGCATCGCTCGAGGACGAGGATTCCTCGGGCCCATAGAGCGTGATGTCAGGCCAGGAGAGCACCCGCGAACCGTCCCCGTCGAGCTCGACGTAGGGGCGCGTCACCTGGAAATCAAAGTAGGTTTCGTCGTCGATGACGTCGTAGGGAACCAGGCCAAAATGCTCCACCACCATTCGAAGCGCAGAGGTCGCCGCCTCTCCCGCGTCGGACCATCCCTCGGTGGCAACCAAGAGGGTTCGGCCGGGCTCAAACAGTGGTTTTGCTGGCATACACCCTCAACCTACCCCGACTCGGTGACCCGCGGGTCCAGCAGCAGCACAGGTAAGCTCGTGGGTTGTGGATAGCCCCCGTCTCGACGCCGTGCTCTTTGATATGGACGGCACCCTCATTGACAGTGAGCCTTACTGGCTCGAAGCAGAAAGGGAGCTTGTCGAAGCATTCGGGGGAAGCTGGACGATCGAACAGGGCCTCGCGCTGGTCGGTAGTGGACTGTGGGACAGCTCACGTGCGATTCAAAGCGCGGGCGTCGACCTCGAGCTCGCGGAAATCATCGACCGGTTGAGCGAGCGCGTCCGCGAACAGCTCAGCGAAGCGGTGCCGTGGCGGGCCGGAGCACTCAACATGATTTCGCAGGTGCTGGAAGCCGGGATTCCCACTGCACTGGTCACGATGTCGTTTCGACAGAATGCGACCTTTATTGCGCAGAGAATGTCTGAGGAGCTCGGCCAGAAGGTCTTTCGTGAGGTCATCGCCGGCGACGACGTCAAGGAACCCAAGCCCAATCCCGAGCCCTACCTGATGGCTGCTCAGCGTTTGGGCGTTGACATTCATCACAGTGTCGCCTTCGAAGATTCCGTTTTTGGCGCAGCCTCAGCACTCTCCGCTGGTGCCGTGACCATTGGCGTGCCTCTTCACATCGAAATTCCTGCGACTTACGCCACCGTGATTTGGGAAGGGTTGGAGGGCAAGGGCCTCTCCGATGTCCATCACGAAGTACGTCAGGCTCGGGAGGCGGCATGATTCGTCGAGGGCCATTCGTCGAGGGTGACCTGGTTCAGCTCACCGACCCTAAAGGGCGCTTATACACGATTGTGCTGGAACACGGAGGGCGATTTCACACCCACAAAGGGGCAATCGCGCACGACGATCTCATTGGTCTTGACGAGGGCAGCGTCGTCTCGACGGACCTGTCAGTGGGCTATCTCGCGCTGCGCCCGCTGATGTCTGATTTCGTGCTGTCCATGCCCCGAGGGGCGGCCATCATTTACCCGAAAGACGCGAGCGAGATTCTCTTTCGCGGTGACATCCGACCCGGCCACACTGTGGTCGAAGCGGGCGTCGGCTCGGGGGCGCTCAGTCTGTGGCTGCTTCAGGCACTGGGTGCCTCGGGCAAGCTCATTTCGATTGAGCGCCGGGAAGAGTTTGCCGAGATCGCCCGGGCGAACGTTGAAAGCTTCTACCATGGAGCCCCCGACTGCCCGTGGGATATCCAGTTGGGTGACCTCAATGACGTCCTTCCCGAGTATCCCGATGGTTCTGTCGACCGAATCGTTCTGGACATGCTCACCCCGTGGGAGTGCCTCGATGCGAGCCTCGAAGCGCTTGTCGGCGGGGGAGTCATCGTGGTGTACGTGGCGACGGTCACGCAACTCTCGCGAGTGATGGAAGCGATGAGGGAAAGTGGGCGTCTCACCACGCCGCAGGCCACTGAATCGATGGTTCGAAACTGGCACGTCGAAGGACTCGCCGTTCGACCCGACCACCGCGGAGTCGGACACACCGGCTTTCTTGCTTGGGCGAGAAAACTCGCCCCCGGTGCCGTGATGCCCGAGCGTGAGGGTCGCAAAGTAAAACCCGTGTACGCCGCAGAGGACATCGAAGCCTGGACGCCGGGAGCGGTGGGAGCTCGGGTCGAGACTGAGAAGAAGGTGCGAGACCTTGCCAAAGAATCGGCCAAACGCGCTCGTAAAGCTGCCGATCCGAAGGCGAAGTAGCCCCAGCTTCGGCCGATAGACTCGGGCCATCATGTCGCGAATTTCACCGCTTGCCCTCGGCATTTCCTTTTTCACTCTGATCGGTCTCGCTGGAGCGGGGGTCAGTGTCGCGCAGACGCTTCCCGAGTCCTGCGAACCCCTTTCCGGTCCAGGTAAAGCCTCCGCGCTGGTCACCGTTGGAGGGGGCGAACCAGGCATGCCCCCAAATCTCACCTTCCCGACCCCCCTGGTGACCAAGGGCACCGAAGTGTCGGTAGTGTCCAGTGGCTCAGGCGTGAGCGCCACGGAAGGTTCCGCCGTTGACTTCCACGTCGCCGCCTACCTCGGCTCGGGCGGCCAGCTTCTTACGGCGAGCAGTTTCAACCCCGCGGAGCCCGTCCGGAGGGTGGCGTCTGCTGCGAGTGAGGACTACTTTGGGCGGGTTTTGATGTGTGCGACCACGGGGGAGCGGCTCGTGATTACCGATAGCGTCGCAGCTGTTTTCGGACCCATTCCCGAAGATGACATCGTTCAAAACGATTCGACCGTGGTGCTCGTCGTCGACGTGTTGCAGGCCTACCTTCCCAGCGCCGACGGCGCTCGTGGAGCTCTCGTTGACCAGGCGCCGATGATCGTGCAGCACCCGTCAGGTCGACACGGAGTGTCTGTTCCCATGGGAACTCCGCCCGAGGAACTCGTCGTGTACACCGTGACGCAGGGAACCGGGGAATCGCTGAAAGAGGGAGATCGGGTCGTCACTCACTTCACGGGGGTGGTCTGGGAAACCAAACAAACTTTCTCGTCGAGCTTCGATCAAGACACGCCCGTGACGTTGACACTCCAAGACGGCGGTGCCGAGGGAGCCAGTGGAGGGGTCATTAGTGGCGTGTACACGGCACTCGTGGGGGCGCAGGTTGGTTCCCAGGTTGCCGTAGTCGTGCCTCCGTCAGAGGGATACCCAGAGGGCAACCAGCCGGCCGGCGTTCCGGACGGAGCAACCCTCATTTACGTCTTCGACATTCTCGGGGTGCAGTAGGTCAACACTCCCTGGAGTCCGAGGAGTCCACTCACCCGGCGACCTAAACTGTGGTCGTGGCCAAGGTGGTAATTCGTCCAGAGGATCGACTCTTTCACCTGATCCTTGCTCTCATGGCGACCAGCGCTGGCCTCACCAAGGAGCACGTCCTCACCACGGTCCGTGGCTATCGAGAAGACGTTGAAGCCGGAGTGGCGCGAGCGACGATTGAACGTCGTTTCGAGCGCGACAAAGACCTTCTGAGAGAACTCGGTATTCCGCTTCGCGCGATTATTCCTCCCGACGAAGATGGAAACAATAAAGCCACCGTTTACCGCATCCCCAAAGTTGAGTATGACCCTCCCGCAGGCTTTGAACTCACGGCTCAAGACGTTCGGCTGTTGAATGTGGCAGCGGCCGTGTGGAAAGAGGGTTCACTCTCCAGTGAAGCCCGCGTTACCCACACCAAACTCGCGGCCAGTGGAGTGGGCGTCGACGAACCACTGATCGGCTTTCTCCCCATGCTGACCGCTCGCGACCCGGCTCTCGACCTCCTCAGACGAGCCGTCAGCGACAACCGGCAGGTTCGCTTTGACTACCTCACCCCGGGCGACACGGCCGCCAAAGCCCGAACCGTGTCGCCACTGGCCGTCGTGCTGCACGAGAACAGATGGCACTTGTTGAGCGCGGAGGAGCCCGGTGGCGCCGAAAAAACCTTCCTCCTGCGCCGGATCGTCTCTCCTATTGAGACCCTCGACGAACCCTCCCGCGCACCCTCGGCGGGTCAGGTCGAGAGAATGTCTGAAGAGTTGGCTGAGATCTACCAGCAGACCACCGCAGTGATTCGCCCACGGGCGGGGTCCGCGGCCGAGGTGGTGTTGAGTCATCGAGAAGGCACCGAGCGAGAGGCCGACAATCTCGTCGTCCACTACACGGACCTGGGAGCCTTCGCGCACGAGCTCTTGGAATACGCCCACGACATCACGGTGATTGACCCCCCACAGCTTCGAGAGAAGATGGTCGAGCTACTGGGTGAGGTGAGGTCACACCATGGCTAATCCGCAGGTGGGTCAATCGGGTGAGAACCTGGTGCTCTTTCTCTCCCTGGTGCCGTTCGTCATGGACCGCGGCGAAGTGAGCATTGCCGAGGCGGCCGCACAGTTTGGACGCCACCCGGACGATATCCGTCGAGCGGTGGAACTCATTGCCTGCGCGGGTGTGCCCGGAGACTCTCAGGCCTACCTCCACACCGACCTGTTCGACATCGACTGGGACCTGTTTGAACACGATGAGATCATCCGATTCGAACACACCATCGCGATTGACCAGGAACCGCGGCTCACCTCCCGCGAAGTGTCCGCTCTGATCGCGGGGCTTCAATACATCGCCGCTCACCCGCGATACGGGGAGCGCTCAGACGTAGCAGCACTGCTGGACAAGCTTCGCCACGCCTCTGGGGAGTCGACGTCATCAGGAATCGTGGTCAACGCCACACCCACGGACGAGTCTGTGCAGCTGCTTTCTGATGCCCTCGAAAACCGCCTCCAGGTCGGATTCGATTACGTCTCACGAGCGGGAGACCAAGAACACCGAACCGTCGACCCGATGGCCGTTGAAGTGCGCGATGGCTCGTGGTACTTCCGCGGCTGGTGCCACACCCGAGAAGCTCTTCGCGTGTTCCGGCTGGATCGCATGAGCGGCGTTCAGGTTCTGCCCGATTCGTCTTCAGACCACGCCGACGCGGGAGACGTCGAATCGTGGTCGATCTTCACCCCAAGCCCGACTGATCAAGTCGTCACCGTGCGATTCCCCCGCCACGCACTCCCATTGGTGGCCGAGTATCTCGATCGAACGTCTCCTCCCCGCGAGGAGGGGGAGTACCTCGTCGCGGATATTCCTTTCGCCCACAACGCCTCTCTGATCCGTTTCGTGGGCCAACACGCCGGTCTCGTCACCGTACTGGCGCCACAAACGGCCATTGAGTCGGTGAGAGTGTGGGCCGAGTCGGCGTTAGAGTCCCTGAAGAGCTAAAGCCCCGGGTGTTACACTGCCGGGGTATCGTCTGATACCACCGAATAGAGGTCAAGGAGCGTATCGATGGGCGGAAACCTTGGTGGCTGGACAGGTCTTATTGTCCTGGTTCTCATCATCCTGCTTTTTGGCGCCCCGAAGCTGCCGGCACTGGCGCGGAGTCTCGGTCAGTCGCTGAAAATCTTCAAATCTGAAGTGAAGGCAGAAGGTAGCGACGAGTCGACGTCGACCGACTCAGACGAGTCGGATCAGACGAAGAAGTAACCGTGGCCCGGGCGAACCGAAAGGCCCGGCCCGACACGCAAGCTCGGATGTCGCTCGGGGAGCACCTGATTGAGCTGCGGAAGCGGCTCGGCATCATTGGACTCTCCGTCATCCTCGCCGCTATCGGGGGCTGGTTCCTCGCCGACCCGGTGTGGGAGGCGCTCTCAGACCCGATCATCGAAATCGCGAAAGAGCGCAATCGCGACGCGGAAATCAACTACACGACGGTGACCGAGGCCTTCGACACGAAGATTGCCATCGCCGTCGTGCTGGGCATCGTCATGGCGGCGCCGGTGTGGCTTTACCAGGTGTGGGCCTTCTTTGTTCCTGCGCTGATGAAACGGGAGCGCCGCCTCGCTCTGGGCTTTCTCTCCGCAGCCGTGCCCCTGTTTCTTGCCGGCGTCACCGCCGGTTGGCTCGTTCTTCCCAACATCGTCATATTGCTCACGGGCTTCGCTCCCGAACAGTCAGCCACGCTGTTGACCGCAAAGGTCTACCTCGATTTCGCCTTGAAACTCGTCCTCGCCATCGGAGTGGGATTCGTCTTGCCCGTGTTCTTGGTGGTGTTGAACTTTGTGGGGGTGTTGGAAGCAAAGTCCATCATCAAAGGCTGGCGCGTCGCCATCATCATCATTGCGCTGTTCACCGCGATTGCGACTCCCGCCGCCGATGTGGTGTCGATGGTCATCCTGGCCATTCCGATGGTGATTCTCTACTTCGTCGCGGCCGGTATCGCCACTATTCACGATCGTCGCCAAGCTAAGCGCAACGCCGAATTAGTCCATGGCGAGTCCGCCTAATCGTGACGGAGTTGAGCCCGGCCGAGCGCTACACGCAGGCTCAAGCGACGAAGAAAGCTCCCGGACTCAAGGCCTACCGGGAGGCACTCCCGTTTGACCTCGATGATTTCCAGGTCTCCTCCTGTCAGTCGGTCGAGGCGGGCCTGGGAGTGCTCGTCGCCGCGCCCACCGGGGCGGGAAAAACCGCGGTCGCTGAGTTTGCCATTTTTCTTGCGCTTCAACAGCCGCTCGTGAAGGTGTTCTACACCACACCGATGAAGGCGCTGTCGAACCAGAAATACACCGAGCTGGTGGAGCGCTACGGCCCCGACGAAATTGGTTTGTTGACCGGCGACAGCAGCGTCAACGCTCACGCCCGAATCGTCATCATGACCACCGAAGTGCTTCGCAACATGCTCTATGCAGACAGCGAACTCCTCGAACACTTGGGCTACGTCGTCATGGACGAAGTTCACTACCTTGCCGACAGGTTCCGCGGTGCAGTCTGGGAGGAAGTCATCATTCACCTGCCGCCGTGGGTGCAGCTCATCTCGCTGAGCGCCACCGTCTCGAACGCCGAAGAATTTGGCGAGTGGTTACAAACCGTGCGGGGAGACACCGACATTGTGGTGAGTGAACGCCGGCCCGTCCCGCTCTACCAACACATGCTCGTGGGGGAGCGGTTACTGCCTCTTTTCCGAAGTGAGAAGAGTGGGCCGCGCCCGCAGGTGAACCCCGAAATCGTCCAGATGGTTCACACCCTCCAACGGTTTTCGGGAAGCCCCGGCCGCGGTCACAAAAGGCGGGGTCGTCAGCGCTATGTCGGCCGTGAGGGACAGTCCAAAATGTCCCAGGCGCGCTTGATTCGGATGCTCGACCAGGAAGAGCTTCTTCCCGCCATCTTCTTCGTGTTCTCTCGTGCGGGCTGCGATAAGGCCGTTGAAGCGGTCGTCCAGCGGGGAGTGGACCTCACCTCCCCAGCGGAAAAAGAGCAGATTGTCGACTACGTCGAGGAACGCTGTGCTCGCCTGGATGAAGACGACCTGGGGGTGCTCGGCTATTACGACTGGCTCGACGGGCTCCTTCGCGGGGTGGCTGCCCACCACGCAGGGCTCTTGCCGGTATTCAAAGAGGTTGTTGAGGAATTGTTTCGGCGCAAGCTGCTGCGAGTCGTCTTCGCCACCGAAACGCTCGCACTGGGAATCAACATGCCGGCGCGAACGGTTGTCCTCGAGAAGCTCGACAAGTTCAACGGCGAGGCACGGGTGCCGATTACCGCCGGGGAATACACCCAGCTCACGGGCCGGGCAGGTCGACGCCGGATCGACACCCAAGGACATTCGGTGATCATGTGGCGGGCGGGGATGAACCCTGAGCAGGTCGCCCAACTCGCCTCACGGCGCAGTTATCCGTTGCGCTCGAGTTTTCGACCGACCTACAACATGGCGGTCAATCTGATTTCTCAATTCGGCCACGAACGCACCCGGACCATTCTTGAGAGTTCTTTCGCGCAGTTTCAGGCCGACCGCCACGTCGTGGAGCTCGCCCGAACCGTGAGGCGAAACGAAGATTCACTGACCGGATACGACAAGTCAATCGACTGTGACCGCGGCGATTTTCGCGCCTACGCCTCGCTGCGTCGAGAGCTGAGCGACCGCGAGAAGAAACACCGGCGCAGCGACGACCCGAAAGTGTTGCGGGAGATCGACCACCTACGACGCAGTCTCAAGAGACACCCGTGTCACGAGTGCCCCGACCGTGAAACCCACGCTCGATGGGCAGAGAGGTGGTGGCGCCTCCACCGAGACACAGAGAAGGTGCGACGGCAGATCGACCAGCGCACAGGCGCCATCTCTCTGGTCTTCGACCGTGTGGTGAATGTCCTCGAGGAGCTCGACTACCTGCGCCACGACGACGAGGAATACCGCGCCACGGTCCACGGCACGAGGCTGCGACGCATTTACGGCGAGCGCGATCTTCTCGTCGCCGAAGCTCTACGCCGGCAAGTCTGGATGGGGCTGGACGCTCCTTCCCTGGCGGCGATGGTGGCCTGCCTCGTGCACGAGGCAAGAAGCGACGATTTGCCGGTGAAAGTCTCTGAGCTTCCCCCGGGTGCGTTCCGAACAGCACTGGAGGACTCCGAGGAGTTATGGGCGAAACTCGACCGCCTCGAGCGCAGCCATCACCTTCCCGGGACGGACCCCCTTGCCGCCCAAAGAGCCTGGGCAGTCTGGCATTGGGCTGGGGGAGGGGACCTCGCTGACATCGTTGACGAAGACGATGTTGCCGTTGGAGACTTTGTCAGGCTGTGTAAGCAGGTCATCGACGTTCTCGACCAAATCGAGCAGGTCGATCAAGGCCCGACCGGTTCGACGGCTCGTGAGGCTCGAGCATCTGTGTTTCGGGGAATCGTCGCTCTCAGCAGCCTTGTCTAGGCTTCCCAGTGTGAGTGACCCGCGCCACACCCTCTCTGCCGTGCGATTCCCAGACATACCGCTGTGGCAGCGGGCCCTCCTGGCTGTTGCGGCGGGATGGATCATGGATTTGGGATTCCCCGACGCGGGCTGGTGGCCGTTCACGCTTGCGGGCCTCACCATTCTTCTTTTTCTCGCACGCGACCTGAGCCTGCCGAAAGCTCTCGCCGTGGGCGCCATTGCAGGATTCAGCTATTACGGAATCCTGATTACCTGGCTGACTGTCTATCTGGGCATTGTGCCGTGGCTGGCTCTGACCCTCGCCCAAACCGCTCTGTTTTCAGCTGGGTTTGCGTTGCTCGCAATGATGTGGCGAGTGGGGGAGAGGCAGTGGCCTTCACTCGCCGCCAGGATGGCCTACCTTCCCCCCGCTGTGGCGGGAGTCTGGATGATTCGGGAAGCTGTCGCTTCGGTGTGGCCGTGGGGCGGTTTTGCCTGGGGGCGTCTCGCACACAGCCAAGCGTCTGGCCCGGCGCTCGAATGGGTGGCCTGGCTCGGCACGAGCGGGCTGAGCTTTCTGCTCGCGTGGTGGGCGGCCCTGGTCGTCGTTGCGCTCACCGATCGGCGGTTGACGAGCACCGCTATCGCAACGGCAGCAATCTCAGGCTTCAGTTTCCTGGTGGTGTGGCCTGGCTATCCCGTCACCGTCTCAGACACCATCCGCGTCGCTGCGGTTCAGGGCAATACCGACGCCGCGCTGTTCTCGACCGCCACTCGAGGCGACAATCTGATGGATCACTGGCGAGTGACCCGCGAGCTCTACGACGAAGACGTCGACGTCGTGATTTGGCCGGAAAACGCCTCCGACATCGACCCTCTTCGCTATCCCGAAGCCGCGACGATTCTCGACGAGGTCGTCACCGAGATGGGGGCCCCTCTCGTGGTCGGCACCATCACGGCGGAGGCAGATGAGACGTTCAACAGCGTGCTTCTGTGGGATGTTCCCGATAACCCCGGCGTCGGTTACGCCTATGACCAATACGACAAGATCCACCCCGTTCCCTTTGCCGAATATCTTCCGGCTCGAGACTTTTTCTACCCGCTCGCCCCGAACCTCTTCGACATGGTTCCCCGTGACTACAGCTTTGGCGAGCGAGACACCGTTTTCGAGGTCGCCGGACACACGGCGGGAGTCGCCATTTGCTACGACATCGTGGACGACGCGATTTTTGCCCAAATGATGGCCGAAGGGGCAGACGTGATCTTTGCCCCGACCAATAACGCCGATTTTGGCCGCACCGACCAGAGCGAACAGCAACTCGACATCGCCAAGATTCGAGCGGTCGAAACGGGCCGAACCGTCGTGAACGTCTCGACGGTGGGAACGAGCGCCATCATCCTGCCCGGCGGCTCCGAGTTGGTGCGGCTTCCCACTTTCACCGAGGGCGCCATGGTCGAGAGCATTCCCACCACCACACACACCACTCCTGCGACCCACCTTGGGCGCACCCTCGAGTGGGGTGTGATTGGTCTGGGCCTCCTTAGCCTTGCGATGGGCTGGTGGGCGAGGCGGCGAGTTCAGCCCTGACCTGGTGAGCGAGGTCGGTTCGGTCGGTCACTATCACTCGGACTCCCGCCCCCCACAACTGCGCCATTTCTTTCGGGTCGTTGATGGTCCACGCTCCCAACGCCACGCCTTGGGCGTTCGTTGCCGCGACCATTGAGGGGGAGAAGAGTGAGACCCCGTAGGCGGTTGTGGGAATAAAAAGCGCATCGATTTCCCGCAGAATCCGGCCGAGGGGAGCGATTCCGCTGATCCCCGCCAGCACGTGACGGTGGGTTCCCGAGGTGGTCACTCCGGGGAGGCCTCGAAGGACAGCTTTTCGACGGCGATGGGAAAACGAGGCAATCATCACGCGGTTGTGAGCGTTGGTCCGCGTGATCGCGTCAATGGTGCCGGGAATAGCTGCATCGTCTTTGACATCGACGCTGAAGCGGGCCGTGGGGAAGGCATCGAGCGCCTCGATCAGGGTCGGCATACTGGCCCCACCAAGATCAACGCGGGCGAGCTCTGAAGCGGGGAAGCGATTAACCATCCCGCTGCGCCCCGTGACGCGCCACAGGCCAGGGTCGTGGGCAATCATGGCCACGCCGTCGCGGGAACCGTGAACATCGGTCTCAATCAGGTCCGCTCCGGCATCGAGGGCTGCCTGAAAAGCAGGAAGGGTGTTTTCGGGGTGGTTCAGGGGGAATCCACGATGGGCGGCGATCAGAGGCCCGTCGCCCCCAAAAAATTTGCCCACGATTGAACCTCCGCCACACGAGACGTCTGTGCCGAGGATAGTCCTCCACCCGTTGCTAGGGTGTGGGCCATGTCAGAAAACCCCCTTGCCCCTACCGACCTGTTGGGAAAGCGTGTCCTCGTGACCGGATCGTCCCGCGGAATTGGCGCCCAAGTGGCCCAGTACTGCGCCGAAGCGGGAGCGCGCGTCGCCATCAACTACCGCAATAAGGAAGCGCGGGCAAAGAAGATTGTTGATTCGATTCACGCTAACGGGGGAGAGGCCATCATGGTGGGCGCTGACCTCACCGACCCCGTCTCGGTCATGGGAATGATGAACGAGGTTCGAGAGGCTTTTGGGGGGCTCGATGTCCTCGTTCTCAACGCATCGGGAGGCATGGAAGCCGACGTCGCCGAGGACTATGCGATGAAGCTCAATCGTGACGCACAGGTGGGAGCGTTGACCTCAGCGCTGCCGCTGATGGCCGACGGGGGTCGCGTGGTCTTCGTCACGAGCCACCAGGCGCACTTCATTCGCGAAGCCGACACCATGCCCGAGTACCGCCCGGTCGCTCTCTCAAAACGAGCCGGCGAGGACGCCTTGCGCGCGATGGCGGACGACATGTCGTCCCGCGGGGTCGAGTTTGTGGTCGTCTCTGGCGACATGATCGAAGGCACCGTGACGGCGACGCTCTTGAACCGGATCTACCCCGGAGCGATTGACGAGCGGAAAGAAGTCGCCGGAAAGATTTACAACGTCGAAGAGTTTGCCGCCGAGGTCACTCAGGCCATCGTTGACCCGGTACCGGAGGATCACACCCGGTTGGTGGGCGACGTGAGTTCGTTCCAGCAGTAGTCGCGGTGTTCGCAGGCGCTCGTAAGACCAGCCGCATCGTTCTGATTGCCCCGACGGGGCGGTGTTTGTTGCTGTTCACCAGGGTTCCCGATTCCAGCAATTGGCGACGATGGGTTACCCCTGGAGGCGGTGTGGACCCGGGGGAGAGCCACGCCCAGGCGGCGGTGCGCGAGCTCCTCGAGGAGACCGGTTTGGTCGTGGAAACTGTAGGGGAGTCGGTGTATTCCGAGACCATTCCCCTTCCCTACGACGAGGCGATTTACCCCGAGGCGTATCAGGAGTTTTTTGTCCACCGCGTCGAGTCAGAGTTTGAACCCGACCGGTCGGGCTGGACCGAATCGGAGCGCATCGACGTGACGAACTGGCGTTGGTGGAGTGCGGCAGAACTCGATGCGACGCGGGAGCCATTCGAACCCGCGTCCCTGCCGGAGCTCTTGCGTAGGCTTGTGGCATCGCTCGACGGAGAGGGGGTCTATTAGTGGCTGAACACGCAGTGGTGTCCATTGGAGAGGCACTCGTCGACATGATCCAACTCGAAGACCACGACGAACCCACCTATTTGGCAGCGTGGGGTGGCAGTCCGTTCAACGTCTCCGTTGGTGTCGCGCGTCTGGGTTCACCGGTCGAATTCGCGGGTTCTTTCGCTGACGATGCGTTGGGCCACCAGCTGAGGGACTTCCTTGCCCGCCAGGGGGTGGGCATGGACCTGTCGGTCACCGTGGAAGCTCAAACCACCATCGCGATGACGTCGATGGTCAACCACGAGCCTCAGTACAACTTCTACGCGGCCCCGGCGTCGTATGGTTTTGTCCCTCCGGCGATCGCTTCGCGCCAACAGGTGGCGACAGCAAGTGTCGTGCATGCGGGTTCACTGGGAGTCCTTGAGGACATGACCTACGACGCGATTCGAGAGTCGTTTTTTGCGTCGAGCGGTATCACGACCTTCGACCCGAATGTGAGGCCGCGTATGGTCACCGATTGGGATTCGTACCGCGAGCGGCTGGGCTATTTGGTGTATCGCTCAGATTTTGTGAAATACAGCATCGAAGACATCGAAGCGACCTATCCGGGGCAAACGGAGGATTCGATTGCGATGGCGGCGCTCGATGGTCGCGCTCGAGCCGTCCTGGTCACTCGGGGAGGTTCCCCAGCCACGCTCTACACCGAAAGAACCCAGAGCACGATTCCGATCGCGCAGGGCTTTACTCTGCAAGACACCACAGGGGGTGGCGACGCCACAATGGCGGCCATCCTGCATCAGCTGCATCAGGGAGGTTTGCCCGACGAACACGACCAGTGGGAACACGTGGTTGCTCAGGCCTTCATTGTCTCTGCAATCGTGTGTTCGCGTCGGGGTGGGGCAATTGCGATGCCCACGGCCGAGGAAGCCAAGAAAGCAGGCGCACAGTTCTGGGCCTAACCGGGCACGACCGGTTCATTATCCGATAATCATTATTATGTCAGATCAGTCTTTTTCGAGCCGTCGGTCCACCCGGTAGTCCACTTCCCCGCGCGATGGGGCCTCAGACGCTGTGAGAGGCGTCAATCCACGCGTCAAGCGTGGAGCGCGCCGTGCCCGAGTCGATCACGGCACTGGCGCGCTCAATATTGGCGATCAATCGCTGTTTAAGCGGAATGTCTTGCTGGCTGTGATCATGAGACAGATCAAAAGCCGTCAGCCCCGCTGCCGTGTTCAACACGACGATGTCGCGCACCGGTCCCGCCTCTCCTGCCAATACCGAGGTCGCGAGCTGTGCGTTGTGCGCAGGGTCTTTACCCAGGAGATCCTCGATTGAGGCTTTGGGAAGGCCGAGCTCCTCGACGTCAATCACGTGTTCGACAACTTCTCCCCGAGTGACCTCCCACACCCGGCTGTAACCGGTAGTGGTCATCTTGTCGATTCCGTCATCGCCTCGATAAAGCAGCGCCGTGGCTCCGCGCGTACGGAAGACCCCCGCCATTTGGGGAACTCGCTCCAAGGATGACACCCCCACCGCCGACGCTTCGGGGCGCACCGGGTTACACAGGGGCCCCAGGATGTTGAACACGGTGGGAACACCGATTTCTTTGCGCGCGGTCGCCGCGTGGCGGAATCCTGGGTGGAATTTGGCCGCAAAAACAAAGGTGAGGCCGACCCGATCAAATACCGCTTTCACCTGCTCTGGGTTCAACTCGAGGTTCACCCCGAGCTCCCCCAGCAGATCACTCGCCCCTGAAGAGGAACTGGCTGCTCGGTTGCCGTGCTTCACTACCGGAACACCCGCGGCCGCCGCCACAATCGACGCGACGGAGGACACATTGACAACCGCCCCGTAGGGGTCTCCCCCGGTGCCGACGATGTCCAAAACGGTCGACGGGATGTCGAGTGACACCGCATTGTCGAGGATGGCAGCACGGAATCCCACAACCTCGTCCACCGTTTCCCCTTTCGCCCGGAGGGCGACGAGGAAGGCGGCGATTTGAGCGTCGGTCAGCTCCCCCGCCATCACTTTCGCCATCACGGAGGTTGCCTCAGACACCGACAAATCGGTCCCGGCGAGCACTGCCGCTAGCAGCTCGGGGTAAGTACGCTCATTAGCCATAAAAACCATCGTAGTTTGCTGAGAGACCCGGCCGTGTGGCACCGGCTTCCCAGTCGCATCAGGCATAATGGAGGTTGTGACTACTGCCTCGCCCATGACTTATTCGCCCACTGTAAACCGTCCTAACACCACTGCTGTGGGCACGATTGTCTGGCTCGGTAGCGAGGTGATGTTCTTCGCTGGGCTCTTCGCCATTTACTTCACACTGCGCAGCACCTCGCCTGAAATTTGGGAGTCCGCTGTCGAGAAACTGAACATCCCGTTCGCGGCCGTCAACACCACCATTCTTGTGCTCTCCAGTGTGACCGCTCAGTTCGGGGTCTTCGCCGCAGAGCGCCTGCAACACCGAGCAACAGGCTGGAAGCCCACCCAGTGGGGCATGATCGAGTGGTTCTACCTCACCTTCGTGATGGGGGCCATCTTCGTCGCCGGTCAGGTCTACGAGTACGCCATGTTGGTCTCAGAGGGTGTCGCGCTCAACTCCGACGCTTACGGTTCAGCGTTCTACCTGACCACAGGTTTCCACGGCCTCCACGTGACCGGCGGTTTGATCGCCTTCCTGTTGGTCATTGGCCGGGCCTATGCGGTCCGCGTGTTTACCCACCGCGAAGCGACGAGCGCCATTGTGGTGTCTTACTACTGGCACTTCGTGGATGTGGTCTGGATTGGCCTGTTCCTGGTGATTTACGTTCTTCAATAAAGCGAATAGATATCGATGCATAAAGCCAAGGATGAGATGAAAAACCCTGCCCCCCTCCCCCGCAAGCGCGGTCGTCGGCATCCCCTCGCGGGGGTGGCCTTGATGGTGCTCGGTCTGTTCATGACCGGCGGCGCATACGCGGCGACTACCGCGGGTATCGCCAGCGCACAGACCGAAACGGTTGACGCGGTCTCCCTCGTGGAAGACGGCGGAAAGCTGTTCTTGGCCAACTGTGCAAGCTGCCACGGCACCAACGGCCAGGGAACCGAAGCGGGCCCCAGTCTGATTGGCGTGGGAGCCCTGTCTGTCGAATTCCAGGTGGGGACCGGTCGCATGCCGATGGCAGCGTCGGGTCCGCAGGCCGAGCGCAAGCCCGTGCAGTTCACCCAACCTCAAATTGACGCCATGGGCGCCTGGGTTGCCTCCCTGGCACCCGGCCCCGGGATGCCCGACCCCCGCTACTACGCCGCTGACGGCGACGCCGCGGTCGGCGCCGAACTCTTCCGCATCAACTGCGCGATGTGTCACAACGTGGCGGGCGCCGGTGGTGCGCTGACCGAGGGGAAGTGGGCGCCGGGCCTGAAAGGTGTCGACCCCATCCACGTCTATGCCGCGATGGTCACGGGTCCGCAAAACATGCCCGTGTTTAGCGACATGAACCTCACCCCCGAAGAGAAGAACGACATCATTACCTACCTCGCCTACATCGACGAGAACCCCTCGGTCGGTGGTTTCAGCCTGGGAAGCCTGGGCCCGGTGGCGGAAGGTCTGTTTGTCTGGATTATTGGGCTCGGAGTCCTCATCGCCATTGCGATCTGGCTGACCGCGCGCTCCAACTAGCTAAAGCGACGAAGAACACACAGAGGAGAACACTCGATGGCGAAAACGGCCAGCGGACCGGCAGACGAGTCGCACGAGCACGAATACGAGCCTGGCTCGGCAGTCGTGCCCAGTGACGCGGCGTCAAATCCGGGGCTCCCCCCAGAGCACCTCCGCATGACCGACCTCGAGGAGAAGTACGAGAAGCAGGCGGAGCGTCGTATCGCGATGTTCTTTGGGATCTCCATTGTCGGCAGCATCATCGCCGCCGTCTCCTACAGCGCCTTCCCCATCACCCCGGGTGACATCATGTCCACTCGAATCAACAACCTCACGATTGGTTTGGGTATCACTCTGGGGCTGCTCGGCATTGGATTTGGTGCGGTGCACTGGGCGAAGTCGCTCATGCACGGACACGAACTGGTCGAGGAGCGCCACCCCATCCGCGGCGACGAAGAAACCCGCGAGGTGGCGGCAGACGTCTTCACCCAGGCCAATAAAGAATCGGGCTTTACCCGCCGCTCGCTCGTGCGCAACACCATGATCGGTGCACTGCTGGCCACTCCGATTCCCGCGGTAGCGCTATTCCGGGACCTCGCTCCCGAGGAAGACCCCAACGTGGTGCTCAAGCACACGATGTGGGAGGCCGGAACCAGACTTACCCGTGACCCCACGGGAATCCCGATCAAAGCCTCCGAGGTCACCATCGGTTCGGCTTTTCACGTCATTCCCGAGGGCCTCGCCGAGATGCACGAGCACAAGCTCGAGGAGAAAGCGAAGGCCGCTGTTCTGCTGATGCGTCTTCCGATCGAGGATTTAAACGAAACCGAAGAGCGTAAGAGCTGGTCCTACCAGGGAATTGTGGCCTACTCCAAGATCTGCACCCACGTCGGATGTCCGGTGGCGTTGTACGAACAGCACACCCACCACCTGCTGTGCCCGTGTCACCAATCTGAATTTGACGTGTCAAATCACTGTGAAGTTATCTTTGGACCCGCGGCACGGCCCCTTCCTCAGCTTCCTATCACCGTTGATGAGGAAGGATATTTGGTAGCACAGAGCGATTTCACTGAACCCGTTGGACCGAGCTTTTGGGAGCGAGAGCTATGAGCGTGACGACAGCGACCCGCACAGAAACGCAGAGCGCAGGCATGCGCTTTACCGGAGCTGCCGCCAATTACATCGACGAGCGCACCTCCATCTCGACCGCGGTCAAGACTCTCGGTCGCAAGATTTTCCCCGACCACTGGTCCTTCATGCTCGGTGAGGTTGCCCTCTACAGCTTCGTCGTCATCCTGATCTCGGGAACCTTCCTCACCTTCTTCTTCGACCCCTCGATGACCGAGGTCGAGTATGAAGGCTCTTACCTGCCGCTCAAGGGCATCGAAATGTCCGTGGCGTACCACACCGCATTGGACATCTCGTTTGACATTCGCGGTGGTCTGCTGATGCGTCAGGTGCACCACTGGGCTGCGCTGCTGTTTGTGGCGTCAATTGGACTTCACATGCTCCGCGTATTCTTCACCGGGGCCTTCCGCAAGCCGCGCGAGCTCAACTGGGTGATCGGCTTCCTCCTCTTCGTTCTCGCCATGGCCGAAGGGTTCACCGGATACTCCCTCCCCGACGACCTGCTCTCCGGAAACGGTCTGCGCATCATCGACGGAATGGTGAAAGCTTTCCCCGTGATTGGTGTCTGGATCTCCTACCTGCTCTTTGGTGGAGAGTTCCCGGGTGTCGAGGTCATTCCAAGGCTCTATGTGCTTCACATCATGCTGTTGCCGGCCATTTTGATTGCCACGCTTGCGATTCACATGGTGTTGCTCGTGGTGAACAAGCACACCCAGTTTGCTGGCCCCGGTCGCACCAATGACAACGTCGTGGGCTCCCCCGTCATGCCGGTCTTTGCGGCGAAGGCAGGTGGATTCTTCTTCATCGTCTTCGGTGTGATCATGTTGATCGCTTCGCTGTTCACGATCAACCCGATTTGGAACTACGGTCCCTACGACCCCTCCCCCGTCTCGGCGGGTACCCAGCCAGACTGGTACATCGGGTTTGCCGATGGTGCGCTGCGCCTCGTTCCGCCGGGCTGGGAGTTCACCCTCTTCGGCTACACCTGGGCGATGAACATCCTGGTGCCGACCGTGGTGCTGATTGTGTTCCTTGCCCTGGTCGCCCTCTACCCCTTCTTGGAAGCGTGGATAACCGGAGACAAGCGCGAACACCACATCGCGGAGCGTCCTCGTAACGCCCCGAC
>JAYODB010000084.1:0-2144 GCA_038106075.1 Cellulomonadaceae bacterium | reverse complement strand
GAAACCAACGAAAAAGAGTTGCGCGAAGGCCTCACCGAAAAAGCACGGCTCACCGCTGAAGAAGTCGCTCGTGAGCAGGTTGAAGAGCGCGAGCGGGAGGACCGCAAGCACCTCAGTAACCCCAACTAGGGCAGCGAAATCGACCCGGTGTGGTCGTCGCGGCGCCAATTGGGGAGCTGCCAGTTAAAGCGAATCGCCAGAATTCGCACGAGCGAAATCGCTACAGCCGAGAGGGCGACGTTCAGCGCAGGGCTCACACCGGCGAGATGAAGCAACCACACCAGCCAGCCGCCCGCAAAAGCAATCACGGCGTAGAGCTGGTAGCTCGCCACCACCCACGGGATCTCATTGAGCAAAACATCGCGCAAGATTCCACCGACTGCCGCCGTCACCACGCCCATCAGTGTTGCAATGAGCGGAGTGGAGCCAGACTCCAGAGCAATTTGAGTTCCCGAGGCGGCAAAGAGCCCTAGTCCGATGGCGTCTGGCCACTGAATCGCGCGGAACGTGGGTTCGAAATGGCGGGCACGCAGCACGATAGAGCCCAATACTCCCAGAGCAATGACGACCCACACCCACTCTTGATGGGCGACCCAGAAGAACGGCTGACGATCGAGCAGGAGATCTCGAAGGGTTCCCCCACCCAGGGCGGTCACAAACGCCACAAACACAACCCCGACCACGTCGAGTCGCTTTCGAATCGCCGCCAAAACACCCGAAAGGGCAAAGGCCAGTACACCGACACCTTCTGTGGCGATGAGGAACCATTGCAACGAAGCCTCGCTGAGGGAAGACGTCATGTAGCGAGTATTTCAGAGACGGCGAGTCGTCAAGGCAAGAGTGAGCAAAGGCCTCGGTCGAAGCGCACCACCCGGTCGGGGGTCACTCCCCGGCCTTTACCGTTCGAGCTTTAATTCGCCAGTTTCGCGTCGATGTCCTTGAGGCGAATTCCCACCAAGTCCCACAAAAGCTGCGCGTCAACGTCCCAGTCAAGGGGGATGCGGACGGTGTGTTTCAACACCTCGTATCCGTCCATCCGATCAGCGAGGGCGGTGAGTGCCGCCGGGGTGAACGGGTTGATGCTCAGGTGGTTGGTTGAGGCGGAGAGCCCAAAGACATAGTCGTGCTCGTTTCGCAGCATCGGCTGATTCCAGGCGATGACTAAGTCCAACCGGGGATATTTGGTCGAAATGGTGGAAAAAATCTTCTTGGCCAAGTCGCGGTGTTGAGGCTCAAGTTTCGAGAAGTACTCCTCAGGGTCTGCGTGGCGCTTGGAACTCGTTGAGCCGCGGTAAAACATGACCACCGCATTCGCGTGGGCCTGGGAGAAGCCGTGCTGGTTCTTGAGGAAACCCACCTGGTCGGGGTACTTGTCAGACTCAAGCATCCCTAGCTGGTCAAACCAATGCTCGATGGGTTTGCCGTGCTTCGCCTCGATTTTGGGAAAGTAATCACTTCTCTCGCCTGTGGCCATGGACCAAGGCTAGTGGTGGAAATTAGCCATCACTCGAGCAATCTGGGACGCTAGGGACATGAGCCACCGTTCACTTGCTTCTGTTGACTCTTCCTGGTCAATCGCGTCCTATAAGTCGTCGTTCTCGATTGGGTCCATTGGCTCGAGTTTTTCGATTGGTTCGATTGGCTCGTTTGGCAGCGTTCTCTCCATCGGCTCATTTCTGAGTGTGCTCGGAGTGCTCAGTGGCCTGAGTTTTTTCGCGATTATGTCCTGGCGTGTAGCCCGCGCCGTGATGAGTGCGCCAAAGAGGCGCTAAATCAATACGACATCGTGGCGTCACAATCCCAACAGCGAAGGTCAGGTTTGCCAGGAAGTGCCTCGGAGTTAGGCCCACAGTAAAAGCGCCGCCCCTGACAGGCCGTGCATTCGACCCATTCGGCGATGAAGCCGGGAAGCTCCGTGCCACAGGTGGGGCACGCCTTTCCTTCCGCATCGGATACCGCGCACTCGGTGAAGTTCGGACACATCTGTGACCAGTAGTGCCTGCTCAACACATCGTTAGGTTGAATTCTCTCTGGTGTCGTTGCCATGACCTGAGCCTATGACTACCTGACCTAACCGATCAGAAATTTGCACGCCCGGAGGGATTCGAACCCCCAACCTTCTGATCCGTAGTCAGATCCAGGCC
>JAYODB010000028.1:11265-14822 GCA_038106075.1 Cellulomonadaceae bacterium | reverse complement strand
GTTAAGCACGCCGCCAGCGTTCGTCCTGAGCCAGGATCAAACTCTCCGTAAAGAGTTTGTCTGCTTGTGACCCGAAGGTCACAGCACACTGTTTAGGCATCACGAATGATGCCAAGTGTTTCTGACTATTGGAACGAGTCTGACTCGTTCAATAATCCAAAGGAATCTCTAAGGCCGATTGCTCGACCTCGGAGGTTATTTGGCATTGACTTAGTGCACACTGTTGAGTTCTCAAGGATCGGGCGCTCCCAACTCGCACCCTTTCGGGATTGCGTTGAGGCTCGATTTCCTCTTTTGTGGTCTAACGCTGCTTCGTAATGCTCGTCGGGAGAATTTCCTTCTCGACCGCCTGGCAGCTAAGAAACGTTAGAGTCACGACACTAGTACATCGCGGACATCCTGGCAAGCCGGTACGTCCCTGTCCTAGCTGGTTACTTCTTGAGGTACCGGGCAAAACCCGAGAGCACCTTTGGAGTGACCGAGTGACAACAATACGGGTCGCGTGAGGGGGAAACCAAAAGCCCCGTTTCTCGGGCGTGTCGCGGTCCTCTACCGGTCCAAAACCGCAAGGTGTCGACGAGCTTTTCCGGCAATCGAATTCCGTGTTTCGTGGACAAAGTCGTGCAGTCTCGGCACTAGCCAATCACGCAGCTCGGGGTCATTTCGGGCCCATTGACCGAGAGTTTCCAGGGTTTGGTTAATCACAATCCAGTCATCGAAGTCGTTGAGGCTCCTTTTCATCAACTTGATTACCTCGGTCCTTTCGGAAGCCGAGAGAACATCCTGCAGCCCAAGGAATATTTGGGCAAGCGTCCAATGGGTCGACGCCTGTCGAATGGGAGCTACCTCACTCAGCAAACGTTTAAGGCGACGATGAACCCAGTCGGGCTTGGAGCTCGTCACGCGCTTAAGAGCGTTCGAGACTCGCAGGCGCACGACCGGATCGTCACTGCGGTAGGTGTCAATTAACTCGTCGAGGCGGTCCTCATTCACGAGGACTCGAGCAACCACTGACTCTGTGTTACCCAGAGAGTTAGGGTGGCCGCCGGAAAGTTCGACCTCAAACTCGCTTGACGGCACCACTACCCCAAGGTCAAGCTCGCGAGCGTTTTCTTCCCGCGCTTGAGCAATAAAAGGTTGGGAACCGGGGGTCTCGGGCCACCCACAAGGGCGCCTTCGTCGGACACGGGCTCGTTGTTGACCGAGACTCCCCCCTGGCCGATCGCCCGACGGGCGTCCGAGAGGGAGCTGCACAATCCCGTGTCAACGAGAGCTTGCGCGACCGGTGTATCGGCGTTCACCTCGGCCGATGGCAATTCAGCGAGAGCCTGGGCAAATACTCCTTCAGGAATCTCAGAGAGCGAATCCTTCCCGAAAAGAGCCGTTGCGGCTGCCGCGACGGCGAGCGCTTCCTCTTCCCCGTGAACAATAGAAGTCACGTGGTGGGCGAGGGTGCGTTGGGCTTCACGCACGTGGGGTTCGTCGCGCACCTTTTGCTCGAGCGATTCAATTTCCCCTCGCGAAAGGAAGGTGAAGACTTTCAACCGGTCGATGACATCGCGGTCATCAGTGTTGAGCCAGAACTGGTACATCGCCCACGGGCTCGTGAGCTCTGCGTCGAGCCAGATGGCGTTTCCTTCGGATTTCCCGAACTTCGTGCCATCCGAGTTCGTGATGAGCGGTGTGCCAAAAGCGTGGACGGTCTTTCCCAGTGCCTTGTGCACGAGATCGGTGCCCGAGGTGAGGTTGCCCCACTGGTCTGAGCCTCCGGTTTGGAGCATGCAGTCGTACTGCTTGTGAAGCTCGAGGAAATCGAGGCCCTGGAGGATTTGGTAGGAAAACTCGGTGTAGCTGATTCCGGCTTCTGAGTTCAGCCTCGCGGCAACAGCGTCTTTTTTGATCATCGTCCCGACGCGGAAGTACTTTCCGATGTCGCGCAGAAACTCGATGGCGCTCAGCCCCTTGGTCCAATCCAAATTGTTGGCAACCAGCACCGCGTTCTCACCATCGTTGGCAAGGAAACGCGACACTTGGGCCTGCAGAATCGACACCCACTCGGCGACCGTTTCAGGGTCGTTCAGGGTGCGCTCGGCGGTGGGTTTGGGGTCACCGACCAATCCGGTAGAGCCACCAACAAGGGCGATGGGACGGTGGCCCGCGAGTTGAAGCCTGCGCAGAACGAGAAGTTGGACGAGGTTTCCCAGGTGGAGGCTCGGGGCTGTGGGGTCGAACCCGCAGTAGTAGCTGATGGGAGGTCCCGAAAGAAGAGCCTTCAATTCAGCTTCGTCAGTGGATACGTGAATGAGGCCTCGCCAGACGAGTTCGTCCCAGATGGTCGGGAAAGACGGGTCGTTCGCTTGTGCCTTCAGCACTTCATCACTCGCCGCCACGCGGGTTAGGGTATCAGCCCGCTGTCACACTTAGTCACTTTGAGCGGGGGTGGATGTGGAGTAGGCCAGAATGGTGTGGTCCTACACCAATACTCAACTTATGAGGAGACAGCATGTCGACATTGACGAAGCGCCTTGGCGCCCTCGTCGGTGCCGGAGCTCTCGTTGTCGCGCTGACCGCCTGCTCGGCGGGGTCCGCAACGGGTGACACGGTTGCCGATGGAGTACTCACTATTGCTACAGGCGAGCCCGCCTACTACCCCTACGTCCTCGACGACGACCCCACCAGCGGTGAGGGTTTCGAGTCGGCCGTGGCCTACGCCGTCGCTGAAGAGCTCGGCTTTGCCCCCGAGGATGTGGTCTGGGTACGCACCACCTTCGAAGCCGCTATTCAGCCCGGCCCGAAGGACTTTGACTTCAACCTCCAGCAGTACTCGATCACCGAGGAGCGCGCGCAAAACGTCGACTTCTCGATTCCTTACTACTCGACCCCCCAGGCCGTGATCACCCAGGCCGGCTCCGCCGCGTCCGGTGCGACCACGATCGCAGAACTGCAGGGTCTGTTGATTGGTGCCGCGAGCGGGACCACCAGCTTCCAGGCGATTGAAGAAATCATCGCCCCGACGGCTGGCGCTCAGGCATTCAACGACAACGATGCCGCCAAGCTGGCCCTCGAGACCGGTCAGATCGACGCTCTCGTCGTTGACCTGCCGACCGCGTTCTACCTCACCGCTGTGGAAATCACCGACGGCGAAATCGTCGGACAGCTCTCGGGTGACGTGGGAGTTCCCGACCAGTGGGGTCTCGTCTTGGCGAAGGACAGCCCGCTGACTGAGGCCGTCAACGACGCACTCCAGGCGCTGATTGACTCGGGCAAGCTCGCGGAAATCACCGAGAAGTACCTCGGTGCTGACCAGTCCGCTCCGGTCCTGCAGTAACGAGGCCATTGGCTAAGCACAGCCCGCAACCTGCGGGTGAGAGCACCTGGCGTCCCAGCTCAATTGAGTTGGGACGCCAGGCGTTCCGCAAAAAACAAAACGCCCGCTCGGTCGCGATTTCGTTTGGCAGCACCCTTGTGTTCGCCATCGTCATCTACTTCACCGTGATCAACACTCCCGGGTGGGAGCGGGTGCAAAACAGCTTCTTCAACCTCGAAGTGGTCGCCCA
>JAYODB010000028.1:0-11165 GCA_038106075.1 Cellulomonadaceae bacterium | reverse complement strand
CCCCGGATGCCGCTCGAATTCTGGGGCACCATCGCGCTCATCCTCACGTATTCCGCCTACGTCTCTGAAGTCTTCCGAGCAGGTATCGAATCGGTTCACCCCTCCCAGCGCTTAGCCGCACGCTCGCTCGGCTTGAGCTACGGCAAGACACTCCGGCTGATTGTGATGCCTCAGGCGATTCGTAAAGTCACCCCTGCGCTCATGAACGACTTCATCGCCATGCAAAAAGACGTGGGGCTGATTTCGGTGTTGGGCGCCGTCGACGCGGTTCGTGCTGCACAAATCGAAACCGCGCAAGCCTTCAACTTCACCCCTTACGTCTTAGCCGGTTTGCTGTTTGTCCTCCTCGCGCTTCCGATGATTCGCCTTACCGACTGGTATTCGGCGCGGCTTCGCGAGCGCGAACAAGCGGGATCGACGGTGTAGCGATGGCGCAGACACCGGTACTTCAATTGCGCGAGGTGCGCAAACAATTTGGTTCCAACGTGGTCCTTGAGGGAATCTCCCTCGACGTCCACCAGGGCGACGTCTTTGCGCTGATCGGCGCGAGTGGTTCGGGGAAGTCAACGCTTCTGCGGTGTATCAACCTGCTCGAACAGCTCGATGACGGCCAGATTTGGCTCAGCGGCGACGACATTTCAAACCCCGCCATCGACGTCGACAAAGTGCGCGCCCGCATTGGGGTGGTGTTCCAACAGTTCAACCTCTTCCCGCACTTGAGCGTGATCAAAAACATCACCCTCGCGGCGACAGAAGTATTTGGCACGAGCGCGTCCGACGCCACCGACCGCGCCATGTATTTACTCGAGCGAGTAGGGCTCGCCGATAAGGCAAAAGACTTTCCCGACCGCCTATCGGGCGGCCAGCAGCAGCGCGTCGCACTCGTTCGTGCCATCGCGACCGACCCGGAAGTGCTCCTACTCGATGAGATCACGAGTGCATTGGACCCCGAGCTTGTGGGAGAGGTGCTCGATTTGGTGCGTCAACTCAAAGACGACGGCACCACGATCGTCATGGCCACCCACGAAATGGATTTCGCCCGCGAAGTCTCTGACCAGGTGGTGTTTCTAGACCGCGGAGTCATCTGCGAACAAGCGGAACCCGAGAAGCTCTTTGGTTCGCCAGAAGGCGAGCGCACTAGAGAATTCCTTCGGCGCTTCACCAACCGCGCCTAGTCGGCACTACACGTCGTCGAGACGATATCTGCTCGGTGGAGCAGGTAGTCGAGCAAGATGCGGTTCACGCAGTCGTTTGAATAGTTCGCCGCGGGAGCGTGGATCTCGCTCTCCACAGCGAGCAGCGGGGAACCCAGCAGCTCAGCGGTGTCTTCTGCGAAGCTAAACGGCGTCACCGATTCGTTCGTCGAACCGATAATTAGCAGAGGCTTCCCCGAGGGGTTTGAGGGGATAAACGGTTCGCTCGGCGGGTCAGGAATCGCTGGGTCATCAAGGGCAATCTGATACCAGCTCAGCCCCTTGGGCTCTCCGAAGTATTCGTAGCCCGACGCGTCAGAGTACAGCTCATTCAGCAGCGGTGCGACCTCTTTGGATTGCGCGGAGAGTTCGCGCTGCTCGGCTTCAGCCATGGGTGGGAGAGAGAAATCCATCGTGTTGACCATCATCCGAATCTCAAATTCGTTTGAGCGCACGATGTCCTTATCCTCCAAGCTCTCCCCGTAGAGGCTCTCCGGGTCGTACCCATCGAGCCAGAAGGAGAACCATTCGAAGGTCCCGTTCCACTGGTAGTAGTACGCGTCAAACAGGCCCTGGTCGAAATAGCTTTGCGCCTCCTCTTGCGGGAGGTAGTTCAAAGCCGCAATGCCGTGGGTGAACAGGGCTTCCGAACTGATTTGGGTGTCGGGGAACACTTCGGCAGGTTCGATTCCGGCAAAACCGTAGAGTTCGTTGTTATCGGCCAGTTCCCGAACCGCCAGCACCTGCTCCCAGGCCTCGTCAAACGTGATTTCTTGATTACGGGCGTAGCCTTCGACGAAACCTTTGAGCTTCTCCTCATCGGCCGCGAGCTTCTCCAGTGAGCTCGCGATGCGGTCGGTGTCCACCGTCGTAGGCGAATCAAACACGATCTTGCCGACCTGCTCGGGGAAAAGGCTCACATATCTGCCCGCAATGGTCGTGCCATAGCTCGAACCGATGAAGTTCAGCGGCTCCCCCGCGACCACCTCGCGCATGATGTCGAGGTCTTTCGCCACGTTCTCCGTCGACAGCGTCCACCAATAGGGGTTGTTCTCACTGCAGTCGGCGTAGTGGCGATCGAGCGATTCGATCAGGGTGTCGAGTTCGGCTTCGTTCGCCGGGGAGCCCTCTTCGAAGTAGGTGACAAAATCGAGCTCGTCTGAACAGCGAATTTCGGTTCCATCGCTAAAGACTGATTTGTTCACACCCCGCGGGTCAAAACCGATGATGGCGAAGTTGTTGCGCATTTCCTCGGGAAATTCAGAGAACTGAACCTGCTCGATTCCCGAAACGCCCGGCCCACCCGGGTTGATGAAGACCGTGGCTACAGGGTCGCCCTCTTGGGGGCTTCTGCGCATGAGAGCGAGTTCAAAGTCGGGCACTTCTTCTGAAGATTCTGTGTATAACGCGGGCACAAGAACCGTGGTGCATTCCACGACACCCTCCTCTAAGGTGGCGCTCGAACGGTCGGCCCCGAGCAACCAATCCGTGTCGCACTCCGCCCAACTGATTTCCTGCCCGTAGTAGGAACTCACGTCCCGAGGAGTCAACGAAAACGCTTGATCGTCGGGAGATTCGATCGGTGCCGCTGCCTGGCAACCTGAGAGAACTAGGGCGCCTGCGATGACAAGCGAAATAGGCAGGCGCATAGCTCTACCGTAGTGCCGCTCACCTTGGCCGGCGCCGAAGCGAGTGGCGCCTAGTGATCCAAAGCAGCGAGAAGAGCAGAGAGCCGTTCCCGTTGAGCCTGAACTGAGGTTACCGCGGTACCAGACGGGCCGTTCTTCTTCGCAATCGACTCTTCGGCCGTGAGAATGTCGCGAACCGACCCGTCGAGGTGTTCCGACACAGCCGCATACTCTTCGTCGCTCAGGCCATCGAGGTCGACTCCGCGAGCCTCGCAGGCGGCCACCAATGCTCCAGCAATTTCGTGGGCATCACGGAAGGGAACACCCCGCACGACCAACCAGTCGGCCACGTCCGTCGCAAGCGAGAAGCCACCCGTGGCAAGTGACTCCATGCGCTCGTAGTGGAAAGTAATGGTGGCGAGCATCCCCGCCATCGCCGGGAGAACCGTCAGGAGCGTGTCCGCGGAATCGAAGATCGGTTCTTTGTCCTCTTGGAGGTCACGGTTATACGCCAGAGGCAGTGCCTTCAGGGTGGTGAGCAACCCGGTGAGATTTCCGACCAGCCGTCCCGACTTTCCCCGGGCGAGCTCAGCGATATCGGGGTTTTTCTTCTGCGGCATCATCGACGAACCCGTCGAATAGCCATCGTGCAAGGAGATGTAGCCAAACTCGGCGGTGGCGAACACGATGAGCTCTTCAGCGAGGCGGCTGATGTCAATACCGATTTGAGCGGCGATGTAGGCCCATTCGGCGACGACGTCGCGCGCTGACGTCGCATCGAGTGAGTTATCGGCCACAGCCGAAAAGCCCAAGTCTCTCGCAATGTTTTCCGCGTCCAGCCCGAGTCCACCGCCAGCCAGCGCACCAGAACCATAAGGCGACTGGTCATTGCGCTGGGCCCAATCATCAAGCCGCTGTACGTCCCTTAGGAGCGGCCAGGCGTGGGCGAGTAGATGGTGTGCGACCAGAACGGGCTGGGCGTGCTGAAAATGCGTGCGCCCCGGCATGTAGTGGTGTCCCGCCTCTTCCGAGCGCAGAATCAAAATCCGGATGATCTCAAGGAGAATCTGTCGGATGCTGCTGCTGTTATCACGCAGGAACATCCGTACAAACGTCGCAATCTGATCGTTTCTGCTGCGACCCGCACGAACCGCTCCCCCGGTCTCAGGGCCCACTCTCGCAATCAATTCGCGCTCGAGAGCGCCGTGGACGTCCTCATCTGCTTCGGAAGGGACGAGGCGCCCCTCGAGAAAATCCTCCTTGAGAGAATCCAACGCGGAGGTCAGGTCAGACAGCTGCTGTTCGGTGAGGTAACCGTGGCGCTGCAGTTCGGCCGCATGCGCGCGGGTCGCATCGAGGTCGTAGGGCACAAGGCGCCAGTCGAAGTGGGTCGAGCGCGAGAGGTTCACCATTTCTGGAGAGGGGCCCTCGGAAAACCGGCCACCCCACAGCGACCCATCGTGGGTGGATGGCTCGCCACTCATGGTGTTCCTCTTCTACTGCTGGTTGCGCTTAGCGGCAATCTTGCCAGGCAGGCTCCACAATTCGATGAAGCCCTTCGCGTGTGACTGGTCGAAACGATCCCCGGTGTCGTACGTGGCGAGGTCGAAGTCGTAAAGGCTCTGGTCGCTGCGACGTCCCGTGACGACGGCCTGACCCGCCTGCACTCGCACGCGAACCTCACCCGAGACAAACTCCTGGGTGTGGTCGATGAAGGCGTCGAGGCTGTCTTTGAGGCCGGAATACCAGAGGCCGTCGTAGACGAGGTTTGCCCAGTCGGCTTCGATTTTGCGCTTGTAGCGGTTCACATCCCGCTCCATGACCAGGTTCTCAAGCTCTTCGTGGGCGTTAATCAACACGGTCGCGCCAGGCACCTCGTAGACCTCACGACTCTTGATACCCACCAGGCGGTCTTCCATGATGTCGACTCGGCCGACACCGTGCGGACCGGCGATGGCGTTGAGCCGCTGAATCGCTTGAAGCGGGCTCACGGCCTTGCCGTCGATTGCTACGGGAATACCGCGACTGAAGGTAATGGTGACCTCGGTGGCCGGCTTGGCCTGTGCGGGGTCTTCGGTGTACTCCCACACGTCATCACCGGGGGCCGTCCACGGGTCCTCCAACACTCCGGTCTCGACGGTGCGACCCCAGACGTTCTTGTCAATCGAGTAGGGGTTTTTCTTACTCTGCTCAATGGGCAGACCGTGCTCTTCGGCGTAGGCGATGGCCTTATCGCGGGTAAGGGCAAGGTCGCGGATGGGCGCAATACTCGCGAGCTCAGGCGCGAGGGCAGCCACACCGGCCTCGAAACGCACCTGGTCGTTTCCCTTACCCGTGCAGCCGTGGGCGACGGTGTCGCAGTTCAATTCCTTCGCCACGCGGGCGAGGTGACGAACAATGACCGGGCGGCTGAGTGCCGAGACCAGCGGGTAGCGCTTTTGATACAACGCGTTGGCTTTGAGAGCAGGCATGACGAAGTCGTTTGCGAATTCGTCTTTCGCGTCGACCACAATCGACTCCACCGCGCCACAGTCGAGGGCGCGCTGGCGGATCACGTCCATGTCTTCGCCGCCCTGTCCGACGTCGACAGCGAGAGCAACAACCTCTTTGCCGGTCTGGTCTTTCAACCAGCCGATTCCCACAGACGTGTCGAGGCCACCGGAATAGGCGAGTACAACGCGGTTAGACATGAAAAAGTCGAGTTCTTTCTGCTTGAGAGGGCTTGACGACAGTGATCAAGCGAAGTGTCTCCACTCTACTCGCCGACGGAAGCGGGATTACCCCCTCAGGCTCGCTCGAGGAGCCAGGCGAGGAGCGCTTTTTGGGCGTGCAGGCGGTTTTCGGACTCGTCCCAAATCACACTCTGCGGCCCATCAATCACCGCGGCTTCCACTTCGTAGCCACGGTCGGCGGGCAAACAGTGCATGAAGATGGCGTCTGACTTGGCGTGGGCCATGAGCTGGGTGGTCACCTGGTAGGGGGTGAACACTTTGACGCGCTCAACTTTCTCTTCCTCTTTACCCATCGACACCCAGGTGTCGGTGACGACCACATCGGCACCAGACACGAGTGCAGCCGGGTCACTCCCCACGGTGACCGAACCACCGGTTTCTGACGCGATTTTTTCGGCGTCGGCGACAACATCTACTCGGGGTGCGAACGAGTCAGGGCATGCGATGCGCACGTGCATGCCGGCGATTGCACAGGCCAGGAGGTAGCTCTGCGCCATGTTGGAGCCACCGTCTCCGAGGAAGGTGACGGTAAGTCCCGCAAGGGTTCCCTTGTGTTCGCGAATGGTGAGCAAGTCGGCGAGGAGCTGGCAGGGGTGGAAGTCGTCGCTCAGGGCATTGACGACCGGCACGGTGGTGTTCTGAGCCATCTCTTCGAGGCCGGCTTGGGCGTAGGTGCGCCAGACAATCGCCGCGACCATGCGCTCGAGCACCCGTGCCGTATCGGCCGGGGTTTCCTTGCCCCCCAGCTGCGAGTTCGCCGTCGAGATCACGAGTGGCACCCCGCCCAAATCGGCAATACCGACCGCAAATGACACTCGGGTGCGGGTGGAGGACTTGTCGAAAATCACGGCCACGGTCTGTGGCCCTTCGAGCGGGCGCTCCGAAAAGCGGTTGGCCTTCAGCGCCATTGCCCGCTCGAGAATGTCTGCCTGTTCGGCAGCACTAATGTCGTCGTCTCTTAGGAAATGCCGGGTCATCCCTCGACCACCTCTGTTCCGATACCACTGGGCGTGAAGATTTCAAGCAAGACGGAGTGCCCAAGCCGTCCGTCGATTATCGCGGCTTTCGGGACGCCCGCGCGGACCGCATCTAAGCAGGCTTGCATTTTGGGAATCATGCCCGACTGCAGCGAGGGCAGCATCGCCTCGAGCGCGCTCACGGTGATCGTGGAAATCAGGTCTTCGGTGCTCGGCCAGCTCTCATAAAGACCGGGGACATCAGTGAGCAACACAAGCTTCTCGGCTCCAAGCGCGGCGGCGAGGGCCGAAGCGGCTTGATCCGCGTTGACGTTCAGCCCACCATCGGTAGCACCTGCTTCCGGGGCGAACGAGGACACCACCGGGATACCCCCGGCGTCAATGACGGCCTGGACTGGCTGGGGAATCACCGCAGTGACGTCTCCGACGTGACCGAGATCGACTTCAACACCGTCGACCATTGCTCCGCGTCGACTCGCACTAAAGAGCCCCTCGTCGGCGCCGCTGAGCGCCGTAGCCGTGACTCCATAGCGCTGAATCCGCGCGACGATGTCGGCGCTAATTTCTTCCCGCAGAACGTCCCGGACCACAGGAATCGCTTCGGTGGTGGTGACCCGGTATCCACCGCGAAACTCGCTCGTAATTCCCCGCTCTTCGAGAGCCTTGGAGATTTGGGGCCCTCCACCGTGGACGACGACCGGGGCAACGCCTACTGTTCGCAGGTACACCATGTCCGAGGCGAAGGCGTCGAGTAGGTCCTCACTCACCATGGCGTTACCGCCGAGCTTCACCACGATGGTTTTACCGCGAAAGCGCAGAAGCCACGGCAGCGACTCAATGAGTGTTTGCGCTTTGACGTGGGCGTCGTGGTGCCGGGGATCGGGGCTAATCATTCGTAGCGTCTTTCAGCTGGAGTAGGCACTGTTTTCGTGCACGTAGTCGTGGGTGAGGTCGTTGGTCCACACGGTGGCAGCCGACCCGCCAGAGTGAAGTTCGATCAGCACGTGGGTTTCCTTTGGGGTTAGGTCGACGTCGGTTCGGGGCCGGTCCGGTGTTCCCTTGTGGCATACCCGAACGCCGTTCATGCTGATGTCGACACCATCGGGATCGAATTCGACCGGAGCAGTTCCGATTGCTGCGAGCACACGCCCCCAGTTGGGGTCGTTGCCAAACACCGCCGCCTTGAAGAGGTTGTTTCTCGCCACACTCCGCGCGACCACGACCGCGTCGTCCTCGCTCGGTGCTCCTGTCACTTCGATGGCAATGTTGTGGCTCGCCCCTTCCGCGTCAACGAGTAAGCCCATCGCGAGAGACAGGCACACGTCCGTGAGCGCCGCCGTGAAGGACGCATCATCGGGGCTCACACCACTGGCACCTGACGCCATCAAGGTGACCTGGTCGTTCGTCGACATGCACCCATCAGAGTCCAATCGATCGAAGCTCACTTGCGTGGCTGCGCGCAGGGACCGGTCTAACGCAGCAGCAGAAAGTTCGGCATCAGTCGTGATGACGACGAGCATGGTCGCGAGGCCCGGTGCGAGCATTCCTGCCCCCTTTGCCATCCCGCCAATCGTGTAGGAACCCGCATCACTCTCAACCACTTTCACGGCCCGCTTCGGCACAGAGTCAGTGGTCATAATCGCCTGAGAGGAGAGCTCCCCCGCCTGCTCGGTGGATTCCAGTTGCCCAACGGCAAGGGGAATCGCCGCCATCACGGCTCCGGCAGGAAGCGGCTCACCGATTAAACCCGTTGAACACACCAACACATCCGATGCACTCACCTCGGGTAGCCCCTGCGCCACTGCGTCTGCGCTGAGCGATTCGGCCGTCACTTCTGCGGTTCGGTGGGTGAGAGTGAAGCCTTCAGGGCCGGTGAAACAATTCGCCCCGCCCGCATTCAACACGACCGCTCGGGCCACCCCATCCAAGATGGCGACTTTCGACCAGCGAATGGGGTGCGCGGTAGCGCGGTTCGTCGTGAAGACTGCGGCAGCAGCGTCTAGGGGGCCGTCATTCACGACGATGGTGAAATCGGCACCGCCGCGAGCGGCTAACCCCGCTGCGACTGAACCTGCCCGAAACCCTTTGGCCGCGGTGACACTCACGGTGCCACTCCATCGGCGCTGAGCCCCTGTGCTTCCGGTAATCCGAGGGCGACGTTCAGGCTCTGAGTCGCGGCACCGGCCGTGCCCTTGAGCAAGTTGTCGATTGCGCTCACGACGGTGACCCTGCCCGAGCGCTCATCGACGTCGAAGCCGATTGCCACGGAGTTACTTCCCAGAACACTGCCGGTCGATGGCATTAGCCCGTCAGTGAGAACGTGAACGAAGTCTTCTTCACCGTAAGCCGTTTCAAAGGCGCTTCTCACCTCGGTTTCACCCGCACCCTCTTTCAAGGATGCGGTCGTGACCGCGAGGAGGCCGCGTGAGAGGGGCACGAGAATGGGCGTCATGCTCAGACGCACACTGTCGGTAGCGAGCCCCGCGGCAGCGGAAACCGACTGAATAATTTCGGGAATGTGGCGGTGGCGACCACCGACCGCGTAGGCCTGAGCAGAGGAAATTCGCTCGCTCGCGAGCAGGTCATCGCGAAGCGTCCGACCGGCGCCACTGGGAGCAACGGCGAGGCTGGCGGACACAGAAGTGAGGTCAATCAGTCCCTTGTGTGCCAAAGGCGCGAGAGCAAAGGTAATCGCTGAGGCATTACAGCCCGGCGCGGCAATGCGCGTGGCGCCCGCTAGTGCTGAGCGTTGTTTTGACCCATCCGCGAGGAGAAGCTCGGGCATTCCATACGTCCACGGCTGGGCGTTTGGGCCACCATAAAACGCGTCCCAATCTTCAGCGTGAACCAACCTGCGGTCTGCACCGAGATCGACCACGGTCAGGTCGGGGCGGGCGGTGATCAGCTGCTCTCCCAGTTCGGCGGATTGACCGTGTGGCAGGGCGAGAACGACCACGTCGTGGTCGATGAGCGATTCAAGCCGCGTTGGAGAAAAAATGGAGTCGCCCGCTGACCGCAAATGAGGGTGAACCTCTCTAACTGAACGTCCCTCGTTACTGTGCGCCGAGAGTGTGCCCAACTCGAAGGACGGGTGGGCCGCCACCAGGCGGGCCATTTCCCCGCCGGCGTACCCACTCGCACCCGCAATCGCGATCCGAAACGTCATGTGCCAACCCTAAAGCAGTAATTGAAGGTCAGGTGTGTTCTGGCCGTGGTCTATCCGCGCAGTTGTGCGCCGAAGCGCTTCGAGGCGACGGCCAATCCTGCCTCTTTTGATTCCGTCGCTTCAGCCTGAGTCAACGTCCGATCGGCCGCGCGGAATCGAAGGGCAAAGGTGAGCGAGCGCTGGCCCTCATCCACTCCCTCACCTCGGTATTCGTCGGTGAGGTGGATGGCCTCGAGAAGCTCCCCCGCGCCCTCTGCCAAGGCTGCTTGAACGTCTGCCGCAGGAACAGACGCATCGACGACGACAGAAATATCTTGAGTGGCGGCCGGATAGGGCGAGAGCGGCGCGATTTCAGCCGGTTCGTGACCGATTGCCTCCATCACTGCCGATCCGTCAATTTCGAACACCGCGACCCGCTTCGGCAGGTCGAGCTCGCTCGCCAAGCGAGGCAACAGCTCCCCTGCTCGACCGACGACGACATCGCCCACCATGAGGTCGGCGACACGACCGGGGTGAAACGCCGGGTGTGAGCCCTGTGTCACCGCGAGCTCCGCTCCCATGAGCGAGAGCGCTGCTCGTGCCGCGTCCAACGCGTCGGCAATACCGCGAGCGCCGGGGTGCTGACCAATGCCCTTCGGGGCGCGCGAGCCTGCGAGGAGGCCCGAAACCCACCACGGTTGCCTCGGCAGGCTTGCGTTGAGGCCATCGAGGGTTTTCTCGCTCGGCTTCTGCGCTCCCACCGGAATATCTGACGTTCCCAAATCGCCGTTGGGAAGAAACACCTGGCCCGCTTCAAACACAGCGACATCAACGAGACCACGCGAGAGGTTGCGCTGGGCGACCTCGACCAGGCCTGGCAAGAGACTCGTGCGCAGTGTCCCTACCTGCGGGTCGAGGGCGTTCGCGACGTGCACCTGGTCTTTGGGTGGCACGAGGCCAAACATTTCATTGCGCTCAGCTGTGACGAAAGGGTAGCTCAGCACTTCAGTCAGGCCGTAGTGCGCAAGACCTTGTGACACTCGCCTGCGGGTCTTCTGGGCATTACTGAGACCCCAGCCCGATGGAGCTTGCGGGAGCACGGAGGGAATCGAGTCGAATCCGACGATGCGCGCTACTTCTTCAACAAGCGTCGGCTCATCGATGAGGTCGGGCCGCCAACTAGGCGGCACCACGCTCCAGGTCGACGCAGAGTCGTCAACGGTGGCGCCAATATCGACCAGGACGTCGCGTGCTCGGGTCGAATCGACCTCGATGCCGGCAATTCCTGCGACCGATTCGGGGCGGAACGTGATGGCAGGCATGGCTCCCGCGTGGGCGTCAATGACCCGAGAACCCACTTCGCCAGGGGTTCCGCCGGCGTAGGCGACGAGGAGGTCGACAACGCGCTGGGCTGCTGCTTCCGCCACGAGCGGGTCGACGCCGCGCTGGAAGCGCTTCGATGCCTCGCTCGGGAGCTTGTGGCGGCGCTG
>JAYODB010000027.1:7819-15336 GCA_038106075.1 Cellulomonadaceae bacterium | reverse complement strand
GTTGCCTCATCAGCATCGGCCTGCTCGACAATCTTTTCCACCGCCCCACTCTCGTGGCGCACTACCCGGCCATAACCCGTGGGGTCATCGACGAGAGCACTCAGCAGCGTCACGGCCGCCGATTCAGCGGCGTGATGGCTGACCACAGCGCGAAGAGTGTCAGAGTCCAGAAGAGGAACGTCGGCACTCAACACCACCACCGTGTCCACCGCGGGGCCGAGCTCGGCGAGTGCGACCTCGACCGCCCGGCCGGTGCCCGGGGTGTCGTCCTGCCTCACACACACCGCATCGGGCGCGATTTCGGCAACGACGTGTTCAATCTCCTCTGCCTCGTGCTTGGTGACCACCACGAGGGCTTCAGGGCCCAGCGCTTCCGCCGTTGCCAATACGTGGCCAATGAGCGGGATACCCGCGAGCGGGTGGAGAACCTTGGGGATTCGGGATTTCATCCGAGTGCCCTGCCCAGCGGCCAAAACCACGACGGCCAGCGGAGAAGGGCTCATACCTCTATTTAAGTGCATGACTTTGCGATTTAGCGAGGGCGTGCCCGAAAGACTTAAATATTGGCTCCGCCCCCAGGATTCGAACCTAGACCTCACAGCTCCAAAGGCTGTCGTGCTGCCGTTACACCAAGGCGGAGTGCGTGAAACGCTCCCCTAGTCTGCCAGACCCCGATAATGGGGTGATGCCAGAACGCCTTGATGATGTGGATCGGATTGTTCGAGCCTGGACGTCCGAGCGTCCCGACGTGGACTCGAAGCCGCTTGAGGTTCTCTCGCGGGTGACCCGGATCAGCAAACACCTCGACCGTCTTCGCCGAGCGGTGTTCAGTGTTCACGGCCTCGACGTTTGGGAATTTGACGTTCTTGCGACGTTGCGTCGAGCCGGAAAGCCCTACCAACTCACTCCGACGGCCCTGATGGCACAAACCCTGGTCACCAGTGGCGCGATGACCAACCGCATTAACCGTCTCGAAGCCCGCGGGTTGGTGTCCCGACAGGCCGATCCGGAGGACGGACGTCGGGTGGTTGTGGCGCTGTCTGATCCCGGACGCAAGGTGGTCGACCGCGCCCTCGACGATCTCCTGTCTGCCGAGCAGCGAGCTCTCGAGCCTCTCTCGCTGGCAGAGCGCAAGGAGCTGGCGTCACTCCTTCGCATGGTGAGCCTGCACATCGAATCTCCCGACGCCTGAGGCGTGAAATACTCGAGAGGGTTGCTGAGCCCGTCGCCCTCTCTCGCCTAAGGACCGTCACCGTGAAATCACCTGCACGCCTGAGCACGTTCACCATCGTGGTGTTCATTCAGGCAGCGGTCTGGATTGTGATTGACCAGGCATCCAAGTGGTGGGCAGAATCAACCCTCGAATTTGGCCAATACGAACCTCTCTTTGGCGATTTTTTTGGCCTGAGGCTGGTCTACAACCCTGGCGCCGCCTTCGGACTTGCCTCGGGATACACCTGGGTACTGACCATCGTGGCGGCCGTCGCGGTCGTGGGTTTGCTGTGGTTTAGCTTCCGTATTCACGGCTGGTGGTGGACGATTGGCGTGGGAGCCCTTCTCGGAGGAGCCATCAGTCACTTAGGTGACCGGCTCTTCCGCGAACCAGGTTTTGCGATCGGACACATCGTCGATTTTCTCGACTATGCGGGCTTTTTCGTGGGGAACGTAGCCGATATCGCCCTTGTTGGGGGTGCCGCTCTCCTCATTCTGGCAAGCCTGCTTTCGCCGGGAGAAAAGAGCGAAGCTACTGAAGACGGTGGGTCCCGAGCTCCGTCGTCTCCGTAGCAACCGCTCGATAACCCCGCTCCCGGAGATGAGCAGCCACGTCCTCGGCGTGCCCGACGTCGCGCGCAACACCGACGGTGGTTGGACCTGATCCCGACACGAGGGAATTAAGCGCCCCGGCTGTCACGATGTCGTCGAGTGTGCGCTGAAGCCCGGGCATCATGCTGAGAGTCGCGACCTCGAGATCGTTGTGCATCAGAGGAGCGAGAGCCTCGGCATCGCCAGCGCGCCACGCCTGAAGGAATTCGTCGGAGAGGTGGTCGGTAAGACTGACGGTGTGGTTTGCCCAGATCTCGTCGAGTCGTCGATACACCTCTGGCGTGGAAAGAGTGCGGTCCGAGGGGACAATGACCAGCGAGATGGGCCGTTCAATCCTCAGCGGTTCAAGTACGTCTCCTCTGCCTCGCCCGACGGCCGAACCGCCTACGAGGGAGAACGGCACATCGGACCCGAGTGCCCGGCAGATATCTCTCAAATGGCTGGTGTCCGTGTCGAGCTCGTAGAGCTGGGCTAACGCAATGGTGGCAGCGGCGGCGTCGGCTGAACCGCCCGCCATACCCCCCGCCACGGGAATTCGCTTGGTGATGGCGAAATGGGTAGGGGGCAGCGGAGCCACATGTTCCGAGAGCAGTTCATGGGCTCGCCACACCAGGTTGTGTTGGTCGAGGGGAATGGCGGAAACGTCAAATTCAGCGGTGATGTCGATTGACATCGTGTCGGATGGCGAGGCGGTCAGTTCGTCCCACACATCGAGCGCTTGGAACGCGGTGAGCAGAGGGTGAAAACCGGTGATGTCGGGAGGGCCCACATAGAGCGCCAAGTTGACTTTCGCCGGCGCTGCGAAGGTGACGCGCGACGGGGTTTCGACACTCACCCGTCCAGCCTATGCAGGTGCTGCTGGAAACTAGCGCCCCGGCACGATTTCTGGCGAAATTGATCGGTACACCATGAGCCCGAGCGCTTCCACGGACGCTTGAGTCATCACCGCGAGCGCCACCATCGACCAGAAGTCTGTCTCCAGGGCGAGGCAGATGGGGGCAATCACCATGCCACCGCGGCCCACCGCGGAAATGAGAATCGCCCGTCTCTTATCGGGTCCCACTCCCGCGAGACCCGCAAAGAGGAGCGAGATGGGTGCCATCAAGACCAAGAACGCAATCGCGAGCGGCACGAGCCAGGTGAGCTCGATGACGCGCTCGAGCCGGGTCGACGCCTCGGCCCAACCGGTCACGAAAAAGGCAAGGCCCGCGACGACCCCGGTCGCAGCCGTTGTCCGACGGCGGAAACTGCTAAGCCCGCTCCCACCGCGTCGCTCGCTCCACTGCACTATCGCGGCAAGCGCGACCGGAATCACGATCACGAAGACGATGGGGAGGAGTGTGTGGGAAATGTCGGTGATGCTGAAGAGTCCGCCGGTGAGGAGCATCGCGAGGAACGGCACGACGAGTAGCTGACCCGCGAGTAACAGCGGGGTCATCCCTAACACACTCTCGACGTCTCCCCCAGCGCGGCGAATGATCGGAATGGACAGCGCGACTCCTGGGGCAAGAAGCGCGAGCAAGAGACCCAACTGCAAATCTGGCGTTCGCCACAAAATTCGCGACAACACAAAGGCAAGAACGGGAACCGCGACGAGGTTAATCAGTAAGAGGGCTCGCCACACTCGGCCGTTTCCGACAAACCGACCGAGGGAAAGCAGGGGAAGTGAGAGCGCGACAAGAAAAATCACCACCGCAAAGATTCCATAGACCGCGGCATCGGGAATCGGCACGGGCCCCGTCAACGTGGCGAGGGTGACACCGCCCACGAGCCCCAGCGGCAGCCAAACGGGTGAGCCCGCCGAGGTCACTGGGCACCCTGACGATGGTGGGCAAGCCGAACAAAGTCATCGAGCGACCACGTTTCACAGCGGCTCTCCGGGTTCAACCCTGCAGCGGTGATGGCCTCACTCGCCGCAGCGGACGAGCCAAAGACGTCGGAGAGCGCCTGGCGCGACATTTTTCTTCGGGTTCTAAAACCCGAATCAACTAGCGAGAACACGCGTTTTCTCAAAGCGTCATCTCCTGGTGTGTCCCTCGAGCGCATGCCGACCAACACCGAATCAACGCGGGGTTCGGGCCAAAAGACGCGCCGGGAAATGGTCGATTCCACTGCCCACTCGCCCCACCAGGCGACTTTCACACTCGGTGCGCCGTAGTGCTCGCTGCCTGGAGTCGCCGCAAGGCGCCATCCCACTTCTGCTTGGACCATGACGAGAACCCGGCGAAAGCCCGGGTGAATCTCGAGCAGGTGGATGAGAACGGGAACGGCAACGTTATAGGGCAGGTTTGCCACAAGGGACACCACGTCGCCTGGCACTGAATCGACGGAAAGTGCATCGGCTTCCACGACCGAAAGGTCAGCCGTGGGGACCCTCTGGGTAACGGTCGCCGGAAGCGCATGGGCAAGACGTGAGTCAATTTCGATGACGGTCAGTCGACATCCCGCGGCGGCGAGCCCAACAGTGAGAGAACCAAAACCCGGGCCCACCTCCAATACGTGCTCTCCCGCCTCGGCGCCAGAGAGGTTCACAATCTTGCGAACGGTATTGGCGTCGATGACAAAGTTTTGACCCTTGGACTTGCTGGGCGACAGGTCAGTTTCGGCAGCGAGACGCCTAATGTCGGATGCGCCGAGAAACCGGGTCTCAGGATTCATGGAAGGGCGACGGCTCGAGGGTGCTCCACGGCTGCCCGGTGACGGGGTTCGTCCTCACCGCAGGGGGGTTGTCGTCCCAGCGACCGTAGACGTCATAGGTGTTATCGGTCAGTTGTGCCGCAAGGAGGTTCTCATCAACCTCGAGCATCCCCGCCATGAAACGAAGAGTGTGGGGAATGAGATACGGGCTGTTCGGTTTTCCTCGGTGGGGAATAGGAGTCAAGAAAGGGGTGTCGGTTTCGATCAAAATGTGAGACCGATTCATCACGCTCAGTGCCGCTTGAATTCCCTTGGCGTTCTTGAAGGTCACATTCCCAGCGAAGCTCGCATACCAACCGTGTTGGTTCAAGATTCCTGCGAGCTCTGCGTCTCCGCTGTAGCAGTGGAACACGGTGCGCTCGGGGGCCCCTTCGGCGAGAAGGATGTCTATGACGTCTTGGTGTGCGTCGCGGTCATGAATTTGCAGAGCGATGTTGTGGGATTTGGCGATTCGAATGTGTTCGATAAAGCTTCGGCGTTGCGGCGCGAGCATCGGGCCCTCGGTGCGGAAATAGTCCAAGCCCGTCTCCCCAATCGCGACGACGCGGGGCCGTTTCGCCAAGTCATCAATCACGTGCAGGGCGTCGTCAAGTGTGCCCTTTTGGTGCAGTTCGGGCGCTTCGTTGGGGTGAATCGCCACAGCAGCCAGGACTCGAGGCTCCATGGCCGCGACATCTGCAGACCACAGCGAAGTCGGGACATCGGTGCCGACTTGAACGACCCCGTGCACACCCACTGCGCCGGCTCGGTCGAGATGCTCGCGAAAATCGAGGGGGTTCTCCCCATCAGCAATCTCGAGGTGGGCGTGATTGTCGAATACTGCCACCTCCAGTGGTTGCGGCGATGAGGGGTAGGCCACCTTGCGGTCTCCCGCTTCCATCGACCCGCGTGTGCGCAGGTGGGCGGGGGGATCGCTGGGTGTCTTTTGTGCCACTACGAGTCGTTCTCAATTCTGGGAAAGAGCGGTTCGAGCTCTCCTACGGTGATTCCACCGGGGAGGCTTCCCGGGTTTCCCGCTTCCAGAAGCGGTTGGTCGTCAACCGCTCCGCTCTTCTGCTCCATCCCTAGTGCACGCCACAGTTTGGCGGCTGCTTGCGGAATCACCGGGGACAGTAGCACGGCGAGCGCTCGAAGGCCATCCGCAGCGGTGTAGAGGACAGCCTCGAGACGCTCCCTATTGGCCTCATCTTTTGCGAGAGCCCACGGCTCCTGTTCGGTGAGGTAGCCATTGAGTTCGTCCACTATTCCCCACACCGAGTGGATTGCTTCGTGGATCATGAATCGATCCATCGCCTGGGCAGCCTTCTTCGCCTGGGCCACCATCGTGTTGCGGATGGCCACATCTGCATCGCTCAGCTGGGACGGTTCAATCTGGGGAATCACTCCGCCGAAGTAGCGGGTGACCATTGCGATCACCCGCGACGCGAGGTTTCCAAAGCCGTTCGCGAGCTCCGCCTCGTAGCGAGCGGCGAGATCTTCCCAGCTGAAGGAGCCGTCCGAACCAAAGGTGATTGCCCGCATGAAGTAATAGCGGAACGCGTCTGAGCCGAACACCTCGGTGATTTGGGAAGGCGCAATGCCGGTGAGCTTTGATTTCGACATTTTTTCGCCGCCGACGAGCAGCCATCCGTGGGCAAACACGCGCTTGGGAGGTTCTAGCCCCGCGGCCATCAGCATCGCCGGCCAAATCACCGCGTGGAAGCGAGCGATGTCTTTTCCGACCAGCTGCACGGCGGGCCAGCGATTCGCGAAATCTTCCTCATCCGAGCCCCATCCGGTGGCGGTGATGTAGTTAAGCAAGGCGTCGAACCACACGTAGGTGACCTGTTCGGGGTCAAAGGGTAGCTTGATGCCCCAGTCGAGATTGGCGCGAGAAATGGAGAGGTCTTCGAGGCCTCGGGACACGAACGCGACGATTTCGTTGCGAACGCTTTCTGGCTGGATGAAGTCGGGTTGGCTGCGGTAGAGATCGAGGAGGCGTTCTTGGAACTTCGAGAGCGTGAAGAAGTAGTTGGTTTCGCTCAACACCTCCACGGGGCGACCGTGGATGTGGCATACCTTCTGACCGTCAAAATCTCCGGAGCCCTCTGACAGGTCGGCAGGTTGCTTGTACTCCTCACATCCCACGCAGTAGAACCCCTCGTATTCGCCCTTGTAAATGAATCCCTGATCAAACAGGAGGGTGAGGAACTTCTTCACCCCCTCTTCGTGGCGGGGCTCGGTGGTGCGAATGAAGTCGTCATTGTTGATGTCGAGTGTGTTAAGAAGCGGCAACCACGCGTCGTTGACGAGTTTGTCGGCCCAGGCCTGCGGCTCTACTCCGTTTGCCATCGCCGTGCGAAGGATTTTCTGGCCGTGTTCGTCGGTTCCGGTGAGCGACCAGGTGTCTTTTCCGCTTTGACGGTTCCAACGGGCGAGAACGTCGGCGGCAACCTCTGTATAGGCGTGACCGATGTGGGGAACGTCGTTCACGTAGAAAATCGGCGTCGCAATAAAGAACGAGGTCGAAGAGGTCATAGCGCTCAATCCTACGCACCCGAGGCCAGCAGAGCCGAATAGAGCTCCCGCTTGGAATAGCCACTCTCACGGGCGATTTCCCGAGCGGCGTCAGCGGCCCGAACACCGGATGCAACGAGCTCGCGAGCGTGTTCAACGGCGTCCTCGAAGCTCACCGCCGGCCCATGAGAGCCGGCAACGACAAGAGTGATTTCGCCTTTTGTGCCCTCGGCATATTCCTGGGCCAATTCACCGAGGGTGGCGGTCCGCACCTGCTCAAACATTTTTGAGAGCTCGCGACACACGCTGGCCTGACGGTCAGGCCCGAATACCTCCGTCATCACGCTCAGGGTGTCGGCGAGGCGGTGCGGAGATTCAAAAAACACCATGGTGCGCTCCTCGAGTCGGAGACGCTCGATCGCCTCCCGTTTTGCCTTCTTCGGAATAAAGCCCTCGAAGCAGAAGCGGTCTGTGGGAAGTCCGCTCGCGGCGAGAGCGGC
>JAYODB010000027.1:0-7719 GCA_038106075.1 Cellulomonadaceae bacterium | reverse complement strand
CCTCGAGTAATCGCGGTGAATGGTCACCGAGATTCCCAATCGGAGTGGCGGCGACGATCAGCATGACTTCATTGTTTCAGTTTCGGGCACAGAGGCCTTAAGCGAAGGAGGGGCGCCGAAGCGCCCCTCCCCGAACTGCTTAGCCCTAGACCTTGGAGGACTGAGCGTTCACCTCGTAGGAGGTGTTGGTGGACTCGAAGAAGTTCACCAGCTGCAGGGTGTCGTTGGCGGTGGCCATCCACTTGGCAGGGTTGGACACGTTGTACTCGGTTTCGAAGCCGAGCTCTTCCAGACGACGGTCTGCAAGGTACTTCACGTACTGGTTGATGTAGTTGGCGTTCAGACCGAGGATGCCGTTGGGCAGCAGGTCGTGGTTGTACGCCTCCTCCATCTCGACGGCGTCGAGAATCATCTGGCGAATCTCGTTCGCAAACTCAGGAGTCTGCAGGTCGGGGTTCTCTTCCAGCACGGTGAGGATGAGGTTGATGCCGAACTTCAGGTGCAGCGACTCGTCGCGGACGATCCAGTCGACCAGCGAGGCGAAGTTACGCAGCAGGTTGCGCTGGCGGAAGCTCAGCGCGACCATGAAGCCCGAGTAGAACCAAATGCCCTCGAGGATGATGTTGTAGGCCACGAGGTTGCGGATGAAGTCCTGCTTGCCCTCGGTGGTGGTGACATCGAGAGTGTCTTCGGTCATGCGCTTGATGAACTTGACCTCGAACTCTTCCTTGCGAGCCATCGACGGCACGTCGACGTGGCTGTTGTAGGCCTGGTCGCGGTCGATCGGGAAGGTTTCGAGCACGTACTCGAAGCTCATGCAGTGGTTAGCTTCCTCCCACATCTGCTTCGCGAGGTAGAGGTGCGCCTCGGGAGCGTTGACGTAGGGGTAGACACCGAATGCGAGCGCCTTGTTCACGAGCAGTTCGCTCGGGTTGAAGTAGCTCATCAAGAAGGTGATGGCGTGACGTTCTTCATCCGTCATCTTCTTGAAGTCAGCGATGTCTTCACCCAACTGAATTTCGTTGGGGAACCAGGTGTTCGCCACTGCTTGGTCATACAGGTCCATCGCCCAGCGGTAAGTCACCGGCTTGAGCAACAGGCCTTCTTTAATTCCTGTTCCAAGAATTCCCATGAGTGTTCTCCTTGTGTGTAAGTCGTTCGTTGTTAGTGGTGGTTACTGGCAGCTATCGCACTGAAGCAGGTCCATCGGGTCGACGGGGACGATGTAGTCCTCAGCCGCGCTCTGAGTAGTCGGGTTCATCGTTCACCTCCTACTTCGCCGATCCGAAGCCGAAGCCCTTTTTGGCGGGAGCTCCAGCGGCCACGGGTTCGGCCGATCCGCTGGCGGCGGCACCGAAACCCTTCTTCGGGGCTGCGCCTTCACCGGAGGAGTTGATGGTTTCGGCCTTGTTGACCTTCACCGTCGACTGCTCAGCAGTGTGACGCGGCTTCATGTGCAAGTAGTAGGTGGTCTTCACGCCGCGCTTCCACGCACCCGAGTAGATCGCCATCAAGTCGTCGATGTCGCGAGTCTCGAGGTACATGTTGCGGCTAATCGCCTGGTCGATCCACTTCTGGGCCCGAGCCGCCACCTCCAGGAAGGAGAAGGGCGAGAGCTGGAAGCTCGTCTTGTAGACGTCTTTGAGGTCCTGGGGGATTTCTTCGATTCCCTGGATGTCACCCTGGCTGCGCAGGATGGCCTCACGGGTCTTCTCCCACAGGCCCCGCTCGCGCAGTGCCTCGACCAGGTTGCGGTTGACCTCGAGGAACTTACCCGAGCTCGTGGCACGGCTAAAGATCTGCGAGAACTGCGGGTCAAGTCCCGGGGTGGTTCCGGCGACGAGACCAATCGACGCGGTCGGCGCGATTGCCATCAGGGTGGCGTTACGCATGCCTCCCTTGACCTTCTCGCGCAGGGCATCCCAGTCGAGGCGGCTCTTACGGGTGACCTCGATTTCGACGCCACGATCGGCTTCGGCGAGGTCGATGGTGTCGAGGGGTACGAGACCCTGCGACCAGCGCGAGCCTTCGAAGTTGGTGTAGGAACCGCGCTCTTTGGCGAGGTTGGCCGACTCGTCGATGGCGGCGTAAGACACGTGCTCGAGGATTTCGTCGATGAGGTCATAAGCCTCTTCGGACTCGTAGCTGTACCCGAGGCGCTCGATGATGTCGGTGAAGCCCATCACGCCGAGACCCACCGCGCGGTTTTGGTCGTTAGAGAAGTCCGCTTCCTTCACGCTGGAGCGGGTGATGTCAATCAGGTTGTCCAGCTGACGCACCGCGACACGGGCGCTTTCGTCGATGCGATCCCAATCCATCTTCCCGTCGACGAGGTGAGTGGAGAGGTTGATCGAGGCGAGGTTACACACCGACACGTTGTCGACGTCCTGCGGCAAGCAGATTTCGGTGCAGAGGTTGGAGAGGTGAATCGTGCCCGTGTTGTTGTTGATGGCGCGGTTGTTGATGGTGTCCTTCCAGGTCAGCCACGGGTGGCTGGTTCCCTGCAGCGAGACCAGGATGGCCTTGAACTGCTCGCGGGCACCAATCTTCTTGAACATCTTGATTTCGCCGGCTTCGGCCATCTTGATGTACTCGGCGTAGCGCTTGGAGAACGCGTCACCGTAGAGCTCGTTGAGGTCGGGAACCTCGAGCGGGTCGAAGAGGTACCACGGCTCATCGTTCTGAACACGCTTCATGAACTCGTCTGAGATCCACACGGCCGTGTTGGCGGTACGGGTACGGCGGTAGGGGTCACCGGAGTTCTGACGCAGGTCGAGGAACTCGGGGAAGTCCATGTGCCAGTTCTCCATGTAGAAGCACAGGGCTCCGAACTTCTTTCCACCGCGGCTCACCGCACGCAGCACCGAGTCGATGGTGTGCATGAACGGGATCGGCCCGGTGGAGGTGGTGTTGTTGGAGCGAATTGGCGAACCCTGGGCGCGCAGCTTGGTCACCGAGAGTCCGATTCCGCCGGTTCCCTTGGTGAGCCACATGACGTCGCGGGTGGTCTTTGCGATGTGCTCGATGTCGTCTTGCATTTCCATGACGAAGCAGTTCGCGAGCTGCGGGTAGCTGGTTCCGCCGTTGACCAGGGTGGATCCGGCGGCGAGGTACTCGAGCTTCGACATCTTCTCGTAGAACCGAAGTGCCTGGGTGGTGGGGTCAGCTTCGTTGAGGGTGAGGCCCATGGCGATACGCATCCAGAAGTACTGGGGAACCTCGAGCGGGTCACCGTTGCGGCCCTTGATGCCGTAGCGGTTGTTGAGGGTGACCACACCGATGTACTTGAGCAGGTCATCGCGCTCGGGCTGCAGTGCCTGGCCGAGACGCTCGAGGTCGAACAGTTCGGTGAGGCGGGTGTCGAGGAGTCCTTCTTCCACTCCGCGCTTGACGTAGGCGGCGAAATGCTCCTTGTGCAGGCTCAACAGTTCAGCGTCGTCGGTGTAGTCACCGAGCACACGCTTGTAGATGGTCTTGAGCAGGAGGCGAGCGGCGACGACGTCGAATGCAGGGTCATCTTTGACGTTCTGCAGGGCCACCTGGATGACGGCTTCGTCAAGCTGCTGGGTGGTGATTCCATCAAAAAGCGTGAGCTCGAGCTCGCTCGCAATCTGGGTGACCCACGCGATCGAGTCGTCGAGTCCTTCCGCCGCCTTCTCGATCGCCAGGTTGATCTTGTTGGCGTCATACGACTCGCGACTGCCGTCGCGCTTTACCACTGAGATGGTCACAGGTGTCTCCTCACACTTTGTTTTCGGTTGTCGGTGTGTGCCCGCGGGCACCAGGTCTAGGGACGCCTCAAGACCTCGATTTCGCCCCAAAATTGCTCCTAGGGGACCCTCGCAGATCGAAGAGGCTTGACCACTATATCTACGGTTTCTGACAACGCAAGAACCCTAGATATTGTGGGCGTGTCCTCCACACCTGTGGACAAATTCGGCCCTTTTTCCACAGGGATGTGAGTGATTTTGACCCGCCCGGATGCCAGGTTTTCACTGACCACTGACACCTGAGGATGGGGCGTAGGCTGGCAAGGCTGTGAACAGATATCGCGACTTGTTGACAACTCCGGGAGTCGCCCGGATTATTGCCGCACAGCTCACCGCACGACTTCCCTCCGGGATGATCTCGTTGGCGTATCTCATCCACGTGGAGCGAATCTTTGACTCATACGGCCAAGCGGGCCTTGTGCTCGCCGCCACCTCGTTCGGACAGGCCGCCACCGGACCCCTCACCAGCCGGTGGATGGGTCGCTGGGGAATGCGCACCGTCATCTCACTGACCCTGGTCGTCTCCCTCATCAGCATGGCGGCGGTGGCCTTCCTCCCGATGGTGCTCGCGGGTTACATGCTCTTTGGCCTGCTCGGCGGGCTCGCCACCCCACCCATTCAGCCGGCAGTTCGCACCATCTATCCCAAGATGGTGAACTCGAGACAGCTCACCCCCCTGTTTTCTTTGGACGCGTCGGCCCAGGAAATCATCTGGGTGATGGGGCCTGTGATTACCACCTTCCTCGCCATTCAAATTGCGCCGCCGGTGGCAATTTCGGTGGCCGGGCTGTTCCTCCTCAGCGGTGGGGTCTGGTTCCTCGCCTGCCCCGAAGTGGGCAGTGTCCGCATTCCTCCCAGCAAAAGGCGACTGGGATCTGTGCTGAAAAACGGCGCCGTATTGCTCTCAACCGTCGTCGGGTTCCTCCTCATCGGATCGGCTGCCGCGGTGGAGGTGGCGGTCGTCTCGGTCTTCGGCGACGAGGGCGCCGAAGCGGGAATCCTCCTCTCGATGTGGGCGATTGCTTCCTTAATTGGCGGGCTTGCGCTTGGGGGCGTTCAGATTGGGCCCTGGGCGATGACCACCCGAATGGTCATAGTCGCCATCGGCATGCTGCTGGCTTTGGCGAGCACCAACTTCTGGTGGCTCCTCTTCAGCCTCGCCATCGCCGGTGCGGGGATTGCCCCCGCCCTCGCCGTGATGTTCGCCATTGTCTCCGCCAGTGTGAAGTTCTCAGAAACCGCTGAGGCATACGGTTGGGTCGGATCCGGCCAACTCATTGGAGCCGCGCTCGGTTCGGCGGTCGCCGGCTTCGCCATCGACGCCTACGGATCCTTCGGGGGTTTCGTGGCGGCCCTCATCTTCGCCACGCTGGGGACAGTAGCCGCTGCAGTGTCGACTAGGGCACACCCCGACTTACGCGACCGAGATCCGAGCCCACTGCCCGACACCGAACCCGTCTCGGTGTTTCGACCACCGGCGAGCTAGGTTAGGGCCATGGTCGAGCTCGAGCTACCGCGACTGCACTGGGGTGACCCGCGCGCGCCACGACGAGCGCTCATGGTGCACGGTCTCGGCTCTTCAGCCCACACCTGCTGGCAGGTCGCCGAGGCGCTGGCGGAAGCTGGCTGGTCGGTCACCGCGGTTGACCTGCGTGGGCACGGGTATGCGCCGCGAGCGAGCAGCTACCGCATCAGCGATTTTGCCCTCGACCTCGAACACACCCTTCCTCGTGAGAGCGGGTCCTGGGACCTCGTCATTGGACACTCCATTGGCGCCGCGAGCGCGGTGGTCGCGAGCGCTCACCACCCCTCGTGGGCCAAAAAACTCGTTCTGCTCGACCCGGCACTACTGCTTGGGGAGGAGAGGAAAGAGATCGTTCGAACAGGCCAGCTCTATGGCCACGACCAGCTCACCGAAGAAGAGGTCCGGCGCGACAACCCGCACTGGCATCCCCTCGATGTGGAGTTTCGGGTGTGGTCGCATCGCACCGCGAGTCGGTTTGCCGTTGAACACGCCGTGTTGGACAACCCCCAATGGGATGTCGTGGCCGAAGCGAAAAGCGTGAGCGTTCCCACCCTCGTGGTCGCAGGCGATCCCGCGGTTGATTCGATGTTCACCGGGGATCACGCCAAAGACGTGCTTTCGGCGAACCCGAACATGTCGATGGTGGTGATTGAGGGTGCCGGACACAGCGTTCATCGTGACCGCCCCGCGCAGACCATCGCGGCGATTCTCGCCTTCGCCTAGCGAACCGTCCCCACGAGTTTGATCGGAGCGGTCGGCGGGGAGGGGTTGTCGATGATTTTCACAAGCTCTTTGGCGAGCTTCGGCCGAATCACGTGGTCAACTCCTTCCACCCGGGTCGTCGCCACACCGCGCATGCGCTCGACGACTCGAATACCCGCGGGAGCAATAAACGGGTCGAGAGTGCCGTAGATCAAGTCGATTCCGCAGCGCACCTGGGCCAAGTCAGCGACGGTGGTTTGAGATTCGATGCATTTTTCAAGCGAGAGCGTGAACGCCCTCCAGTTCGACTCCGACACGTCAACGAGATTTCTAATCGGCGAAATACGCTCCATGGCCTGAGCAGCCGACTTCGTAAAATCGGGGTTTTGACGCATGAAGTCATAGAGCTTCAAATAGGCGTCCATCCGCACCCGCTCGATTGGGTCGGCAATCGTGTCAGACGGCAGGTACACCGGCGGGGCAACCAACACGAGATGACCCACCATTCTGGGAAACCTGACCGCTAAGCGAAGAGATATGAGAGCCCCGAGCGAATGGCCGACCAGGGTAAAGGGTTGGGAGACGGCGTGCTTTTCAAGGGTCCGAACGACCGCGTCGACGTGCTCATCGATGGTGAATCTGGAGTCATCGGGGGCGACTGAGCGCCCAAATCCCAGAAGGTCAAGGGCAATCACTCTCCTGCGGTTGGTCAGCTGAGGCATCACGTACTCATAGGTGACCGATGAGGAGGCGATTCCGTGAAGCAGGACGACGGGCTGCCCCGTTCCGGAATCGCTCGCCACGTGGAGCAGTGTTTTTTGCCGAAACGGCCACAGATTCCACGCCATAGCTTCAGTATGCCCGCCCCGCGAATTGCTGGGGTGTGTGTGCGAGCAATCCCATAGCTTTCAGGTCGTATAGTGACGCCATGACACTTCGACGCTCCCTCATTTCCCTCGCTCTTCTGGGCATTTTCGGCCTCTCAGGCTGCGCGAGCTCAGGCGCGGGAGTAAGCGAAGACATGATGACGAGCGACAGTGTCGAAGCGATGCCCGAGATCGCGGTGGAAGAATCGATGGCTGCCGACATGGCCGGCCGCGACGCGGTCGCGGTTGAGCGCAGCCAAATCATCACCGGTGATCTCTACCTCACGGTCGATGCCCCCTTGGACGCGGCTGACGAGGTTCAGCGCATTGTCGAATCGGCCGGTGGCCGCGTGGACTCGCGGAGCGAATACACCGACTGGCAAACCGAACTCCCCAGCGCGTATTTGTGGGTGCGCATTCCCGTCGATGCCCTCGACGACACCCTCTCCTCCATCGAGGCGCTCGGTGTTCTCGAGAGCAAGTCGCTTAATAACTCTGATGTGACCCTGCAGGTGGTCGACCTGGATGCTCGAATCGGTGTCTTGGAATCGAGCATCGAGAAATTGCGCGCCCTGCAAGACCAAGCCGCCACGACAGCAGAGCTCATTGAAGTGGAGACGGCACTGTCGGACCGCCAAGCGGAACTCGACTCGTTGAACTCGCAGCGCAACTACCTCACCGACCAGGTGCAATACGCCTCAATCGGCGTTCAACTGAGCTCACCCGATGTCGCCCCCGAGCGGGAGCCCGGTGGCTTCCTCGATGGCATCATCTCGGGCTGGAACGCCATGATTGCGTTCTTCGCCGGCACCATCGTGTTCTTTGGATTCATCGTGCCGTGGGTGGGCTTGCTCGC
>JAYODB010000083.1:0-2278 GCA_038106075.1 Cellulomonadaceae bacterium | reverse complement strand
ACCTACCGGATAACAGGGCTGTGAAGCCCGCCACACCGTAGCCAGAAGGAGACAATGTGAGTCCTGCCGCCCGATCCGCATCGTTCACCGCCCCCATCGCAGAGGTCGACCCGGAAATTGCCGAGGTCCTCGAAAAAGAGCGCGCCCGCCAAGAGAACACGCTGGAAATGATTGCCAGCGAGAATTTCGTTCCCTTCTCCGTGTTGGAAGCGCAAGGAAGCGTGTTGACCAACAAGTATGCGGAGGGATACCCCGGACGTCGCTACTACGGCGGATGTGAATTTGTCGACATTGCCGAAAACCTCGCTATCGAACGGGCCAAAGAACTTTTCGGTGCGGCCTACGCCAACGTCCAACCGCACTCGGGCGCCACGGCTAACGCTGCCGTCTTGCACGCCATCGCGGCACCCGGCGACACCATCCTCGGCCTTGAGCTCGCGCACGGAGGCCACCTCACTCACGGGATGAAAATCAACTTCTCGGGCAAGGTCTATCAGGCGGCTGCTTATGGGGTCGACAAAGACTCCTTCCTCATCGACATGGATCACGTCCGTGACCAGGCGAAAGCCCACAAGCCGAAGGTCCTCATCGCCGGGTGGTCGGCCTACCCCCGACACCTTGACTTTGCGGCCTTCCGCGAAATAGCAGATGAGGTCGGAGCGATGCTGTGGGTTGATATGGCTCACTTTGCCGGGCTCGTTGCCGCGGGCCTCCACCCCTCACCGGTTCCCTACGCAGACGTCATCTCGACGACCGTTCACAAGACCCTCGGCGGACCCCGCTCCGGTTTGATCCTGAGCCGTCACGAAGAACTCGGAAAGAAGCTGAACTCTGCCGTCTTCCCCGGGCAGCAGGGTGGCCCGCTTATGCACGTGATTGCGGCAAAAGCGGTCGCCTTCAAGATTGCGATGGAGCCCGAATTTAGGGAACGCCAGCAGCGCACCATCGACGGAGCGCAGCTTCTCGCTCAGCGCCTCACCAGCGACGACGCTAAAGCAGCGGGTGTCGACGTATTGACCGGAGGCACCGACGTCCACCTTGCCCTCGTCGACCTGCGGACCTCAGAGCTCAACGGCCAGGATGCGGAAGACCGTTTGCACGAGGCGGGAATTACCGTGAACCGCAATGCGGTGCCCTTCGACCCCCGGCCGCCGATGGTCACGTCGGGTGTTCGAATCGGAACGTCCGCGCTTGCCACACGTGGTTTTGGACACGGCGAATTCACCGAGGTCGCTGACATCATCGCCCACGCATTGATGCCCGGTTCCGACCTTTCGGCACTGACCGCTCGAGTGTCGACACTCGCCGAGAAGTTCCCGCTGTACAAGGAACTGGGGTAGTGGCGGCAGAGCTCCTCGACGGGGTTTTTACCGCGCGCTCAATCAAGAGTGAGCTGACTGGGCGGGTTCGTGCGCTCGCTGAGAAGGGTGTGGTTCCCGGTCTCGCCACTGTCCTGGTCGGAACCGACCCTGGCTCGATGTGGTACGTCGCGGGAAAGCACCGAGACTGTGCCGAAGTCGGCATCGCCTCGATTCGCGAAGACCTGCCCGAGGATGTGTCAGAGGATGATCTGCTCGATGTCATCGATCGACTCAATGCCAGTCCAGAAGTCACCGGGTACATCGTCCAGTTGCCGCTGCCGGGGCATATTTCGGTGAATCGCGTGTTGGAGCGTATCGACCCTGAGAAAGACGCCGACGGGCTGCACCCCATGAACCTGGGCCGATTAGTGTCCCGGGTATCAGGAGCCATCGACTCGCCACTGCCGTGCACTCCCCGAGCGGTCATCGAACTGGTTGAGCGTCACGGTGAGAGCTTCGCGGGGAAACACGTCGTCGTCATCGGACGCGGGGTCACGGTGGGACGTTCCATTGGTTTGCTGCTCACCCGACGGGGAGTCGACGCGACTGTTACTCTCACCCATTCTCGAACCCCCGACCTTCACGAGCACCTCATCCGTGCCGACGTGATTGTGGCGGCGGCGGGCTCACCACACATCGTGGGTCCACACGACGTCAAACCCGGCGCTATCGTTTTGGACGTCGGGGTGTCTCGACGCCAGAACGCCGCCACCGGCACAGACGAGATTGTCGGCGACGTCGACCCCGCTGTCGCCGAGGTGGCCGGGTGGATGTCACCGAACCCCGGAGGTGTTGGGCCGATGACGCGCGCTCTTCTGCTCGCTAATGTGGTCGAGATGGCTGAACGACAGGCAGGAATCCCACGTGGCTAAGTTGTATTTCCGCTTTGGAGCGATGAACTCCGGGAAATCGACCGC
>JAYODB010000082.1:0-2306 GCA_038106075.1 Cellulomonadaceae bacterium | reverse complement strand
GTCAGATTGTCGAGGCTGAAGCCGCCCACGGAACGGTGACCCGTCACTACCGTGAGCACCAGGCGGGACGTCCGACCTCGACGAATCCGATTGCCTCGATTTATGCCTGGACTCGGGGCCTTGCCCACCGCGGAAAGCTCGATGGCAACGAAGCGTTAATCGACTTTGCGAACACTCTCGAGCAGGTCGTTGTCGAGACGGTGGAGTCGGGCCACATGACTAAGGACCTCGCGCTCTTGGTCGGCCCTGAGCAGGCCTGGCTGACTACCGAGGACTTCCTCGCAACTCTCGACACAAACCTTCAGGCGAAGCTCGGAGCCTGAAGGCGATAAATACCCCTGGGGGTATGTAATAATGGTGGACGGCGAATACGCCGAGTAGACCAACCTGAGGAGATATCTCGTGTGCAGTGCAGTGTCGTGCAACCGATGCGGAAAAGTGACCTGGAGTGGTTGCGGTCAACACATTGAAGAAGCGCTAAGCCCCTTCGCTCCCGAAGAGCTCTGCAGCTGCGGATAGTCGCTGACAGCCTCGTGCTCACGTTACGCGCGTGAGTAAGTGGCACAAAGCAATCGCGACATCCCCGAGGCTACAACCCCATCCGCTAGCGGAAAATAATCGTGCGGATTCCATCGAGCAAAATACGGTGCTCGGCAAACCAGCTCACCGCCTGAGCGAGGGTGCGAGATTCCTCGTCCTGACCGACTCGAACGAGTTCCGAGACCGACTGTGAATGGTCAACTCGAACGACGTTTTGTTCGATGATGGGCCCTTCGTCGAGGTCCTCGGTGACGAAGTGTGCCGTGGCGCCGATCAGCTTGACGCCGCGCTCGTGTGCCTGACGGTAGGGGTTTGCCCCCTTGAAGCCGGGCAGGAAAGAGTGGTGGATATTTATTGCCCGGCCCGCCAGCGTCTCGCACAATCGAGGGCTCAATACCTGCATGTAGCGAGCGAGAACGACCAGATCGACGTCGTGCTGCTCGACGACCTCGAGCACCCGAGCTTCGAATGATGCTTTTTCTTCTGCAGACGTGATCGGCATCCACTCGAATGGGACATCGAAGAGCTTTGTGGTGTCCTCAAGATTGGGGTGATTAGCCAGAACGAGCGGCACATCAATATTGAGGTGACCGTCGCGCCCGCGACTGAGTAAATCGACCACACAGTGTTTGGCAGTCGACCCTAAAATCAGCGTCTTCAGGGGTTTGCCCACCTCGGTGACCGAGTGTTCCATGTCATATTTCTCGACCACAGGCTGGAGGGCGTCCTCTAGCGCACGGGCACCTCGAGCGGTTTCCACCTGCAGTCGCATAAAGAAGCGTCCCGTGTCGTGGCTTGAAAACTGTTGCGATTCGGTGATGTTTCCCTCGGCGCTCACCACGGCCCCACTGATCGCGTGGACGATGCCGGGCTGGTCGTCACAGATGAGCGTGACAATCAGATGGGACGAATCAGACATCCTCATAGCTTAGGTCCCCGCCCGTCGGGCAAGAGAAGGCAGCAAGTCTCGATAGACTGGGCGCATCGCGACTGGCGTAGGGATGGGTCACCATCGGGGAGCGAGAAAGGTAGAGGCCGAGCGCCTGGGCACCTACCGGATAACAGGGCTGTGAAGCCCGCCACACCGTAGCCAGAAGGAGACAACGTGAGTCCTGCCGCCCGATCCGCATCGTTCACCGCCCCGATTGAAGAGATCGATCCGGAAATTGCCGAGGTCCTCGAAAAAGAGCGCGGCCGTCAAGAGAACACGCTGGAGATGATTGCCAGCGAGAACTTCGTTCCGTTCTCCGTGTTGGAAGCGCAAGGAAGCGTGTTGACCAACAAATATGCGGAGGGATATCCCGGACGTCGCTACTACGGCGGATGTGAATTCGTCGATATCGCCGAAAATCTCGCCATCGAACGGGCTAAGAAGCTATTCGGTGCCGCCTACGCTAACGTCCAGCCTCACTCGGGTGCCACGGCTAACGCCGCCGTCTTGCACGCCATCGCGGCACCCGGCGACACCATCCTCGGACTCGAGCTCGCGCACGGAGGCCACCTGACTCACGGGATGAAAATCAACTTCTCGGGCAAGGTCTACCAGGCGGCTGCCTATGGGGTCGACAAAGACTCCTTCCTCATCGACATGGACCACGTTCGTGACCAGGCGAAAGCCCACAAGCCGAAGGTCCTCATCGCCGGATGGTCCGCCTATCCCCGACACCTCGACTTTGCGGCGTTCCGCGAAATCGCGGACGAGGTCGGAGCCATGCTGTGGGTTGATATGGCTCACTTTGCCGGGCTCGTTGCCGCGGGCCTCCACC
>JAYODB010000081.1:0-2309 GCA_038106075.1 Cellulomonadaceae bacterium | reverse complement strand
GGCCTTTTTGGGAGGAAAACCACTACGCGGCGTGGTCTCTCCTGAGCGCGGTTACTAGCCAAAATCAGCGGCGCGAGCTCTGCTAGAGTGGCGACTCGAGCAATCATTCCTCGATAGCTCAATTGGCAGAGCAACCGGCTGTTAACCGGTAGGTTCTTGGTTCGAGTCCAAGTCGAGGAGCCAGCGTTTTCGGGTCTGTCGTGACCACATACATAACGAACGTCGATGCGATTGGATGGTCAGTACTGTGGGGCCTTCTGATGTGCCGCCGTGGCTTGGCATCCTCATTCTCGTCCTCGCCGTGATCGGGGTCGCGGGCTCTGGTGTGTTCGGCGTGATGTGGTGGCGAACCTACACAGCTCAGAAGAAGCGCGTGGATGGTCGGCTTCGAAGCGAAAACCAACGAATCGACGCGGAGCTTCGGCTCGCCGAAATGTCCGACCGGATGAGGCTGATTACCGACGTCCACGACTCGGCCGCCGTGTCACTGACCCAAATGATTGCCCAGGCAGAGGGCGCGAAGTTTTCCGCCGACTCGAACCCCGAGATGGTCTCCCGAGCAGCCGCGCAGATTGCCGATCAGGCGCGTGCGGTGCTCAACGACCTTCGCCGAGTGGTCAATGCCGGCCGCGCAGGGGTCGCGGAGCTCGGCACGGGGCCCTCGATAACGACCATGCAGGACCTCTTCACGTCCATCGAAGAATCGGGACTCGTCGTTCGCTACGAGGAGTCGGGAGAGGTGTTCAGTGTCGGGTCGAGCGCGGAAATTGCCCTGTTCCGAATCGTGCAGGAGGCGCTCAATAACTGTCGCCGGCACGGTGGCCCCGGAACCACGGTGAAAGTGTCCATGTCGTGGAGCGCGAACGGCCTCCAGCTTCGGGTCGAAGACGATGGCACCCGGGTGAAAAACCAGTTGCGGGAGCAGCTGGGTGAAGACACCGCCTACACCATCAGCGACGACCAGAAAGCCCTCACGGAGATCCTCAGTGGACGGGGCATGCGCGATATGAAGTCGCGCGCGGAAACCTTCGGCGGGGTGTTTTCCGCCCACCGTGTCCCGGGGGTTGGGTTCACGGTCTCCGCGTCGTTCCCCACCCTTCGCTTCCACAACGGCATTCACGGAGTCGGTTCAGCCGATACGGCGCAGGCTTCGTGAGCGGAGACGAACGCGAACTCATCCGCCGGGCGCGCTCACAGGGACTCCAGGTCGCCCTCGCGGTATCGCTCTACGGGGTGTCATTTGGTGCCCTCGCCGTGATTTCTGGCTTCAACGTGGCTCAGACGATGGCGCTGAGCCTGGTCATGTTTTCCGGGGCTTCACAATTTGCCCTGATTGGTGTGATTGCAACGGGTGGGGCGGCGGCTGGTTTTGCGGCGGTCGCGAGTGCGGGCTTGCTGGGTATTCGTAATGGGCTCTATGCCTTGAGAATGTCACCCATTGTGGGACCAGGGATCCTCAAGCGCTTGGTTGCCGCACAGCTCACCGTGGACGAGTCGACCGCAGTGGGGAGCGCCCAATCTTCGCTCGAATCGAACCGTGCCGGTTTCTGGGCCACAGCGATTCTGCTCTACGCCGGTTGGAACCTCGCCACTCTCTTGGGGGCTCTGCTTGGAGACGTGTTAGGCGACGTTCGCACCTGGGGTCTTGATGCGGCTGCTGCTGCCGCATTCCTCGGCCTTGTCTGGCCAAGGCTCCAGGCGAAAGAGCCGATTGCGGTGGCCCTCGCCGCGGGCCTGCTGACCGCGATACTGCTTCCCGCTCTGCCCGCGGGGGTGCCGATTCTTGTGGTGGCGGTTCTCACGATTGTTTTGGCCCTCATTCGACACCGCCAGTCGCCGAGTCTGCCTCCCCGTGAGGAGGTGGAGTGATGGATCCGATTTGGGGCTTTGTGATCGCCGGCTCACTCGTCGTGTTCGCACTGAAGCTGGCGGGGTATTTGGTGTCCCAAAGGCTCGTCGAGGGCCCTGCGCTCTCTCGTGTGGCGGCGCTGGTGACGGTAGCGTTGCTCGCGTCGCTCGTGGTCTCGCAAACCCTTGGAGATAACGGAAGTCTGGTTCTCGACGCGAGAGTGCCGGCTGTGGCCGCGGCGGGGGCGCTGTTGTGGCTTCGGGCGCCGTTCATCGTGGTGATCGTGGCGGCCGCGGTCATCGCGGGCTTGCTCCGGCTACTGTTCGGTATGCCCTGACTCGTCTTCTGGTAGCCAGTCGCTCTCGTGAAATTGCGGGCCGGGTGTCCACTCGGCTGGTCTAGAACCCCACCCTCTTGCGGCAATCGCCGTGTCGAGCTCGCGTTGGTGTTTTCTGGCAAC
>JAYODB010000026.1:0-15954 GCA_038106075.1 Cellulomonadaceae bacterium | reverse complement strand
CGTTGCCCTCAACGGTGAACGTGATGCCCTGGGGCGGGTCCACCGTGATGGGGTGCGAGTAGCCGAGGGCAAACTCGACGCCCTGGCCCTTCGAACTCACGCGGTATCCAGTGCCGACCACTTCGAGCTTCTTTTCGTAGCCCTGGGTCACACCGATGATGTTGTTGTTGATCAGGGTGCGGGTGAGACCGTGCAGCGAACGCGAGGCACGCTCGTCGTCCGGACGGGTGACCACGACCTGGTTTTCTTCAACCTTGGCTTCGATGGGGGTTGCCACGGTGAGCGAAAGCTCACCCTTGGGGCCCTTCACGGTGACATCCTGGCCGTCGACGGTAACCGTCACACCGGCGGGGATGTCAATAGGCATACGACCAATACGCGACATGTCAGATCACCATACGTAGGCGAGGACTTCCCCACCCACGCCCCTCTCGTTAGCCTCACGGTCGGTCAACAGACCAGAGGAGGTGGACAGAATGGCGATTCCGAGGCCACCGTGAACGGCGGGCAGCTCGGAAGACTTTGCGTAGACGCGCAGACCGGGCTTCGATACACGCTTGATGCCCACGATGGAGGTCTCGCGGTTGGGGCCGTACTTGAGCGAAAGAGTGAGGGTCTTGCCGACCTTCTCATCTTGCACGTCAAAGCCCTGGATGTAACCCTCGCGCTGGAGGATTTCCGCGATGTGCTCCTTGAGCTTGCTACCGGGCATGCTGACCTGGTCGTGCTGCGCCTGGTTGGCGTTGCGCAAACGAGTCAACATGTCGGCGACGGGATCAGTCATCGTCATGGTGGGGTGTTTCCTGTCTTCGGCGGTTTCGACTCCCGGTGCGCCGGGGCCGACCTATCCGAGTCGTGGCCCTTAGGCCTCTTGGTTGTTGGTCACAAACGGGAAGCCCAGGTGCTTCAGCAGCGCCCGACCCTCGTCGTCAGTCTTAGCGGTGGTGACGATAGTGATATCGAAACCACGAACCCGGTCGATCTCATCCGGGTTGATCTCGTGGAACATGGTCTGCTCGTTGAGACCAAAGGTGTAGTTTCCGTTGCCATCGAAGTGGCGGTCGGAGAGCCCACGGAAGTCTCTAATACGGGGCAGAGCCAGGTTGATCAGGCGGTCGAGGAATTCCCACGCGCGGTCACCGCGGAGGGTGACGTGGGCGCCAATCGGCATACCCTCACGCAGTTTGAACTGCGCGATGGACTTGCGGGCCTTGGTCACGACCGGCTTCTGACCGGTGATCGCGGTTAGGTCGCGCACGGCGCCCTCGATCACCTTCGAATCGCGAGCTGCCTCGCCGACACCGGTGTTGACAACCACCTTGGTGATGCCGGGAACCTGGTGTGGGTTGGCGTAGCCGAACTCTTCGGTAAGAGCCTTCTTGATTTCGTTGCGGTAGCGCAGCTTCAGCCGCGGGGCTACCGACGTTACGTCAGTCGTCGCAGTCATTAGAGCTTTTCACCTGACTTCTTCGCGTAGCGAACTCGAACGGTCTTCTTCACGCCACCCTTCTCGGCGACCTCTTCGCGGAAGCCCACGCGGGTCGGCTTCTTCGACTTGGGGTCAACCAAGGCAACGTTGGAAATGTGGATGGGGGCTTCGTGGGTCTCGATGCCACCGGTCTTGGCGCCGCGGGAACTCTGACCGACACGGATGTGCTTGGTCACGTAGTTGATTCCCTCAACAATCACGCGGTCGCGCTCCGAGAGCACCTCAATGACCTTGCCCTGCTTGCCGCGGTCTCCGCCGCGAGCCTGGCTCTTGCCACTGATGACCTGAACGAGGTCGCCCTTCTTGATTTTTGCCATGACTACAACACCTCCGGTGCGAGGGAGATGATTTTCATGTAGCGCTTGTCACGCAGCTCGCGACCCACCGGGCCGAAGATGCGGGTGCCACGGGGCTCACCCTCTTGGTTCTTAATCAACACGGCAGCGTTCTCGTCGAACTTGATGTACGAGCCATCAGCGCGACGGGTCTTCTTCACCGTACGAACGACAACCGCCTTGACGACCTCACCCTTTTTGACGTTGCCGCCGGGGATCGCGTCTTTCACGGTTGCCACAATCACGTCGCCGAGGCCGGCGTAGCGACGACCCGAGCCACCCACCACGCGAATGGTGAGCAACTCCTTGGCGCCAGTGTTGTCGGCGACCTTGAGTCGGGATTCCTGCTGAATCATGTCCTAGTCCCTTATATTCCTGGGCCTACTTGGCCTTCTCGACGATTTCGACCAGACGCCAGCGCTTGGTTGCTGACAGCGGGCGGGTCTCGGCGATGACCACGAGGTCACCGATACCGGCCTGGTTGGTCTCATCGTGTGCTTTTACTTTGGACGACTGGCTGAGCACCTTGCCGTAGAGAGGGTGCTTCACTCGGTCCACGACCTCGACAACGATGGTCTTGTCCATCTTGTCGCTGGTGACGTATCCGCGACGAACCTTGCGGTATCCGCGGGTCACTGCCTCGGCGGCAGCGGCCTTCTTCGCCTTCGCTTCAGTCGCCATTACTTCGTCTCCTCATTCGCCGGGGCCTCTACAGCCTCGTCTTTGGCCTTCTTGGCAGCCTTCTTCTTCGCGGGAGCCTCCAGCGGAGCCGGGGTCGCACGAATACCGAGCTCACGCTCGCGGATTACCGTGTAGATGCGGGCGATGTCGCGACGCACCGCACGCAGGCGGCCGTGGTTGTCCAGCTGACCGGTTGCGTCCTGGAAGCGAAGGTTGAACAGCTCTTCCTTCTGGCGCTTCAGCTCATCGAGCAGACGCTGGTCTTCAAACGTGTCGAGCTCTTCGGGTCGGAGCTCTTTCGATCCAACAGCCATTAGGCGCCCTCCTCCCGGGTAATAATGCGAGCCTTCAGCGGAAGCTTGTGGATAGCGCGGGTGAGCGCTTCACGGGCAAGCTCCTCGTTGACACCGGCCACCTCGAACAGCACGCGTCCGGGCTTGACGTTCGCGACCCACCACTCGGGGGATCCCTTACCGCTACCCATACGCACTTCGGCGGGCTTCTTGGTCAACGGGCGGTCGGGGTAGATGTTGATCCACACCTTTCCACCACGCTTGATGTGACGAGTCATCGCAATACGAGCAGCCTCGATCTGGCGGTTGGTCACGTAGGCGGGGGTAATCGCCTGGATACCAAACTCACCGAAGGTCACCGTGGTGCCGCCAGTGGCGTGGCCACTGCGCTTCGGGTGGTGCTGCTTGCGGTACTTAACCTTGCGTGGAATCAGCATGTTTATCCCTCACTCCCCGGGGCCGCAGCGGCGACCGGCTCAGCCTGACGGGCCGGACCACGACGGGCTCCACCGCGCTCGGGACGCTGCGAGCGCTGCTGCGCCTGCTCGCGTGCGAGCTCCTTGTTGGTGAGGTCACCCTTGTAGATCCACACCTTCACGCCGATACGGCCGAAGGTGGTCCGAGCCTCGTAGAACCCGTAGTCAATGTTGGCGCGGAGGGTGTGCAGGGGCACACGGCCTTCGCGGTAGAACTCAGAGCGCGACATTTCGGCGCCACCGAGACGACCCGACACCTGGATACGAACACCCTTGGCGCCGGCGCGCTGGGCACCCTGCAGGCCCTTACGCATCGCGCGGCGGAATGCCACACGGGCGCTGAGCTGCTCGGCGATACCCTGAGCGACCAGTTGAGCTTCGGCCTCGGGGTTCTTCACCTCGAGGATGTTCAGCTGAATCTGCTTTCCGGTGAGCTTCTCCAAGTCGGCGCGAATACGCTCGGCCTCAGCACCGCGGCGGCCGATGACGATACCCGGGCGGGCCGAGTGGATGTCAACGCGGACGCGGTCGCGGGTGCGCTCGATTTCGATACGAGCGATACCGGCGCGGTCGAGCTCCTTCTTGAGGAATTCGCGAATCTTCACGTCTTCCGTGACGTAGTCACGGTAACGCTGACCCTTGGTGGTCGAGTCGGAGAACCAGCGCGACACGTGGTCGGTGGTGATTCCCAGACGGAACCCGTACGGGTGGACTTTCTGACCCATTACTTGCTCACCTTCTCTTTCGCAGGAGCCTTAGCCTCTGCAGAAGCCTCTTCAGGGGTGGCCACCACCACGGTGATGTGGCTGGTGCGCTTGTTAATACGGAACGCACGTCCCTGGGCACGCGGGCGGAAACGCTTGAGGGTCAAACCCTCGTCGACGTATGCCTTCACCACGTACAGATCGTTTTCGTCAACAACCGTGCCGTCGCGGTCGGCGATGACCTGGGCGTTGGCGATTGCCGAAGAGACAATCTTGGCCAGGGGCTCGCTGACAGCCTGGGGCTGGTGCTTCAAAATGGCGACAACTTCGGTGGCCTGACGTCCACGAATGAGGTCGACAACACGGCGCGCCTTCTGAGGCGTCACGCGGATGTTCTTCACCCGAGCGATAGATTCAACCATCTCGCTTCTCCTTCGCTCGCGCGCCTAGCGGCGGCGGCCCTTCTTGTCGTCTTTTTCGTGGCCGCGGAAGGTACGCGTCGGCGCGAATTCGCCGAGCTTGTGACCCACCATGGTCTCGGTGATGAACACCGGAATGTGCTTGCGGCCGTCGTGCACGGCGATGGTGTGCCCGAGCATGGCGGGGACAATCATCGAGCGGCGCGACCAGGTCTTGATCACGTTCTTCGTGTTGGCCTCGTTCTGGCGTGACACCTTCTGCATGAGGTGCTCGTCAACGAAGGGGCCCTTCTTCAGACTGCGTGGCATGGAACCTGACTCCTAGCGCTTCTTGCCGGTCGTACGGCGACGGACAATGAGTTTGTCGGACGGGCGGTTGGGCTTACGGGTACGACCCTCTTTCTGGCCCCAGGGGCTCACCGGGTGACGACCACCCGAGGTCTTACCCTCACCACCACCGTGCGGGTGGTCAACCGGGTTCATCACGACACCGCGGACGGTCGGGCGAACACCCTTCCAGCGCTTACGGCCGGCCTTACCCCAGTTGATGTTGGACTGTTCGGCGTTACCCACCTCACCGACGGTGGCGCGGCAGCGCACGTCGACGTTGCGGATTTCACCCGACGGCAGACGAAGCTGCGCGTAGGGGCCGTCCTTGGCAACCAGACGCACCGAGGCTCCTGCGGAGCGGGCCATCTTGGCTCCGCCACCGGGGCGAAGCTCGATTGCGTGAATCACGGTACCGACGGGGATGTTACGCAGCGGCAGGTTGTTACCGGGCTTGATGTCGGCGGAGGGACCCGACTCGACAATGTCGCCCTGCTTGAGCTTGTCCGGAGCGATGATGTAGCGCTTGGTGCCGTCCACGAAGTGCAGCAGCGCGATACGCGCGGTGCGGTTCGGGTCGTACTCGATGTGCGCGACCTTGGCGTTCACGCCGTCCTTGTCGTTACGACGGAAGTCGATCACGCGGTACTGGCGCTTGTGGCCTCCACCGATGTGACGGGTGGTGATGCGACCCTGGTTGTTGCGTCCACCGGTCTTGGGAAGCGGGCGAACCAGCGACTTTTCCGGGGTGGAGCGGGTGACCTCTTGGAAGTCAGCAACCGAGGAGCCACGACGACCGGGGGTCGTCGGCTTGTATTTGCGAATAGCCATTGTTCTGTGTCTCCTTAGCCGACTGCCGTGAAGATGTCGATGGAACCGCTGGAGAGCGTGACGATGGCGCGCTTGGTGTCCTTACGCTTGCCCATGCCGAACCGAGTGCGGCGGGTCTTGCCCTGGCGGTTGATGGTGTTCACGCTGGAAACGGTGACGTCGAAGATCTTCTCGATGGCGAGCTTGATTTCGGTCTTGTTCGCGCGCGGGTCCACCTCGAAGGTGTACTTGCCCTGGTCAATGAGGTTGTAGCTCTTCTCACTGACGATGGGACGGATGATGACGTCCCGGGGGTCCTTGTTCTGCGACAGCTGGTCAACGCTCATTACTTCGCGTCCTTCCCGTTGTCACCCTGGCCGACGAACTCGTCGTAGGCACCCTGGGTGAAGATGATGTCGTCGGAGTTCAACACGTCGTAGGCGTTGAGCTGGTCGGGGTGAATCGCGTGCACACCCGGAATGTTGCGAACGCTCTTCTGGCCGACCTCGTCAGCGCGGCTAATCACGACCAGCACGTTGCGGCCGGGAGCAGTCTGCTGGATAAACGCGGCGGCGGTCTTGGTCGACGGGGCGTCTCCCAGACCGAGCGAAGACACGATGTGCAAACGCTCTCCGCGGGCACGGTCAGACAGAGCGCCCAAGAGAGCCTGACGAATCATCTTCTTGGGGGTGCGCTGGGCGTAGCTGCGGGGGGTCGGGCCGTGCACGACACCACCACCGCGGTGCTCGGGGGCGCGGATCGAACCCTGACGGCTACGACCGGTTCCCTTCTGCTTGAACGGCTTGCGTCCCGAACCGGACACCTCGCCGCGGTGCTTCACCTTGTGGGTTCCCTGGCGGCCAGCGGCGAGCTGGGCGACAACGACCTGGTGAAGCAGGGGGATGTTGGTCTGAACGTCGAAAATGTCGGCGGGCAGAGTGACCGAACCGGCCTTCTTGCCTTTCGCGTCGACAACGTCAATAGCGGTAGCCATGGCGGTTACGCTCCCTTCCGGGCGTTACGAACAAACACCAGCGCGTTCTTCGGACCGGGGACAGCGCCCTTGATCAGAAGCAGGTTGCGCTCGGCGTCGATCTTCTCGACGGTGAGGTTCATCACGGTCACGCGGTTGTGGCCCATACGACCCGCCATACGCATGCCCTTGAACACGCGTGAGGGGGTGGCGGAGGCACCAATCGAACCGGGCTTGCGGTGGTTACGGTGCGAACCGTGCGACGCGGAGACACCCTTGAAGTTGTGCAACTTCATCACACCCGCGGTTCCCTTACCCTTGCTCGTTCCGACCACGTCCACCATCTGACCGGGCTCGAACGCCTCAACAGTCAATTCCTGGCCCACGGCGTATTCGGAGGCGTCGGAGGTGCGCACCTCGGTGAGGTGGCGGCGGGGGGTGACACCGGCCTTCTCAAAGTGACCCTTGAGCGGCTTGGTGACCTTGCGGGGGTCGATGGGGCCGGCGGCAATCTGAATCGCGTCGTAGCCGTCGTTGTCCTGGGTGCGGATCTGGGTGACCACGTTCGGGCTCACCTCAATGACCGTGACGGGGACGACACGGTTGTTTGAATCCCAGACCTGGGTCATGCCGAGCTTCTTGCCCAGCACACCTTTCGTGGCAGTGATTGTTGACATGGTCGTCCTTAAAGCTTGATCTCGATGTTGACGTCCGCGGGCAGGTCGAGACGCATCAGCGAATCAACGGCCTTCGGAGTGGGGTCAATGATGTCAATCAGACGCTTGTGGGTGCGCTTCTCAAAGTGCTCACGAGAGTCCTTGTACTTGTGCGGGGAACGAATGACCGCGACGACGTTCTTTTCGGTCGGCAGCGGCACGGGTCCCACCACGGTGGCGCCAGCGCGGGTCACCGTGTCGACAATTTTGCGAGCTGACACGTCGAGACCTGCGTGGTCATACGACTTCAGTCGGATGCGGATTTTCTGTCCCGCCATAGTTGTCTCTTTCCTTTACGCACCAGGAACTCTCATTCCCGGTTTTCCACCGAGCTGCCTCAGGCAACCCGATTGACATCACTGTTTTCCTGTCAACGAGCCCAGGCACGCGCCTGGACCACCTCATATGCCACCCACTCAAGCGGGGGCTCGAAGTGACTTGTGTTCTCTACCCGCGGCCTAGACAGGTCGCTATTGCGCCTTCTATGCACTGCCTGGCAGTGAGCGCCACAACAGTGCGGCGCGTTTTGAACCTCGATAACTCTGCCACACCCCGGCATTTCCTGCAACCCGGGCGTGTCGTCAGTTTTCCCCCAGAATCACCTAGCCAAACAGGCCAAGGACCAGGCCCATCAGGGCGAGGCCGACAACGTCAGATCCAGCCTCGAGACCCCAGGCGCGCAGGCTCAGTCCACCAAAGAGTTTGTGGGTGAGTGAAGCCGCCCCACCGATCAGCCCTAGGAGAGCTCCCGTGGCGAGCCCGACCCACCAGGTTGGGCTTCCCACCGCCTGCAAGATAACTTCAAGGATGGTGGCCTGAACGGCGATCGCGACGAAGGTGAGGCCAAAAACGACGCCCATGTTGGACCCACCGGGCTGGTCCTCGGGGGATTTGCCCATGTATTTCCACCACAGCGGGAAAAACGTCTTGGGTCCAAACCACAGACTCCCGACAAACGTTCCGACGACGCTTGCGACCAAAATGGCCAACCAGTTGATATCCACGCGTGAAGCCTAGCGGGATGGCGGGGAAACACGAAGGGCCCGGGAAAACCCGGGCCCCACGCGTGTAGTTCGAAAACTACTTGATGATCTTGGTCACCGTTCCGGCACCAACGGTACGTCCACCCTCACGGATTGCGAAGGACAGACCCTCCTCCATGGCGATGGGCTGAATCAGCTCCACCTTCATGTCGGTGGTGTCACCGGGCATCACCATCTCGGTGCCGTCGGGCAGCGAGATGACGCCGGTCACGTCAGTGGTACGGAAGTAGAACTGCGGACGGTAGTTCGTGTAGAAGGGGTTGTGACGTCCACCCTCGTCCTTGGAGAGGATGTACGCGGTGCCCTCGAACTCGGTGTGCGGGGTCACCGAACCCGGTGCCACGACGACCTGGCCACGCTCAACGTCTTCGCGCTTGGTACCGCGAAGGAGCAGACCACAGTTCTCACCAGCCCATGCTTCGTCGAGCTGCTTGTGGAACATCTCAATACCGGTGACGGTGGTCTTCTGAGTCGGACGGATACCCACGATCTCAACGTCAGAGTTGATCTGCAGGGTTCCACGCTCGGCACGACCGGTCACAACGGTTCCACGACCGGTGATGGTGAAGACGTCCTCGATCGGCATGAGGAACGGCTTGTCCTTGTCACGCACGGGGTCGGGGATGTTGTCATCAACAGCCTGCATGAGCTCCATGATCTTGTCGCCCCATGCGGCGTCGCCCTCGAGAGCCTTGAGGCCGGAGACGCGAATCACGGGAGCGTTGTCGCCGTCGAAGCCCTGCGAGCTCAGAAGCTCACGAACCTCAACCTCGACGAGCTCGAGGATTTCCTCGTCATCAACCATGTCAGCCTTGTTCAGGGCCACGAGCAGGTAGGGAACACCAACCTGCTTGGCGAGAAGAACGTGCTCACGGGTCTGAGCCATCGGACCGTCAGTGGCGGCAACCACGAGGATTGCACCGTCCATCTGAGCGGCACCGGTGATCATGTTCTTGATGTAGTCAGCGTGACCGGGGGCGTCAACGTGTGCGTAGTGACGCTTCTCGGTCTCGTACTCGACGTGCGAGATGTTGATGGTGATACCACGCTGCTTCTCTTCCGGAGCGGAGTCAATGGACGAGAAGTCACGGGCAACGTTGACTGCCGATGGGTGGCGGTCAGCGAGCACCTTGGAAATTGCAGCGGTCAGAGTGGTCTTGCCGTGGTCGACGTGACCAATCGTTCCGATGTTGACGTGCGGTTTGGTCCGCTCGAACTTGGCCTTAGCCACTGTGGTCCTCCTCAGGACTTCGGTGTTTGAATCGGGGGTTCCGACTCAAACGGATCGGATTTCTTGGTATTACAAGGCTCGGCGAGCCTATTCGGTCGGGCTTAGTCTCCCTTGCCCTTCTGAATAATCTCGTCGGCCACTGCCTTCGGGACTTCAGCATAGGAGTCGAAAGTCATCGAATAGACGGCGCGGCCCGAGGTCTTCGAGCGCAGGTCACCGACGTATCCGAACATTTCCGACAGCGGCACGAGGGCACGAACGACCTTGACGCCGGTCGCATCCTCCATGCTCTGGATCTGCCCGCGACGCGAGTTCAGGTCGCCGATGACGTCACCCATGTATTCCTCTGGGGTACGCACCTCGACAGCCATCACTGGCTCGAGCAGAACAGGGTTTGCCTTTCTCGCGGCCTCCTTGAAGACCATCGAACCGGCGATCTTGAACGCCATCTCCGAAGAGTCGACGTCGTGGTACTGACCGTCGAGCAGAATCGCTTTGACTCCAACTGTCGGGTAGCCCGCCAGAACACCCACCTGCATGGCGTCCTGGATTCCTGCGTCCACCGAGGGGATGTATTCGCGGGGAATACGACCACCGGTGACTTGGTTTTCAAACTCGTATGAGGTTTCTGCGGTGACCTCGAGCGGCTCGAGGGTGACCTGCACCTTCGCGAACTGGCCGGAACCACCCGTCTGCTTCTTGTGGGTGTATTCCTGCTTTTCCACCGCGCGGCGAATGGTTTCGCGGTAGGCCACCTGGGGCTTTCCGACGTTCGCCTCAACGTTGAATTCGCGCTTCATACGGTCAACGAGGATGTCGAGGTGAAGCTCACCCATACCCTTAATCACGGTCTGGCCGGTCTCGGGGTTCAGCTCAGTGCGGAACGTGGGGTCTTCCTCGGCAAGCTTCTGGATGGCAATCGAGAGCTTCTCCTGGTCAGCCTTGGTCTTGGGCTCAATCGCCACCTCGATCACGGGCTCGGGGAAGGTCATCGACTCGAGGACCACCGGGTTGTTCGGGTCACACAGGGTGTCACCAGTGGTGGTGTCCTTGAGGCCAATCACGGCGTAGATGTGACCTGCGGTCACCTTCTCGACGGGGTTTTCCTTGTTCGAGTGCATCTGGAAGATCTTTCCGATGCGCTCTTTCTTACCCTTGGTGGAGTTGATCACCTGAGCGCCGGACTCGATCGAACCGGAGTAGACGCGCACGTAAGTGAGACGTCCGAAGAAGGGGTGAACGGCAACCTTGAACGCCAAAGCCGAGAACGGCTCGGAGGCATCCGCCTTGCGGTTGATGGTTTCTTCTTCGTTGTTGACCGCGTGGCCTTCAACCTGGGGAACGTCGAGCGGCGAGGGCAGGTAGTCCACGACCGCGTCGAGCATCGGCTGCACGCCGCGGTTTTTGAACGCCGAACCACAGAGCACCGGGTAGGCCTCGCTGGAAATCGTGAGCTGGCGAATACCGGCTTTGATTTCCTCCACGCTGAGCTCTTCGCCACCGAGGTATTTCTCGAGCAGTTCTTCGCTTGCTTCCGCAACGTTCTCGAGCAGCTGGGCGCGGTATTCCTCCGCCTTCGCCTGCATATCCGCGGGGATGTCGGTGGTCTCGTACTGGGCACCCATCGTCACATCACCCTTGGCGTCGCCGGGCCACACCTTTGCCTTCATCTCGACCAGGTCGACCACGCCGGTGAAGCTGGACTCTGCACCAATCGGCAGCTGAATCACGAGCGGCTTGGCACCGAGGCGGTTGACGATGGTGTCGACGGTGAAGTAGAAGTCCGCACCGAGCTTGTCCATCTTGTTGACGAAGCAAATACGGGGGACGTTGTACTTGTCAGCCTGACGCCAAACAGTCTCAGACTGAGGCTCCACACCCTCTTTTCCGTCGAACACCGCAACGGCACCGTCGAGGACGCGGAGGCTGCGCTCCACCTCCACGGTGAAGTCCACGTGTCCGGGGGTGTCGATGATGTTGATCTGGTGGTTCGCCCAGAAACAGGTGGTCGCGGCAGAAGTAATCGTGATTCCACGCTCCTGCTCCTGCGCCATCCAGTCCATGGTCGCGGCACCGTCGTGCACCTCGCCGATCTTGTGCGAGATACCCGTGTAGAACAGGATCCGCTCAGTCGTCGTGGTCTTTCCGGCATCGATGTGCGCCATGATGCCGATGTTGCGGACCTTGTTCAGGTCAGTAAGCACGTCCTGTGCCACAGTTCTCCTCCAGGAGTGGTCTAGGTGGTAATGATTACCAGCGGTAGTGGGCGAAGGCCTTGTTGGATTCGGCCATCTTGTGGGTGTCTTCGCGACGCTTCACTGCAGCACCAAGGCCATTGGAAGCATCCAAGATTTCGTTGGTCAAACGCTCCGTCATCGTCTTTTCACGACGCGAGCGGGCGTAGCTCACCAGCCAGCGAAGGGCCAGGGTGTTCGCGCGGTGAGGCTTGACCTCAACCGGAACCTGGTAGGTCGATCCACCGACACGGCGGGAGCGAACCTCGAGGGTCGGGCGAACGTTGTCCAGAGCTTTCTTCAGCACCTCGACCGAGTCTTGACCGGTCTTGGAGGACACACCTTCGAGGGCACCGTAAACGATGCGCTCGGCGAGACCCTTCTTGCCCTGAACCAAAATCTTGTTCACGAGCTGGGTCACAACGGGAGCCCGGTAAACCGGGTCGGCGACGACGGGGCGCTTTGGCGCGGGTCCTTTACGAGGCATTACTTCTTCTCCATCTTCGCGCCGTAGCGACTGCGCGCTTGCTTACGGTCCTTGACGGCCTGGGTGTCCAGAGAGCCGCGGACAATCTTGTAGCGAACACCGGGGAGGTCCTTCACACGGCCACCACGAACGAGCACCATCGAGTGCTCCTGGAGGTTGTGGCCTTCACCGGGAATGTAAGCGGTGACTTCGGTTCCGTTGGAGAGTTTGACACGAGCGACCTTTCGCAGAGCCGAGTTCGGCTTCTTCGGGGTCGTGGTGTAGACGCGGGTGCATACCCCACGCTGTTGCGGGTTTCCGCGGAGGGCGGGAGCCTTGGTCTTCGAGACCTTGGGCTTACGGCCCTTACGAACCAGCTGCTGGATCGTTGGCACAGTGAACTCCTAGTTTTTTCTTCTGCACGGTGACAGTTGTGATGGTGGGTTCCGGCGGGTGACGGGTGTGTCACACTCCGGCCGACATCGAACCGAAGGACACCTTGTGGGGTGAGCGACGGTATGCCGTGGGGGCGAATATCAGGCCGAGAGACCTGGCATTTATCCCTTTTGTGACGTTCGTGACCCGAGACCTAGCTGACTCACTTTTTGTGGGCACCCGCTACGGGCGTGCCAACGAACACACAGTCCACCAGATTACTGCTCCACAGTCCCCGGGTCAAATGATTTTTAGGCCGTTTTTCAGCTAGACCGCTTGGGCCAACGCGACGAGTGCTCCTGCCAAAAGCCATGGTCCGAAAGGAATCTGGCCACCAGGCCCAATTTTTCCCATCACAAGCGCACCGAGCGCCCAGATTCCCCCAAAAAACACACCAAGGGCGAGGCCCCACCACGCCCATTCGAGCCCATACCAGCCCAATTGGAGCGCCAATCCCCCCCGAGTTTCACATCGCCATACCCCAGTGGGCGGCCAGGCCATTCGGCGGCGAGGAGCAAGAAAAGCACGACCAGAGCGGAACTGAGCATGCCGTGGAGGGCGACATCACGTTCGGCGGCGAGTGCCACGAGCGCAGATCCACCCCACAGCGGGAGAGTCAACCGGTCGGGAAGACGGTGGTCTCGAAGATCAATCAGCGCTATAGGAATGGCGAGCCCTACAAGGCCCAGATGCGCCCAGACCAAAACACCCACCCGGCCGAGCTAACCAGCAGGTGAGCTTGGCGGGTGGGTGTTATCCCCAGAGGGGACTACTGGTAGTTCTCGGAAGAACCCTCTTCGGAGCTGAACGCGTCGAAGTCGACAAACGACAGGTCGTCGACCGACCCGAACGCGTCGTCTTCGCTGAAGAGACGTGCCGGGTAGTGCTCGGCACGAGCCTCTTCGGTGGGCTCCACGGTGATGTTGCGGTAGCGCGACAAACCGGTACCCGCAGGAATCAGCTTTCCGATGATGACGTTTTCCTTCAGGCCCACGAGCGGGTCGCGCTTGCCCTGCATGGCGGCTTCGGTGAGAACACGAGTGGTCTCCTGGAAGCTCGCTGCGGACAACCACGACTCGGTCGCCAGCGACGCCTTGGTGATACCCATGACTTCCTGACGGGCCGACGCCGTCTTCTTGGATTCAGTCAGAGCCTCGCGGTTGATCTGGTTGTAACGCGTGCGGTCAACCAGCTCACCCGGCAGCAAGGTGGTCTCACCGTGGTCGACCACAGTGACCTTGCGCAGCATCTGACGGACAATGACCTCGATGTGCTTGTCGTGAATCGGCACACCCTGTGAACCGTAGACGCCCTGCACGCCATCGACGAGGTGCTGCTGAACCGCGCGGACACCCTTGACACGAAGAACTTCCTTCGGGTCAACCGGTCCTTCGTGCAACTGGGCACCCAGCTCGACGTGGTCACCGTCAGCGACCAACATCTCCATACGCTTCGAGACGGTGTAGTTCACTTCGTCATCTCCGTTATCCGGAGTGAGGGTGATCTTGTACTGCGTCTCGGTCTCTTCGATCTTGATTCGACCGGCGGCCTCAGCAATCGGGCTCGCGCCCTTCGGGGTACGCGCTTCGAACAGCTCGGTCACACGGGGCAGACCCTGAGTAATGTCGTCAGCCGACGCTGAACCACCGGTGTGGAAGGTACGCATGGTGAGCTGGGTTCCCGGCTCACCAATCGACTGGGCAGCGATGATACCGACGGCCTCACCGAGGTCGACCGGGGTTCCGGTCGCGAGTGAGCGACCGTAGCAGGCAGCACACACACCGACGGTGGACTCACAGGTGAGCACCGAGCGGACGTTGATTTCACTGACACCCGCGGCAACCAGTTCGTCGATGAGAACGTCACCGACATCGGCTCCCGCTTCGGCAACCACCTTGCCCTTGGCGTTGGTGGCGTCAGTGGCGAGATTACGCGCAAACACTTCGTTTTCAACGTTGTCGCTGCGGACCCATTCGCCCTCAGCGTTCTGGTGAGCAATCGGGAAGGAGACACCCTTGGTGGTGCCACAGTCTTCCTCGCGGATGATGACATCCTGCGACACGTCCACCAGACGACGGGTCAGGTAACCCGAGTCGGCGGTACGAAGAGCGGTGTCAGCGAGACCCTTACGCGCACCGTGGGTCGCGATGAAGTACTCGGCCACGCTCAGGCCTTCGCGGTAGCTCGAAATAATCGGGCGGGCGATGACCTCACCGCGAGGGTTCGACACCAGACCACGCATGCCGGCGATGTTTCCGACCTGCAACCAGTTACCACGGGCACCCGAGGTGACCATGCGGTTGATGGTGTTGTTTCCTTCGAAGGCCTCGCGCATGGCGTCGTTGACCTCTTTGGTTCCGGCACTCCAGATTTCCACGAGTTCGCGGCGACGCTCCTGGTCGGAAATCAGACCCTTGTCGAACTGCGACTGAACCTTCTCGGCCTGCTTTTCGTACTTGGAGACGATGGTCTCTTTTTCCTTCAAGCGCGGCACGTCGCTCAGAGCCACGGTGACACCCGAGCGGGTCGCCCAGTAGAAACCGGCATCCTTCACCTTGTCGAGCGTGTCGGCAACAACAACCTTCGGGTAGCGCTCAGCGAGGTCGTTGACCAGTGCGGACACGCGACCCTTGTCGACGACGGCCTCAACGTAGTAGTAGTCCTCGGGGAGGAACTCGTTGAACAGTGCGCGACCCAGAGTGGTCTCCATCAACATGGTCTGGCCTTGGACGAAGCCTTCCGGCTGCTTCTTCGGCGAGAGGTGCACGTTGTGAATACGAATCTTGACCTTGGCGTTGAGGTGCAGTGAGCCCTGGTCCATCGCCATCACGGCTTCGGCGACCGAGGAGAACACGCGACCTTCACCTGCGGCGCCTTCGCGCAGAGAGGTGAGGTGGTGCAAACCAATGATCATGTCCTGGGTGGGCACGGTCACCGGGCGTCCGTCGGAGGGCTTCAAGATGTTGTTCGAGGCGAGCATCAGCACACGGGCCTCAGCCTGAGCCTCGACCGACAGCGGAAGGTGAACAGCCATCTGGTCACCATCGAAGTCAGCGTTGAACGCGGCACACACGAGCGGGTGAAGCTGAATCGCCTTACCCTCAACGAGCTGAGGCTCGAACGCCTGGATACCCAGACGGTGCAGGGTGGGTGCGCGGTTGAGCAGAACCGGACGCTCACGAATGATTTCTTCGAGCACGTCCCACACCTCTGCGCGCATCCGCTCGACCATACGCTTCGCGTTCTTGATGTTGCTCGAGTGACCGAGGTCCATCAGACGCTTGATCACAAACGGCTTGAACAGCTCGAGTGCCATCAGCTT
>JAYODB010000025.1:0-16121 GCA_038106075.1 Cellulomonadaceae bacterium | reverse complement strand
TCCCGTGGCAGGGTGGTTTCGCCGGTATCGCCTACAACGTCGACAAGGTCGGCGAGATTCGCACCGTCGAGGACCTGTGGAACCCCGAGCTCAAGGGCCGCGTCGTCGTGCTCTCCGAGATGCGCGACACTATCGGTCTTCTGATGATGGCCAATGGTGTCGACATCTCCAGCGACTGGGGTGCCGACGAGTTCAACGCCGCTCTCGACGTGCTTCGCGCTCAGGTTGAATCCGGCCAGGTGCGTAACGTCCGCGGAAACTCCTACACCGAGGACCTCGTGAACGAGGACGCCCTGGTGGCGATCGGCTGGTCGGGTGACATCACGCTGATCAACTACGAGAACGGCTACGACGACGGCGAGAAGTGGAAGTTCGTCTTCCCCGAGTCTGGCGCCACCATCTGGAACGACACCATGGTCGTCCCGATTGGTTCGCCTCGCAAGACCAACGCCGAAGCGCTCATGAACTACTACTACGAGCCAGAGGTCGCCGCCGAGGTTGCTGCCTGGGTGAACTACGTGACCCCGGTGAAGGGCGCCTACGAAGCCGCTTTGGAAATCGACCCCGACTTGGCCGAGAACAAGTTGATTTTCCCCGACGAGGCAACCCTGTCTCAGGTGAAGGCGTTCAAGACGCTGACCAGCGAGGAAGACAACGAGTACCAGGCTGCGTTCCAGTCGGTCGTTCTCGGCGCCTAGTAGCAGGCGCAGGAGATGGCAGGAGAGGTATCCGCCAAGCAGTTCGCGGAAGCAGGTGCAGACCTGTCGCTCGTGAATGTCACGAAGCGATTCCCCGGATTCACGGCAATAGATGACCTCAGCCTCGACATCCCCGCAGGTTCCTTCTTTGCCCTGCTCGGGCCGAGCGGTTGTGGCAAGACCACGACGCTTCGGCTCGTAGCAGGGCTGGAGGAGCCCACGGAGGGGCGGATTGTCATTGGCGGCAAGGACGTCACCGACACCAAGGCGTATCAGCGCCCGGTCAACACGGTGTTCCAGTCTTACGCCCTCTTCCCGCACATGAGCGTGCTGGAGAACGTGATGTTTGGCCTGCGCCGTCGCAAGATCGAGGACGCCGAAGGTAAAGCCCGTGAAGCGCTCGCTCTTGTTGAGCTGGGGCACGTCGCAAACCGCAAGCCCGCTCAGCTCTCCGGTGGTCAGCAGCAGCGTGTGGCGCTCGCCCGCGCGGTCGTGAACCGGCCTGCCCTGTTGCTGCTCGACGAGCCTCTAGGCGCGTTAGATCTGAAACTGCGTCGCCAGATGCAGCTCGAGCTCAAAGACATCCAATCCGAAGTGGGTCTCACCTTCCTCCACGTCACCCACGACCAGGAAGAAGCCATGACCATGGCGGACACCGTCGCGGTGATGAACCTCGGCAAGATCGAGCAGATGGGCGCCCCGGAGGAGCTCTACGAATCACCGAAGACGGCATTCGTGGCGACCTTCTTGGGCCAATCGAACCTGTTTGTCGGCGAGGTGACCGGCTCCACCAACACCGTCATCACCGTTTCTTCTGGAGGCTACGAGCTTCGAGTTCCCTCGCACCGAGCGGTCGCCCACCGAGGCACCATCACGGTCGGCGTGCGCCCGGAGAAAGTCTCACTGCACCAGTCGAATCCTTCCGCCGACGCGAACCGCACTCTGATCGGCCCCGGTCGGGTGGTCGACGCGTCCTTCACCGGTGTCAGCACCCAGTACCTGGTGGACGTGCCCGGTGTGGGTGAAGTGACCGTGTTTGCCCAAAACACCTCGCTGGGAGAGCACGCCAAAGAAGGCGACGAAGTCTTCCTCTCCTGGAGTGTCGAGCACGCCTTTGGTCTCGCTGACACGCCGCCCGAGGAAGAGCGTTTCGTGGACGACACCTCGACCGGCTCGGTGGCCGTGCAGGAGCGTGAAAAGCTCGAAGCCGAATTAGAGGAGGCCTAGTGGCCTTCGGAGCATTCCAAACGGGAGCCCCCGCGGCGACCGCCGCTCAACCCGCGGCGCAGCGAAAGAGCCCCATCGCCCTGTGGTTGCTGCTACCCGGAATTCTCTACCTCATCCTCTTCTTCGTCACACCGTTGTTCTCGCTCGTCTTGACGAGTTTCCAAGAGCCCATCCCCGGTGGGTTCATGGGGGAGTATCAAACCGCGTTCCGCTTTGAAAACTACGCGGAAGTGGTCGGCACTTACTTTTCCCACATTGGTCGGTCATTTATCTATGCCTCTTTGGCGACGGTTTTCGCTCTGCTGCTGGGCTATCCGATTGCCTATGTGATTGGGGTGAAACTCCGGCCGTACCCGCTGTGGCAGTCGCTGGCGCTCGTGATTCTGATTGCCCCGTTCTTTATTTCTTTCCTGCTGCGCACCATCGCCTGGAAGCAAATCTTCGCGGATGAAGGCTTTTTCGTCGGATTACTCAAGTCGATGCAGATTATTTCTGCGGACGCTTATCTCACCGGAACCCCGTTCTCCGTGGTCTTTGGTTTGACCTATATGTTCCTGCCGTTCATGGCTCTACCCATTTACACGACCCTGGAGAAGCTTGACCTTCGCTACGTCGAAGCGGGAGGGGATCTTTACGCCAACCCGGTTACCGTGTTCCGCACCGTCACTTTCCCGCTCTCACTGCCAGGCGTGATTTCTGGGACGCTACTTACCTTCATCCCCGCCACCGGTGACTACATCAACGCCAGCCGTGACTTCCTCGGCTCCACCGAGACGGCGATGATGGGTAACGTCATCGAAGCGAACTTCTTGGTGCTTCAAAACTTCCCGGCAGCTGCCGCCCTGTCGCTCATTCTGATGATGTCGATTCTCATCATCGTCTCGGCGTATGTGAAACGCAGCGGAACGGATGACCTGCTGTGAGGGGCTTCGGAAAGTACCTGCTGTGGGTGTACGCCGGAATGGCGCTCACCTTCCTGATGATTCCGATCATCTACACCATCGTCTTCTCGTTCAACGATTCCAGGCGCACCAACATTATTTGGCGGGGATTCACCCTCGATAACTGGCTCAGCGTGTGTGACGCCCAAGACGTCTGCCCGGCGTTCATGAACTCAATCCTCGTCGCGGGTGTCTCGACCGTGCTCGCCACCGCGATGGGCACCGCCATCGCGATTGCGCTCGTGCGCTACCGCTTCAAATTCCGCCAAGCCACCACTCTGCTGTTGTTCTTGCCCATGGCGACGCCTGAGGTGGTCTTGGGGGCCGGTTTGGCCGCCCAGTTCCTCCAGCTGGGGGTCAACAAGGGCTTGGGCACCGTGATTATCGCCCACACCATGTTCTGCATCAGCTTTGTGGTCGTCACCGTCCGTGCTCGCGTGGCCGTTCTCGACCCCGCTTTAGAGGAAGCCGGACGCGACCTCTACGGGTCGCCCACTCAGGTGTTCTGGCGGGTGACCTTCCCTCTGCTCGTCCCCGGTATTGTCGCGGCCGCTCTACTGTCCTTTGCGCTCAGTTTTGACGACTTCATCATCACGAACTTCAACGCGGGTGCTGCCATGACCTTCCCGCGATTTGTGTACACCGCCGCCGCCCGGGGTATCCCCGCCGAGGCCAACGTCATCGCCTCTGGAGTGTTCTTCCTCGCGATTGCCCTGGTGCTGGCCGTGCAAATTCGTGGCGCGATCAAGCGCCAACAGCTCGCCAAAGCCGGTTAGCTGAGCTCCCCCTACGAGATGCCCTGGAGGACATCGTGACGACGGTTGACCGTGAAAAATTAGCGGCCCTCATGGCGCACGAAACGGCGCGCTTTGAAAAAGAGCGTCCTGCTTCGAAAGCGCTTTTTGAGAAGGCGAAGAAGCGGATGCCCGATGGGGTGCCGATGTTGTGGATGGCGAAGTGGCCCGGCCCCTGGCCGGTCTACGTCGACCACGCTCAAGGCGCCCACTTTCGATGTGTCGACGGCATTGACCACGTGGATCTGTGTTTGGGGGATACCGGCGCCATGGTCGGCCATGTGCCGGAGGCCACGAAATCGGCTCTGATCGAGCAGCTCGGTCACGGCGCCACCACCATGCTGCCCACTGAAGACGCCGAAATCGCCGCGTCGATGTTGGCCGAACGTTTTGGGGTGCCGATGTGGCAGTTCACCCTGACCGCCACCGACGCGAACCGTCACATGATTCGCTACGCCCGCCAGGTCACCGGCAAGTCGAAGGTTCTCGTTATCGACTACTGCTACCACGGCAGTGTCGACGAGACCTTCGCCACCCTGGACGACTCCGGGCACACTGTCGCGCGGCGGGGAAACATTGGCGCGCCGGTGCCGCTCGACGAGACCACGGTGGTCGTCCCCTTCAACGACGTTCCTGCTCTTGAGCGGGCCTTTGCCCGCGGGGACATCGCCTGCGCCCTGGTCGAACCGGCGATGACCAATATCGGCATCGTCTTGCCCGATGAGGGCTGGCACGAGGCATTGCGCGACCTGTGCGGTGCCAACGATGCGGTGTTGATCATCGACGAGACCCACACCATTTGTGCAGGACCCGGCGGAATGACCCAGAGGGATGCCCTGCAACCCGACGCCGTCGTGATCGGGAAGACCATCGGGGGCGGTATCCCCGCCGGTGCCTACGGCATGACCGCGCAGCTGCAGCAGCGTGTCCGTGACTCGATTGAGCTCGAAGACATCGACGTCGGGGGAGTGGGCGGCACCCTCGCGGGAAATGCCCTCTCACTCGCCGGTATCCGAGCAACCCTCGGCAGTGTTCTTACCGCGGAGGTGTACCCCGACATGATCGCCCGCGCCACCGAGTGGACCGAGGGTGTTCAGGCCGTGATCGACCGTTATGAGATGCCGTGGCAGGTCACCCAGCTTGGCGCGCGTAGTGAATACAGCTTCATGCCCCGAGCTCCCCGAAACGGCCGCGAAGCCGCCGATGGGGATGATTTCCCTCTGCAGCAGTATCTTCACCTCCACGCGCTCAACCGTGGAATCCTGCTCACCCCCTTCCACAACATGGCCCTCATGTCTCCGGCGACAACAGCGGAGGACGTGCAGAGACACTCGGACGCTTTTGCCGAGGCCGTCTCTGACCTGGTTGGCTAGTCGGGTGGCAGAACGATTCGACACCACTGACCCCCAGCAACTGGCAACGGGGTTGCGCCAGGCGCGAATGGCTCTGGGACGCAAACAGCTCGTCGTCATGCCCACCGACACGGGCTATGCCCTCGTGGCGAATGCGTTTTCCCCCGCAGGCGTAGCGACGCTGCGCGAAGTGAAAGGCTGGGATCGACCGGTGCCACCGCAGGTGCTGATTCCTGGTTTTCCGACCCTCCCCGCGCTCGCGGCTGAGGTCGTCGAGCCGGTCAAGGCCTTGACGGAAGAGTTTTGGCCGGGAGCGTTGAGCGTCATTGTGCCGGCGGGAGACTCTTTGCAGTGGGACCTTGGCGAGAACGGCGGCACCGTGACCCTGCGGATGCCGGCCCACGTCGTCGCCAGCGAATTACTCCTCGACGTCGGGCCCCTCGCTGCCACTCAAGCCTCGCCGGTGGGTCAGACGCTCAGCTCATTCGATGACATCGAAGCCGCCTTTGGCGACCAGGTGACGGTGTACCTCGAAGACCCCACGCTCTCGCCCTCGGGACCCTCGACGGTCGTTGACGCAACCTCGTGGGGCCTCGAAAAAGGCTCTATTCGCATCGTCAGAGCGGGCGAAATCCCCACCGAAGCCATCGTGGAATTGCTCGGCGAGGACGTCGTCACGGTCGTGGAAAGCTGAGAGTGCCCTCAGGGTTGCACCCACGGTTGAGGCTTTCAGCTTTCGATTAGTTAGCGAGTGCATCCGCTTGCTAGGGTGTAAAAAACACGTAGCCGCCGCGCGCCACAGCGCGCCTCGACTCGGGAGACGACGCTGTTCGCGACACTTTCTAGCCGCCTGATGATGCCTTTGGCAGGCGGCGAAACTGGCGAGTTTAGTCCGCCGACGATTTCGGAGTTCTTCCCTCCCGCGATTCTCTTCGAAGGCACCGTCTTCGAGATGAACCGAATCGTTCTCATTCGTCTTCTCGCTGTGCTCGCGCTCTTCCTCGTCTTCTACTTCGGCACCCGCAAGATGACCGTCGTTCCCGGTCGCTTCCAGGGTGCTGTCGAAATGGCTCTCGACTTGGTCCGAAATGGCATTGCCCGCGACGTGTTGGGGGAAAAAGACGGCAAGCGCTTCCTTCCGCTTCTCACCACCATCTTCTTCCTCGTGCTCTTTATGAACCTCACCGGTGTCATACCGGGGCTCAACATCGCGGGAACCAGCGTGATCGGTATGCCCCTGGTGCTCGCCGTCGCCTCCTACATCGCGTTTGTCTACGCCGGTTTGCGTAAGCACGCGGGCACCTTCTTGAAGAATTCGCTCTTCCCGCCCGGTGTGCCCTGGCCGCTGTATCTCATCGTGACCCCGATCGAGCTGGTGTCGACCTTTGTTCTTCGCCCGGTCACCCTGACTCTGCGACTCTTGATGAACATGGTGGTGGGCCACTTCCTGCTGGTGCTGTTCTTCTCCGCCACCCACTTCTTTGTCCTCTACTCCGGAGACATCAAGGCCCTCTTTGGAATCGGCACGATCGCCTTCGGCATCGTCTTCACATTCTTTGAACTGTTGGTCGCGCTGCTGCAGGCCTACGTGTTCACCCTCTTGACCGCCGTTTACCTCCAGCTCGCGCTGGCGGAGGAACACTAAACCCCCGTCCCACTTGTGGGACAACAACCAGGAAGGAAACACCTGTGGAACTCGCCGAACTCACCGGAAACATCGCCACAGTCGGTTACGGTCTCGCTGCGATTGGACCCGCCATTGGCGTGGGTATCGTCGTCGGTAAGACCATCGAATCGGTGGCACGTCAACCGGAGCTTCAGGGTCGCCTGACGGTTCTGATGTACATCGGTATCGCCTTTACCGAGGCGCTGGCGTTCATCGGTATCGCGACCTACTTCATCTTCACTGGCTAGGAGAACCCATGCTGCCGCTGATGGTTTACGCGGCAGAGGGTGAGGCCCAAAACCCGCTCCTGCCCGCAATCTACGACATTGTCTGGTCGTTGATTCCGTTCGCCCTCGTGCTGTTCCTTTTCTGGCGCGTGGTGCTTCCCCGACTGCAGGCGACGCTCGACGAGCGTTCGGCTGCGATTGAGGGGGGCATCGAAGACGCCCAGTCGGCCCAGAAAGAAGCCCAAGAGGCTTTAGAGAAGTACACCAAGCTTCTCGCTGACGCCCGGGACGAAGCTGCGTCGATTCGCGACGAAGCACGTGGCGAAGGTCAGAAGATCCTCAAGGAAATGCGCGAGCAGGCCCAGGCCGAAGCAGACCGCATCAGCCAAACCGCCCAGGCTCAAATCGAAGCCGAGCGTCAGGCTGCCCTGGTCTCGCTGCGCAAAGAGGTGGGCTCGCTCGCTCTCGACCTGGCCGGAGCGGTCGTTCGCGACCAGCTCGGGCAAGACAAGAAGGCGAAGAGCCTGGTCGACGGCCTGCTCAAGGACATGTCCGCTGAAAAGCCCGCGGGTAAGAAGGCGAGCAGGTAGTCCATGGGCGCATCAACCAGAGCATCTCTTGAGACCCTGAGGTCGCAGGTCGCCAGCGTGGTGGCCTCTGCCGATCTGGTGTCGGGAGTGTGTGGCGTGGGTCGGGCGATTGCCCAGCACCCCTCGCTCCTTCAGGCGTTGGCCGATCAGGGCCACAGCGCTGAGGAGCGAGTCGCTCTGCTCAATGGTGCGCTCAAATCTGCTCCTGCGGATGTCCGCGAGGTCGTCGCCCTGGTCGTCAGCCAGAGCTGGTCGAAGCCCGGTGATTTGCTCGCTGGTGTCGAAGAGCTCGCCGTGCGACTGGCCTCGATGGCCTCGGACTCCGCCGATGTCACGGGAGAACTCTTGCAGGCAGGGCGTGCCATCCGCGGCCACTCCGATCTGCAGCTGGCTCTCTCGGACAAGCGAGCCCAGGCCGAAGACAAGATGGCTGTGGTGGAGAAGCTTTTTGCGAAGAAGGTCTCGGCTGTGGCACTGGAAATCATCAAACACCTCACGGCCTTGCCGCGCGGTCGCCGGGTGAGCGACGCGCTGAATCAAGTGGCGAGCGTGGTTGCCGACCAGCAGGGAGTGGGGCTCGCCGAAGTGCGTGTTGCGAGTGACCTGGCTTCCGGCCAAGAGTCCAGCCTCCGCGAAACCCTGCAGAAGCGTTTTGGCCGTGACCACTACCTCGACGTCGTTGTCGACCCTGAGGTAATCGGCGGCGTGAGAATTCGTGTGGGTGACGTCGTCATCGACGCGAGCGTGAGTAAGCAACTGAGCGATATGAGAATTCAGCTGGCGTCCTAGCCGGCTTGGTACCAACCTGACCAAATAAGGAAAGAACAATGGCAGAACTGACAATCAACCCGAAAGAGATTAGCGACGCTCTGAAGAGTTTCGCCTCTTCGTATGAGCCGGGTAAGGCTGACGCGACTGAGGTGGGAACCGTTGTCGACGCGGCTGACGGTATTGCTCACGTTGAGGGCCTCCCAGGCTGCATGGCCAACGAGCTGGTGCGCTTCTCCGACGGCACCCTCGGTATCGCCCAGAACCTCGACGAGAACGAAATCGGTGTCGTCATCCTCGGTGAGTTCTCCGGTATCGAAGCAGGCCAGGAAGTCACCCGCACGGGTGAGGTTCTCTCCGTGCCCGTGGGCGATGGCTACCTCGGCCGCGTGGTGGACCCGCTGGGTAACGCCATTGACGGCCTCGGCGAGATCAAGACCAAGGGTCGCCGTGCGCTCGAGCTTCAGGCTCCTGGCGTGATGGCGCGTAAGTCGGTGCACGAGCCGCTGCAGACCGGCATCAAGGCCATCGACGCGATGATTCCGATTGGCCGCGGACAGCGTCAGCTGATTATTGGTGACCGCCAGACGGGTAAGACCGCCATCGCGGTGGACACCATCATCAACCAGAAGGCGAACTGGGAGTCTGGTGACCCCACCAAGCAGGTGCGCTGCATCTACGTGGCCGTGGGCCAGAAGGGTTCCACCATCGCCGCGGTGAAGGGTGCCCTGGAGGACGCCGGTGCGATGGAATACACCACTATCGTCGCCTCGCCCGCCTCAGACCCCGCCGGCTTCAAGTACCTCGCGCCCTACACCGGTTCGGCCATTGGTCAGCACTGGATGTACGACGGCAAGCACGTGCTCATCATCTTCGATGACTTGAGCAAACAGGCAGACGCTTACCGCGCCGTGTCACTTCTTCTGCGCCGCCCGCCGGGCCGTGAAGCCTTCCCCGGAGACGTCTTCTACTTACACTCCCGCCTGCTCGAGCGCTGTGCGAAGCTCTCGGACGAGATGGGTGCCGGTTCGATGACGGGTCTGCCGATCATCGAAACCAAGGCCAACGACGTCTCCGCGTTCATTCCCACGAACGTGATTTCGATCACCGACGGGCAGATCTTCTTGCAGTCTGACCTGTTCAACGCCAACCAGCGCCCCGCGGTTGACGTAGGTATCTCCGTCTCCCGTGTGGGTGGAGACGCCCAGGTGAAGTCCATCAAGAGCGTGTCGGGAACGCTGAAGCTGGAGCTTGCGCAGTATCGCTCGCTCGAGGCCTTCGCGATGTTCGCCTCAGACCTCGATGCCGCGAGCCGCCGCCAGCTGGCGCGTGGTGCACGCCTGACCGAGCTGCTCAAGCAGCCTCAGTACTCGCCGTACCCGGTGGAGGAGCAGGTCGTCTCGATTTGGGCGGGAACCAACGGAAAGCTCGATGAAATCCCGGTCGAAGAGGTGTTGAAGTTCGAATCAGAACTGCTCGACCACCTCCGCCGGAACACCAAGATTTTGGACACCCTGCGTGAGACCAACGTCTTGGACGACAAGACCAAGGAACAGCTCGAGAAAGAGGTCGACAAGTTCGTCGTCTCGTTCCGCGGCGCAGGCGCGGAAGGCATCGGTCACCCCGGCAGCGAGAAATTCGACGCGATCGCCGAGGAAGACATCGAGCAGGAGAAGATCGTCAAGCGCAAGCGCTAGACGAGACGGGTTAAGAAGACACAGACATGGGTGCACAACTTCGGGTCTACCGGGCGAAAATTCGCTCGGCTAAAGCGACCAAGAAGATTACGCGAGCGATGGAGCTGATTTCAGCCTCGCGTATCCAAAAGGCGCAGCAGCGCATGGCGGAAGCAGCCCCCTATTCGCGTGCCGTGACCCGCGCCGTCTCCGCAGTGGCCACCTATTCGAGTGTTGACCACCCGCTGTTGGTGGAGTCCGAGAACCCGCGTCGTGCGGCGGTCGTGATTTTCGCAGCCGACCGTGGTTTGGCTGGAGCGTTCTCCGCCCAGGTACTGCGTGACGCGGGCGAGCTCGCTGAACGACTGCAGTCTGAGGGCAAAGAGGTTGTCTACTACGTGCTCGGTCGTAAGGCGGTGCAGTACTTCCAGTTCCGTCAGCGCCCGATGGAGCGCACCTGGCTCGGAGGCTCCGACCAGCCGCAGTTTGAGACCGCCAAAGAGGTCGCTGACACGGTGATTGAAAAGTTCACCCAAGACTCTGCTGAGGGCGGCGTGGATGAAATTCACATCGTCTACAACCGTTTCGTGTCGCTCGTGACGCAGCAGCCCGAAGTCGTGCGTATTCTTCCCCTCGAAGTGGTGGAGGGTGTCGACGAGCCGGAGGACACCGAAATCTTCCCCCTCTACGAGTTCGAACCAGAGCCCGATGATGTCTTGGATGCCCTGCTTCCGCGCTACATCGAAACCCGTATTTTCCAGGCCATGTTGCAGTCGGCAGCGAGCGAGCACGCGGCCCGCCAGAAGGCGATGAAGTCCGCGAGCGACAACGCCGACAAGCTGATCCTGGAATACACCCGCCTGGCCAACAACGCCCGTCAGGCCGAAATTACCCAGCAGATTTCCGAAATCGTCGGTGGCGCGAACGCGCTCCAGGAATCCTAAGAAAGAGAAAGAGACAGCGACATGGCACAAGCGAAAACGGCGGTAGTTACCGGACGTATTGCCAGGGTGACCGGTCCCGTGGTGGACATCGAGTTCCCGAGCGACCACATCCCCGACATCTACAACGCGCTTCGTACCACCATCACGATGGGCAAAGAAACCACCGAGTTGACCTTGGAGGTGGCCCAGCACCTCGGTGACAACCTGGTGCGCGCCATCGCCCTGAAGCCGACCGACGGTCTCGTCCGCGGCCAGGAGGTCGAAGACACCGGTAACCCGATCATGGTGCCCGTGGGTGACGTCACCAAGGGCAAGGTGTTCAACGTGCTCGGTGAAGTGCTGAACTCTGACAAGCCCATCCCCGCTTCTGCGGAGCGCTGGAGCATCCACCGTCAGCCCCCGGCATTCGACCAGCTCGAGTCGAAGACCCAGCTATTCGAAACCGGCATTAAGGTCATCGACCTGCTCACCCCGTATGTGCAGGGTGGAAAAATCGGCCTCTTCGGTGGTGCCGGTGTGGGTAAGACCGTTCTGATCCAGGAGATGATCCAGCGTGTGGCTCAGGACCACGGCGGTGTGTCCGTGTTCGCCGGTGTGGGTGAGCGTACCCGTGAGGGTAACGACCTGATTGGCGAGATGGAAGAAGCCGGCGTGTTCGACAAGACCGCGCTGGTCTTCGGCCAGATGGACGAGCCGCCGGGAACGCGTCTTCGCGTGGCCCTCTCGGCTCTGACCATGGCGGAGTACTTCCGTGACGTTCAAAACCAGGACGTGCTGTTGTTCATCGACAACATCTTCCGTTTCACCCAGGCCGGTTCTGAGGTGTCGACCCTGCTCGGTCGTATGCCCTCCGCCGTGGGTTACCAGCCGAACCTGGCTGACGAGATGGGTATCTTGCAGGAGCGCATCACCTCGACCCGTGGACACTCGATTACGTCTCTTCAGGCCATTTACGTGCCCGCTGACGACTACACTGACCCGGCCCCGGCGACGACCTTCGCGCACTTGGATGCGACCACAGAGCTTTCGCGTGAAATCGCCTCGCGTGGTCTCTACCCCGCGGTGGACCCGCTGACGTCGACCAGCCGTATCCTCGACCCGCTGTACATCGGTGAGGACCACTACCGTGTGGCCACGACCGTGAAGCAGATTCTGCAGAAGAACAAGGAACTTCAGGAAATCATTGCCATTTTGGGTGTCGATGAGCTATCCGAAGAGGACAAGGTCACGGTGTCTCGTGCCCGCCGTATCCAGCAGTTCCTCTCCCAAAACACCTACATGGCGAAGAAATTCACCGGCGTGGAGGGTTCGACCGTCCCGCTCAATGACACCATCGAATCGTTCGACGCGATTTGCCGTGGTGACTTTGACCACGTCGCCGAGCAGGCCTTCTTCAACGTCGGCCCGATCTCGGATGTGGAAGAGAAGTGGGCGAAGATGCAGAAGGAAATGGACTAGTCGTGAAGACCCTTCAGGTCACCGTCGTCTCCGCCACCCAGGAAGTCTGGGCGGGGGAGGCAGAAATGGTAGTCGCCCGCACCACAGAAGGTGAAATCGGTATTCTCGCCGGCCACCAGCCCACCCTGGGTGTTCTGGCTGCCGGTGAGGTGCGCATCACCACGGGTGGTGGCGAGAAGATCACGGCGAAGGCCGAAGACGGCTTCCTCTCTGTCGACAACGACCAGGTCATGGTGGTTGCCGGTCAGGCGGAAATCACTTCCTAACGATGCGGATTGTCCTTCCGCCGTCGGAAACAAAACAACCCGGGGGAGAGCCAGGCTCATCGCTCGACTGGGCTCGTTTGGTAATGCCGGAGCTCACTGCGGTGCGACAGCTAATCGCGAAAGACTTGATTGAGGTTCCCTCCGTTGAGAGCTCGGGGCTTAAGGCGTTGGGTCTCGGCGCCAAGGGAGGGGAGTGGCTTGAGGCCAATAAGGAGCTTCACTCCTCGCTGGTCATGCCAGCACTGACCCGCTACACAGGGGTGCTCTTTGATGCCCTTGATTACTCATCGCTTGATCAATCGGCCCGTTCTCGGGCAGATGCCACGGTGTGGTTATTCTCAGCGTTGTTTGGGCCACTTAGGGCCACCGACAACATTCCCCGTTACCGCCTTTCCTTCGATTCGAAATTGCCCGGCGAATCTCTCAAATCCAGGTGGCAGCCTCACCAGGAAGAGATCTGGCGCGGGGAGTTCACAATTGACCTGCGCAGCGAGGGTTACCGCGCACTGGCGCCCCTTCCGGAGGGTTCAGGTGTGTATGTGAAGGTCGTGAAGGATCTCAGTGGCGCAGCGGCTGCCGGACACGCGAATAAAGGCGCTAAAGGTCGATTTGTGAGAGATCTCGTTTCGTCCGATGCGGGCATCTCGAGCGCGGACGGGCTGATTAATTGGGCGAGCGGTGCGGGCTGGAAGATGGCCGCCTCTGATGTCCGAGGCGAAGTGCTCTTAAGTGTGGACTAATTCAAGACCTCGGAGAGTTTTGACCACTGGTCTCGGTTAATTGAGTACCACGCCCACGTCCCCTTCTTCTCGCGGTCGAGCAGCCCCGCTTGAGTCATGATCTTTAAGTGATGGCTAATGGTGGGCTGGCTGACGCTGATGGCTTCGGCGAGGTCGCACACGCAGGCCTGACCGTTTTCTTGGGCGTTGATGAGGGCCAGGATTTGGAGCCTGGTGGGGTCGGCAATGGCTTTAAACACGGAGGTGAGCTCTTCGGCTTGGGCGCGTTCAAGGGGGACGTTTAGGCCGCTGGGGGCGCACTGCTTCACGTCAACGGGGATGGTGAGCGGAAGCATGAAATCTCCAAAGTGAACAGTTGGTGACGAAGCCACTATTTTGACAGCTATCTATATAGATGCCTGTCACACTATGAGGGTAGCAATTGAGAGGGCGTGGATGAGTCTCCAGCTGAAATTGACCGCCGAGTTTCTCGGTACGGCCGTACTGCTCGCCGCCATTGTCGGCTCAGGCCACATGGTCGATGCGATTACAAACGACATTGGCGTCGCCCTTCTTCTGAACCAGCTCGCGGTGATTCTCGCCCTCGGAGTCTTGGTGGCATTGTTGATGCCCATCTCCGGTGCTCACTTCAACCCTGCTGTCACCATGGCGATGATGATCCGCCGTGTCATGGGACTTACCGAAGGCCTTTCCTTCATGAGCGTGCAGGTGCTGGGTGCAATACTCGGAACTATCGCCGCACAGGCCATGTTTGACCTACCGCTTGTAGAGTGGTCCACCCACGATCGCATCACTCCAGGAACATTCCTCGGTGAAATGATTGCGACCTCGGGGCTTGTGGCCATGATTGTGACTGCTGTGTATCAGCAGAAGATCCCGTGGTTGCCACTGCTCGTGCCGGCATGGATTGGTGCCGCCTATTTCTTCACTTCATCCACGTCTTTTGCCAACCCCGCGGTGACCATTGGTCGCACCTTCACCGAGTCCTTCACGGGAATTGCTGCGGGATCAATTGCGTGGTTTATTGCTGCTCAAATAGTCGGCGTCATCATTGCCTTGCTGCTTGTTGCCCCCTTTGAACGTGCCTACTCTCAAGGAGAAACACAATGACAAAGCCCACCGTCTTGTTCGTCTGCGTCCACAACGCAGGCCGAAGCCAAATGGCTGCGGGATATCTTCAGCACCTAGCCGGTGACCGCATTGATGTCTTAAGTGCAGGAAGTGCGCCTAAGGACCAGATCAACGAGGTGGCTGTTCAGGCCATGGCCGAAGAGGGCATTGACATTGCCCACAACACTCCGAAAATTCTCACCGACGACCAGGTCCAGGCCTCAGACGTGGTCATCACCATGGGCTGTGGCGATGCCTGCAAGTTCTACCCCGGTAAGCGCTACGAAGACTGGAAGTTGGATGACCCTGCAGGTCAAGGAATCGAATCTGTGCGTGTGATTCGAGACGACATTAAGGCTCGTATCGAGCAATTGATTAGTGAGATCGCCCCTTAAGAGCGATCCGAGATTCCGGGCACTGGGCTCTTGGGTTTTCTTCTTAGCGAGCCGGTCCTGTGCTGGTTCGGACAATCAGCTCTGGGTTGAGCACGATTTCTCGGTTGTCGACTTCCTTGCCGCTAAGTCGGTTCAGGACGCGATGAAATGCGGCATTGGCCATAGCCTCTGCATCTTGGGCCACTGTGGTGAGGGGGACATCCGAGAGAGTTGCCGTTTCGCTTTCGATGCTGGCATGAAGGGCTGGCTCTCCTGGGCGGGTTAGAAGCGGTAGGCGATGCCCTCAAGATCGAGGAGGACTTTCTTCGTTGAAATACCATCTCCTGCGCTGTATCCCGTGATCAACCCGGAAACCCCCATAACTCGGTGGCAGGGAACGATGATCGGGACTGGATTTGCGCCGACAGCTCCTCCGATGGCTCTGGCAGCGTGTGGTTTTCCTACTTTTTCCGCAAGCTCTCCGTAGCTAACGGTGTCGCCAAAATGGATTTTTGTGAGGAGGTTCCAAATCGATCGTTGAAATGCAGTGCCCATCAGCTCGACCGGAACGTCGAAGTGCTTTCGAGTTCCTGCGAAGTACTGATCCAACTCCCTGCGGGCTTGTTGGAGAACTTGGTGCGTCGAGTTGTCAGCGCTCGGTGGAACCCTTTTGACAATTGAGAGGCCAACAAGGGCGCGGGAATCTGCGGTGAGCACGATTGTTCCGAGAGGACTGGTGACCGAGAGACTGCTTGTTGTTTCCACCCGTGGAGTCTATGGGGGCGCAGCAACGCATTACAAACCTTCAACTTGAAATTGAAAATAGGGGTTGTAGAGAGGCGATTTAGTCCTCCGGCGTATCGAGTCTGAAGGAAGCCCTATCCTGTCGCGCCCGACACGGTTTCTGGTGAGTCGAAAGTGCCCTGTTCCTCGAGGGTGATGTTGATGCCCTGGTTGAGCTCTCCCAACTCTTGGTTGAGGATGTTCAACTGATCCAACAGGGCGTTGTACTCGTCGATTTCCGCCAAAATCTCGTCGCGCTCAGCTTTCAAGGCGTTTTGGCGCGCGATGAGCTCGTCTCGCTCGTCATCGAACCTGTTTGCCCCAGAAACGTCTTCCCCCGCGTTGTAGCGGGCGACACGGTCGTTATAGACGTTGATGTCAACACCCAATACCGCGGCATCCAGTTCATATTGCGCTTTGAGAGCGTCAATACGGTTGCTCCGCTCCTCGAGGTCATCGGCGAGTGACTGGAGCTCCTGGTCGAAGCTCTCGAAGATCGCGTACACC
>JAYODB010000080.1:0-2383 GCA_038106075.1 Cellulomonadaceae bacterium | reverse complement strand
GCGAGATTGCCGGTGCCCAGGTCGCGCAGAAGTGGGGGATTCCCTTCTCACTCTCCACCATGGGAACCCGTTCGATGGAAGAGGTCGCCGCAGCAGCCCCGGAAGGCCGCAATTGGTTCCAGTTGTATATGTGGAAGGACCGTGACCGCTCGATGGAGCTGGTCGACCGCGCCGCCAAGTCTGGATTCGACACCCTCCTGGTCACGGTCGACGTTCCGGTCGCCGGCGCGAGGCTTCGAGACAAGAGAAACGGCTTCTCGATTCCTCCCGCCTTGACATTGGGGACAGTAGCCAACGCGATCCCGCGGCCGTGGTGGTGGTTCGACTTCCTCACCACAGACCCGCTCGAGTTTGCGTCGCTCTCGAGCTGGGACGGAACCGTGGCAGAGCTGCTCGATCATATGTTTGACCCCACCGTCACCTACGACGACCTGAATTGGATTGCTAAGCAGTGGCCGGGCAAGGTCGTGGTGAAGGGCGTTCAGACCCTCTCGGACGCGAAGCAGCTTGCGAAGGCCGGAGTTGATGGCATCATCCTCTCGAACCACGGAGGCCGTCAGCTCGACCGCGCTCCCATACCGTTCCACCTCCTGCCCCAGGTGGTCAAGGAAGTGGGGCAGGACGTCGAAGTACACATCGATACAGGCATCATGTCGGGAGCCGACATCGTCGCCTCAGTCGCGCTCGGGGCTCGGTTTACGCTGATTGGCCGCGCCTATCTCTACGGCTTGATGGCCGGGGGAGCGGACGGCGTCGACCGTGCTGTTCAGATTCTCGCCGAGCAAATGACCCGAACGATGCGACTGCTCGGCGTCAAGAGCCTCGAGGAGCTCGAGCCCGGGCACGTCACCCAATTGCGCCGCCTGGTGCCGGTCGGGGAGGCAACGTAATGGGGCATTTTGGTAACAATTCGCGCACTAATTTCGGAATGGGCATACAAAACGAGCCACCATCCGCTAGGTTATTGAAACGATTCAAAAAGTAAGGTTCACTGCAATGACGCCGTCACCATCGAACACAACGGGACCAGTCTCCCCGCTGTTGGAGATGTCCCACGTCACGAAGGCGTTCGGGGGAGTACAGGCACTCGTCGACGCGAATCTCGTGCTGTATCCCGGTGAAATCCACGCCCTCTTGGGAGAAAACGGCGCCGGAAAGTCTACTCTTCTCAAGACCCTCGCCGGGGTGCATTCCGCGGACTCGGGAAACATCACCCTCCGCGGCTCGGTCTTCGAACAGGGTTCTACCCGTGAGTCAATCGAGCAGGGCATCGCGGTCATTTACCAAGAACCGAGCCTCTTCCCTGATTTGACCCTTGCCGAGAACGTGTATGTCGGACGGCAGCTCACTCAGGGTGGCCTCGTTGATTGGGCTTCGATGGAGCGCGAGGCTAAATCGCTGTTCGAGCGGCTTGGAGTCCAACTCGATCCCCACCACAAGGCCCGTGGAATCTCCATCGCTGACCAGCAGATTGTCGAAATCGCGAAAGCACTCTCAACCGATGCGACCGTCATCGTGATGGACGAGCCTACGGCCGCCCTCTCCTCTCGCGAGGTCGAGCGACTCTTCCAGGTCGCGCGCAACCTCCGCGACCAAGGAATGGCCGTGGTATTCGTGAGCCACCGACTGGACGAGGTGTTCGCGCTATGCGACCGAATGACCGTCATGCGTGACGGTGCCACCGTTGGCACGAAGCTGATCGCCGACTCGTCAGAAGCCGAAGTTGTCAGAATGATGGTCGGTCGCGAAGTGTCGGAACTTTTTCCCAAACTGCCCAGCACTCCCGGTGACGTCGTGCTGTCGGTTGAGGCCCTCAGTCAGGAGGGCCAGTTCAAGGACATCAGCTTTGAGGTGCGGGCGGGGGAAATCCTTGGTTTCGCGGGCCTCGTAGGGTCGGGCCGCTCAGAAGTGATGCGGGCGATCTTCGGCATTGACCGTTACGACTCGGGAAGCGTTCGACTCTTCGGAGAGGAAATCCCCGCGGGGAAGCCCGCTGTCTCGATGGAGCGAGGAATGGCGTTGGTACCCGAAGACCGTCGTCAGCAGGGACTCTTCATGGCCTCGTCGATTGCCCGCAACGTCGCGGTCACAGTATTGAAGCGTCTCTCCCAGGGGATCCTTCTATTCAAGCGTTCCGAAGCGGACACCGCGTCGAAGTGGGGGACCACACTCCAGCTGAAATTCGCGTCACTCGCGGATCCTGTGGAGCGGCTCTCTGGCGGAAACCAGCAGAAAGTGGTCTTGAGTAAATGGCTCGCGACGGAACCGAGATTGCTTATCGTTGACGAGCCCACCCGAGGCATCGACGTGGGAACGAAAGCCGAGGTGCACCGCTTGCTCTCTGAGCGTGCGCAGCAGGGGATGGCCGTCATCATGGTCTCCT
>JAYODB010000024.1:0-16490 GCA_038106075.1 Cellulomonadaceae bacterium | reverse complement strand
TTGACGGCCATCATTCCCGAGGTGCACGAGGAAGAGGGCTGCGAGTTCTACGCCCTGCACGAAATGCCGGACGGCAAGCTGTGTTTCGTGGAAGCCTGGGACACGAGGCAGCAGTGGATTGAGCACACGGAGTTCCACACCGTGACGCGGATCAACGAACAAGTTGCTGAACACCTCGCACAACCCGTTGACGTGCACGAGATGTATGCCGTTCCCGCCGGCGGCGAGAAGGGGATTTTGCCCACCGGACCCTAGGGCTCGGATTGGGCGCGACGTTCGGCAATGGTCACGTCGGCTGTGGCCCATTTGTCGTGGGCGACCTCGGTGACGACGATCGTGACAGCTTCAGGCGGTGCTTTCGCAATGGTCACCGCGGCGTCGTGAATTGCGTGAATGAGCGCGCGAATTTGATCGGGTGTGCGCCCTTCGGCCATCGATACCTGGATAAACGGCATTGTGTCTCCTTTGTGACTACAGCGTGTGTTTTCTTGTGACCTCGGCTATCGCGGCCCAGTCAAAACCGTTGAGGCTGTCGTCTGCGAGTGCTGCCTCGAACACTTGGCGAAGCACCGGCGCGGTAGGGAGTGACGTTCCACTTGATGCGGCTGCCTGTTCAGCGAGGGAAAGGTCTTTGAGGCCTAGGTCTATGGTGAAACCCGCGGGAAGGTACTGCTTTGTCGCAATGAGGTTGCCGTAGACCTGATAGACGACTCCCGCGAAGAACGTGTTGGAAAGCAACTCCACGAACGCTTCCGGATCGACTCCGTTCTTTTCGACTAACGAAATAGATTCTGCGAGCGCCTGCAAAGCGTGGATGATGTTGTAGTTCGCGGCCACTTTGACGAGATTGGCAAGTTCAGGACGCTCGCCCATCGGCCAGGTGCGAACACCCATTACCGAATAGAACGGTTCAGCCTGAGCGATGGTCTCGGGGTCTCCGCCGGCCAAGATGTTGAGCTTGCCGGCCGCGGCGACGGCGGGGCGTCCCAAGACGGGGGAACCGATGTAGGCGATTCTTGCCTCTTTCGCCACGGCTGCGAGCCGGGCAGCGCATTCAGGGCTTACCGAGGCCATGTTCGCGTGGAACCCAGAACCCTGGGAGAAGTTCTCTGCGCTCAAGACTGCTTCGGCGGCCTGGTCGTTGGCGAGCATGGAGAACGATGCGCCGGTCGCGAGAGCTTCTCCGGGAGAGAAAGCAGCGCGAGCGCCAAGCGCCACCATCTCGTCAACGGGCCCTTGTGAACGGTTCCACACGAGCACGTCATGCCCTGCCTCAATCAGACGGGTCGCCATTGCTTTCCCCATCGTGCCCAGGCCGAGAAACCCTATGGTCGCCATATCGTCACCTTCTGTTACGTCGCTAGCGGGAAGAATCGTCGTCAAAAAGTTCGGGATGTCGCTCGAGGTGGAGCCGCGTGCGGCGAATGTGCATCGAGAGCACCTGTTCGGCGAGGTCGAGGTCGCCATCGCGAAGCGCCGTCACCATCATGTGGTGTTCGGCGTGGAAGATACGCCGGTGATCGCTGCCCACGAGTTGTGTGTAGGCGCGGCGGTAGGGCTGTGTTGTGTTCCACAGCCGGATGACCAACTCGCGCAGCATCGACGTCGACGCCCCGCGATACATACTTAAGTGGAACTCTCGGTCGAGCTCGAGAAATTCTTCGGTGCCAGTGGAAGATTCCATTCGGTGAGCGAGCGAATCGAGCTCGGTGATTTTATCCACCGTCAGAGTCTCGGCGCTGTAGCGCAGGAGGAGAGGTTCGAGGCGCTCGCGGGTTTGATACACCTCGGAACATTCGGCCATCGTGAGGCTGTTGACCCACGCCCCCGTGTTGGCCACTAACCGAACAAGTCCTTCTGACTCCAGCTGACGGAGTGCTTCTCGAACCGGAATGCGGCTCCCGCCATATTTGCTCGCGAGCTGGTCTTGGACGATGCGCTCTCCGGGTTGATAGTCGCCGTGCAGGATGGCGTGGCGTAAGCCATCGGCGATGGCGACAGCAGTATTGCCGTGCTTCAACGGAGAGTCAGTATCGGACATGGGCTCTATTCTGCCGGCCTAGCCGGGTGCCACAGGATGACGTCGGAGTATTTCTCGTAGGCCTTTCCCTCGGGGAAGCTCACGATTTCACACTGCATGCCCCACGGGGTGAGGAAGTAGATCCAGCGCTGGCCGAAGCTCGCGTTCTGGCTCGCCACGGGTTCGCCCAGAACGGTGACCCCCTCCTGTTGCCGGAGATAGTTCAGTGCCTCGTCAAAGTCGTCGACGTAAAAGGCGAGATGGTGGCCGCCAATGTCGGAGTTCTTCGGTTGCGGGGTCTGACCCTCCGGGGTTTCCCACTGGAAGATTTCGAAGTTAGGACCGTTCTTGCACCGGAAGAAGCGCAGCTCGCGCATCACTGCCCGCGGGTGGACGTTGAGCTGAGTGGCCATCCAGTCGTCGTCTTTGATGAAGGGGCCCAGGCTGTAAACCATTTCACAACCGATCACGTCGACGAAGAATCGCTCGGCCTGGTCGAGGTCGGGAACGGTGAAGCCGACGTGTTCGGTTCCGCGTAGTCCGGGAAGTGCCATTGGATGCCCCCTTGCAACCCTTATTGGATACAGCCAAGCCTATATCTCGCGAACAATTTCGCTCAATAGCCAATTTTCTCGTGACATTGTATGCAATCTAGTGTAACGTGTCTTCAACTGACACCCCTCAGCGCAGAGAAAGGTATTCCCGTGGCGACTGAAACTCCTCTGATTCCCCTCGCTCAGTGGACCGAAATCACGAGCACCACAGAGGACTGGGATAACGCAGACCCGGGGCTCTTGGCCACGATGCTCGGCCAACTCCACCTCATTCGCGCCTTCGAAGAGGCCGTGTTGCAGCTCGCCGGTGAATCCCTGGTGCACGGCCCCGCCCACTCATCGGTGGGTCAAGAGGGTGGTGCGGTCGGTTCGCTCGTGGGAGCCCGACCCACCGACGCCGTCAACGGTTCTCACCGCGGCCACCACCAGTTCCTGGCGAAGGCCCTGAGCTACGTCGCCCCGAACGGACTCCAACTCGATGCACTCGTCACCGGCGACATTCAAACTCTTCTCCAGCGAACCCTCGCCGAGATTCTGGGTCTCGCCCAGGGCTTCTGCAAGGGCCGCGGTGGCTCGATGCACCTTCAGTGGCACGAAGCCGGCTGCTTAGGCACCAACGCCATCGTCGGCGGCGGTGTCCCGCTCGCCGCCGGTAATGCGTGGGCTCAGAAGCGCGCGGGAACCTCAGACCTCACCGTGACCTACTTCGGAGACGGTGCCGTCAACATCGGTTCGGTGCTCGAGAGCATGAACCTCACCTCTGCGTGGGACATCCCGCTCGTGTTCTTTATCGAAAACAACCTGTACGCCGTTTCGACCACCGTCGACGAGGCCACGAGAGAGTCACGTCTGTCTGGACGCGGTCTGGGCTTCGGTATTCCCAGCTTCCGCGTCGACGGCATGGACCCCCTCGCCGTCTACCTCGCCATGCAGCAGGCCGAGAACATCTCTCGTAATGGCGGCGGCCCCGTCGTCATCGAAGCTGAGGTGTATCGCTTCTTCCACCAAAACGGGCCCTTCCCCGGATCGGCCTTCGGCTACCGCAGCAAGGAAGAAGAAGAACACTGGCGCTCGCGCGACCCGCTGCTCAAAGTCGCGAACGAAATGATTCGCCGCGGCCTGATCACCCAGGAGGGTGTCGACCAGGTCCGCGCCCAGAGTGTGGCCGCGATGGAAGCCGCCACCAACGAGCTCGTCGAGCAGGACCCCGACGCCAAGGCCGGTGTTCGCCGCATCAAGCCAAACCTCTGGCCAGAGCCCAGCTTCGTGGACGTGGGCTTGCGCGGTGACCTCTCAGAGATCGAGGGCGTGCGCACCCAAGAGAAGTCTCAGTACTCTGGCGCGCTCACCGAAGTGAAATACGTTGACGCGGTTGCGGGTGTGATGGACCGTCGGATGGAATCTGACGAGCGCATCATCATCCTCGGTGAAGACATTCACCGCCTCAACGGTGGCACCAACGGTGCGACAAAGGGCCTGAGTGCCAAATACCCCGACCGGGTCCTGGGTACACCGATTTCAGAAAACGCCTTCACCGGTCTCGGTGGAGGAATGGCCCTCGATGGTCGCTACCGTCCCGTCATCGAATTCATGTACCCCGACTTCATGTGGGTGGCGGCCGACCAGGTGTTCAACCAGATTGGTAAAGCCCGGCACATGTTCGGGGGCGAAGCCGACGTTCCCGTGGTTCTGCGCACCAAGGTCGCGATGGGCTCGGGCTACGGCTCGCAGCACCTGATGGACCCCGCCGGCATCTTCGTTACCTCACCGGGCTGGCGCATCATGGCCGCGTCGAACCCGTATGACTACATCGGGCTAATGAACAACGCGCTGGCGATTAACGACCCGGTGCTGGTGATCGAACACGTAGATCTCTACCAGTCGAAGGGCGACATCCCAGAGTCTGACCTGGACTACTTCATTCCCTTCGGCAAGGCGAACCTGGTCAACGAGGGAACCGAGATGACGGTGATTTCTTATCTGTCGATGGTGAATCACGCCAAGGAGGCAATCGAGCAGACCGGCATCAGTGCCGACCTGATTGACCTGCGATTCCTCGACCGCGCCAGCCTGGACTGGGATGCTCTCGAAACGAGCATCCAAAAGACCAACAACGTCCTGATTGTCGAGCAGGGCGCGATCGGAACGTCATATGGAGGCTGGCTCGCCGATGAAATTCAGCGCCGCTTCTTTGACTACCTCGATCAGCCCGTCGAGCGCGTCCGTGGATCCGAAACCTCACCGAGTATCTCAAAAGTGCTCGAGCGGGCTGCAATCGCGAAGACCGAAGAAGTCGCCGAGGGTATGGAGCGAGTGATGCGCAACAAGGGGGCGCTCTAATGGCAATCGTCATTCGTATGCCGGAAGTTCTTGCCGGAGCTACTGAAGGTGTGATCTCCCACTGGTCGGTCAAGGAAGGCGATGAGGTCGCCGTCGGCGACGTCCTCGCCGAAATCGAAACCGACAAAGCGTCTGTGGAGTACCAGGCAGAAGATGCGGGAACTGTCGCTCGCCTTCTCCAGTCTGCTGGCCAGATGGTTCAGGTGGGCGAGCCCATCGCGGTTTTTGCAGCGGCAGGTGACACCGATGCGGATATTGAGAAAGCACTCGCAGACGCGGGAGCGTCTACGGAGGAGGCCGCCCCGGAAGCGCCCGTTGCGGCAGCAGAACCCGTCGCGGTGGCTGAGGCGGTTCCCGCTCAACCCGTCGTTGCAGCAGCCGAAGTTGTTGCTGCCGCTCCCGTAGCGGCTCGCGGGGCAGGGGAGCGGGTCTTCGCAAGCCCCATCGTGCGAAAGCTCGCCCGAGAAGCAGGCATCGACCTTGCTCACATCCCTGGTTCGGGACCTGGCGGACGTATTGTTCGCAAAGACTTTGACGCCTACCGCGCAAGCGCCCCGGCTACTGCACCGGTGGCTGCCGCGTCGGCTCCTGCTCCGGCTCGGAGCTCTGCCGGGTTTACCGAAATTCCGCACTCGAGCATGCGCCGGGCCATTGCCCGCCGCCTCACCGAGTCGAAGTCCACCGTGCCGCACTTCTACGTGAAGGCCGATTGCGTCGTGAATCGTCTTCTGGATGCTCGTGCCCAGTTGAACGAGGGCCTCGGGGTGAAGACCTCGGTCAACGACTGGGTGGTCAAAGCGGTAGGTCACGCGCTGATGGCGGTTCCGGGGTCGAATGTCATCTGGACGGACACCGCGATGCGCCAGTTCGACCACGCCGATATTTCGGTGGCGGTGGCGACCGAGGGAGGGCTCTACACCCCAGTTGTTCGTGGGGTCGACCAGCTCTCTATTCCTCAAATCAGCACCGAGATTCGCGCCCTCGCGGAGAAGGCTCGCGGTGGCACCATCAAACAAGACGAGATCGAGGGCGGTTCATTTGCCGTGACGAACCTCGGCATGTTTGGCACCGAAGAGTTCTCGGCCATTCTGAACCCGCCACAATCAGGAATTCTGGCTGTAGGCGCGGCGCGTGAGAAAGTGATTGCTGTCGACGGGGAGCTTCAGATTGCTCAGGTCATGACCGTGACCCTTTCTGCCGATCACCGCGCCGTTGACGGTGCGTTGGCCGCTGAGTGGATGGCAGCGTTCAAGAAAGCTATCGAGAACCCGGTGTCTCTACTGATCTCCTAGTGACCGCTGAGAATAAGGTCCCTGTTGGACGGTGAGGCTGTGAGCTCGCCACTTTCGATCCGCTCGGCGATGTGGAGGGTGATGGCGTTGGCTGGTGTCGGTATGCCAAGCCGCGCGCCCTCACGAACGACCAGCCCGTTTATTTCGTGAATCTCGGCCCGGCGACCTTTCCGCCAGTCCTGTAACACCGTGGTGAGCGTGTTTGGGAAGGTGAAATGGGCGATGACCTGTTCGAAGAGTTCAACAGCGTAGAGGTCAGGGTCTTGCTGGGCCTCTTTGAGTCCGAAGATTGGCACAATCTTGCTTCCTGACCCGATACACACCGCGAGGGCTTCTTTTGCGCACTGTTTCATGTACCCGACCATCTCGGGGTCTTGAACGACCTCATGCAGAGGCATGTCGAGGAGAGCGGACGGGACGAGCTCTGAGGCGTTGGCCACGAGCTTCATCCACTTAGCCGAACGAATATCGTCGCACACCTCGACCGTTCCGGCGTGGCGCAGAACCGTGGCGACCTCCTCCGCTCGAGCCTGAGTCGCAGGGATAAGACCCCCCAGAGCGAACCAGGAACCGGAGGGCGGGGTTTCTCGATTGCATACCCCGGGCTCAAACATGTTGGAACAGCATTCGATGACCGCACCCATCACGCGCTCTGGGCCGAGCACATCAGAAAGGTCATCAATGGACATGCCATTTTGGAGACCCACCACGAGAGCATCTTCGGCCAGGACGGGTTTGATGAGTTCGGTGGCCCAGCGGGTGTCGTAGGCCTTGAGCAACATGAATACCAGGTCGAACTTCTCTCTCATCTCCGCGACCTGGTAGAGATTGCGCGCGGTGACCTTCGTCACGACTGTTTCGGAAGGCATGTGTACGATGAGGCCATTTCGGTTCATGGCCTCGACGTGGTCAGGCCACTGCTCGATGAAGGTGACGTCGTATCCTGCGTTGACAAAGTCGGCGCCAATACTGGCGCCGTTAGCGCCGGTTCCGATGACGGCGATTTTCGAGAAACCCATTCTCACCTCTCTGCCGCGATGCCCCGGGGACTAGGAATTGGAGGCCCGGGGCATCGCGAGTATGTGACCTATGCGAAGGATTCGAGCGGCGGACGGTTCGCGAGGTACTCCGCAATGCCCTTCTTGCGCTCATCCTCGTTGTAGTAGCGAACTTCGACGAGCTCGAGAGGGATTTTGTCGGGGTCGTGGAAGTAGACCCACTTCCAACCGGCGAGAACGCCCTCATCAACGGTGTTGGGTTCGGAGAGGAATTCCACCCCCTTGGCTTTGAGCTCGGCAACCTTCGCATCGATGTCGTCCACGTGGAAGGCGAGGTGCATCGCACCAAGGTAGTTCTGCTGGATGGGCGTGTCGTTGTCAGCGGGACGATTCGCGTATTCCAACAGCTCGAGCGTGGCGCTGTCACCGACCCACAGCGATACCTGGCGCAACTTTGCTCCGGGGACACCGACGGCCGAGGCGAGGTCATCACCTTCAAACCAGGGGCTTGGTTCGTTTGAGAACTCCAGTCCGAGGATGTCGTGATAGAAGTAAATCGACCGATCAAGGTCCTTCACGATTATTCCGGTGTGGTGCACCGTTCTCATCGTCATCTTGCGCTCCTTTGCGTAAAGGGAGTGCACAATCTGCACTCTGACTCAACACTATAAGCCTGCGGTGTACAGATTGTAAACACCGCTCCACACCGTGCTCAAGCCAGACTACGGGGCAATATAGCCTGCAAATAGCGGGATTGCGGAGAATTTCCCTAAACTTTGCCCTCTTCAGGTTGTGTTCAGATTTGATGTAGTGAAATGCACTAGGTTCACCTATACTGAACACGCAATCTACGTGGAGCTTCACATGTCAAGGAGGATGTGGTGAGCGGAAGACTAAGCGAACGCGTCATTATCGTGACCGGGGGAGCCTCAGGTATTGGGGCAGCACTGTGCAAGGGGTTTGCCCACGAAGGAGCGGCGGTCGTGGTCGCCGACCTCAACGAGAAGCTTGCCAGCGAGGTCGTTTCTGACATTCAAAGTTCAGGGGGCAAAGCACTCGCCGTCGTCATGGATGTCACCAAGCGCGACCAGGTCAAGGCTGGAATCGCTGCCACCGTGGCCGAGTTTGGGAAACTCGACGCTTTCTTCAACAACGCGGGAATGAACTCTCCCATGAAGTTGCTCGATGTGACCGAGGAAAACTTCGACCTCATTATGCGCGTGAATGTGTTGGGCGTGCTCATCGGAATGCAAGAAGCAGCGAAACAGTTCATCGCGCAGGGCACCGGGGGCAAAATCATCAATACTGCCTCGATTGCTGGTCGAACCGGTTTCCCGAGTTTTGCTCCCTACAGCGCCGCAAAGTCTGCGGTGATTTCACTCACCCAAGCGGGGGCACGCGCGCTCGCCTCGAACAACATCACTGTCAACGGATTCGCTCCGGGCGTGGTGGATACGCCTCTATGGATCAAGTTGGACGAGGAGTTAGAGGCCATCGGAGAAGCAGACGGCAAGATGGACAAGCTCTCCAGCCAAATCATCCTCGGCCGTGCGGCACTTCCCGAAGACATTGTGCCAACGGGAGTGTTCCTCGCCGCGTCCGACTCTGACTATATCACCGGTCAAATCATTCCTATCGAGGGCGGAATGATTCTGGTCTAACCACGACCTTTCACGAATCACCCACACAGAAAAGAGACAACAGTGCCTATCGCAACGTATGGAATGAATGCGGTTGATTGGGAGGAGCGGATCAATCATGATCGGTTGCGTTCCGAGCGTCTCGCGAACCTGCGTAAGCATCTTGAGGCGTCTGAGGTGGGGGCGTTGTTGGCGTTCGATTTCGCGAACATTCGCTACATGTCGGCAACGCATATTGGGACGTGGGCCATTGATAAGGCGATTCGTTTTGCGCTTGTTACACGTAATTCTGACCCGATTGTGTGGGATTTTGGGTCGGCGGCGAAGCACCACAAGCTTTACAACCCCTGGTTGGATTTCACGACTACTGAAGCGGATGCCGATCCACACGCCGCGCACCACGGTGCCGTGAAGCCTCGGTTGGAGTCGGGTGCTCGTGCGGGTATTTCCACTCTGCGTGGCGCGTTCCACCCTGACGCGGGTATCGCCGATGAGGTGGCCGCGAAGGTGAAGCGGGAGTTGGAGAAGTTTGGCCTGTTGGGGGAGCCAGTAGGTGTTGACCTCATTGAGCTTCCGATTCTCTTTGCCATGCAGAAGGCAGGCATCGACGTGGTCGACGGCCAGCAAATTTTCTTGAATGCTCGCGCCATCAAATCCAAAGACGAGATTGCCCTGTTGACTCAGGCGTGTTCGATGGTGGATGCGGCGTATGAGAACCTCTACGAGTTCCTCACCCCAGGTGTGAAGGAAAACGAAGCCGTGGGACTGGTCGCGAAGACGCTGTATGACCTGGGTAGTGAATATGTGGAGGGTGTGAACGCGATTTCAGGTGAGCGCTGCTCGCCCCACCCGCACGTGTATTCCGACCGCATCATCCGCCCGGGCGACCCGGCGTTCTTCGACATTCTGCACTCACACCAGGGTTATCGCACCTGCTACTACCGCACCTTCGCGGTAGGTTCAGCGTCGCGGGCGCAGCGCGACGCCTACCGGATTGCCCGTGAATACATGGACCGCGCGATTGCTCTGGTGAAGCCCGGTGCGACGACGGCGGACATTGTGAAGGTGTGGCCGAAGGCTGAAGAGTTTGGTTTCCCCGACGAAGAAGCCGCCTTCGCCCTGCAGTATGGCCACGGTGTGGGTCTTTCCATTTGGGAAAAGCCGATTTTCTCCCGCCTGGTCTCACTCGACCACCCGGAAGAACTCAAAGAGGGCATGGTGTTCGCGCTCGAAACGTATTGGCCCAGTGCCGACGGTATTGGTGCGGCCCGTATCGAGGAAGAGGTCGTCGTCACCGCGACCGGCGCAGAAGTGATTACCAAGTTCCCCGCTGAGGAACTGCTCGTCGCTGGCCGTCGATACATCGGAGTGGGTGGACCGCTCAACCTCGAGCGCGACTCGCAGTCTCACCTGAACACGAAAGAGGGCCGAGGGGAGGGATAAGCCTCGAGTCGGCAGAGAAAGAATAGGTTCATGAAAGCTGCGCTCTATCACGGTCCTCACGATGTCCGGATTGAGGAGGTCGAAGTCCCCCAGCCTGTTTCTGGAGAGGTTTTGCTTCGGGTCACCCGATCGGGGATGTGTGGGACTGATGCATCCGAATGGAAGGCTGGGCCAATCATCTTCCCGCTTCACAAACCGCACCCGACGAGCGGTCTTGTGGGGCCGATGGTCATGGGGCACGAGTTCATTGGAGAGATTGCCGCGGTGTCCGATGATGTCGCTGGCTTTTCCGTGGGAGACCGGGTCGCCTCGGGCGCTGGAATTTCGTGCGGCGACTGCCCGCGCTGCCGAGAGGGGAGAACCAATCTGTGTTTTCAGTATGTCACCCATGGCCTTAATCGCCACGGCGGAATGGCCGAGTTTGTTGCGGTGCCCGCATCCACTCTCGTGCCGATCCCCTCTGATGTGCCTGACGACCATGCCGGTCTTGCGCAACCTCTCGCAGTAGGTCTCCACGCCGCCAGGCGCGCGCAGGTGGCGCCCGGTGACACCGTGGTCCTTATCGGAGCGGGAGCAATCGGCACTTTTGTGCTCGCGGGATTGAAACACCTCGGAGCGGAGCGTGTCATCGTGGTGGACTTCGCGGGGTCGCGTCTTGAACGCGCCAGTCGAGTGGGGGCAGACGTGGTCGTGCCGGTGGATGATGACACAGACGAAACCATTAGGGGCTTGATCGGTACGGTTGGAGCAGATGTCGTCATTGAGGCGAGTGGCGCGCCTGGCCAGACGAATCGGGCCGGAGCATGGGTCAGGCAGGGCGGAACACTTCTCCAGGTTGGGCTCGCCTCAACTCCCCAAGAAATAAATCTGCATCACATTGTGATGAGCGAAATCACGATCGAGACCACCCTGGCTCACGTCTGCGGTCAGGACATAGCTCCTGCGCTCGAAATTCTCAGAACCACGTCACTGGCCGAAGAACTGCTCGAAGGTGTGTATCCACTTGAAGAGCTTCCCAACCAGCTCGAGCGACTAGCCACTGGACAGATACAGGGCAAAGTGCTCTTCGACCCGCAACTGAGTTAGAACGACAAGAAAGGTAGCCTGATGAAAGCTGCAGTTTTTCACGATGCGAAAGACATTCGGATCGACGACGTCGCCGCTCCGACCAGCGTTGGAGCAAATGAAGTTCGTTTACGACCGTTCTGGTGCGGAATTTGTGGGACTGACCTGCATGAGTACGCCGTTGGTCCGATTGTGATTCCTACTAAACCTCACGCCCTCAATGGCTCACAGGCCCCCCAAATTCTGGGTCACGAATTTTCGGGCGAGGTCCTCGAAGTTGGCTCCAATGTCACCAACGTGGTCGTGGGTGACCGTGTGTCGGTGATGCCCCTCCTCTTCTGCGGGTCGTGTTTTTACTGCCAGCGCGGGCTCAACCACCTGTGTCGAACCATGGCGTGTGTGGGACTGAGCTACGAGTGGGGTGGCATCGCTGAGGAGACGGTGGTCCCCGCCGCTGCGGTAGCAAAACTGCCTGATTCGATGACCGATGAGCAGGGCGCACTGGTGGAGCCCACCGCGGTGGCTGCCTACGGTGTCGATTCCGCAGGTGTTCGACCGGGAGATTCCGTTTTGATTACCGGGGCCGGCCCCATTGGTGCACTCGCCGCGCTCTATGCGCGCCACCTCGGTGCGACGGTGTACATCTCGGAGGTGAACCCGAACCGTCAGGCGCTCGCCAAGTCCCTCGATGTCGGTGAACTTTTCGATCCGACGAAGACCGATGTCGTCGGTGAAATGAAGCACAGAACGGGAGGAATTGGCGTCGACGCCGTCATCGAATGCTCGGGTAACGAGCGAGCATTGCAGACGGCGTTGTCCGCTGTGCGTAAGGCCGGCACGGTGTCACAGACCGGACTGCACACGGCTCCTGCTTCGATTGATCCGATGATTCTTTCGGAATTCGATATCACCCTGAGGGGAACCTGGTGCTATCCAGTGGTGGACTGGCCGCGGATCATCGACCTCATCGGCAACAAGGGCTTGCCGGTGGAGAAAGTTGTCAGCGCAAAAATCAGCATGCACGACATCGTGGAAAAAGGCTTCGAGGTCCTGCTCTCACCGACCGGTGAGATGGCTAAGGTCCTCGTTCAGGCAAAGTAGAAAGGGTGGTCGCCATGAAGGCACTGCAATATGTAGACAAAGAACAGCCGGCGGTTACCGACCTTCCGGTTCCCGACATCGCTGACGATGAGGTGCTCGTCGCCGCCCGGTCGGTCGGCGTATGCCATTCTGACATTGAGCTACTCGAGGGCCGCTACATCATCCCCTTTGAGTATCCGTTGATCCCGGGCCACGAATGGTCGGGTGAAGTGGTGAAGGTGGGCTCGAAGGTCAAAGATCTGAAGCCCGGCGACCGCGTCGTGGGGGAGTGCGTCATCGGAGATGACCACTTCGGCTTCTCGATTAGTGGAGCGGCCGCCGAGTTCTTCAAGGCGAAGGAATCGTGGCTTCACAAGCTTCCCGACGCCGTCGACTACACCAACGGCGCCTTGGTAGAGCCTTTTAGTGTCGCGTACTACGCCCTGATGAAGGTTGGCAACGTGAACGCTTCTGACGTACTGGTCGTGTTGGGGGCCGGCCCAATCGGTTTGGCAGTCACCGCCGGAGCAAAGGCATTGGGTGCGCTCACCATCGTGGTCGAACCCGTTGCGCACCGACAGGAAGCGGCAAATAGGCTCGGAGCTGACCACGTGGTTGACCCCGACGGTCTCGATGCCCTGCTTGACAAAGTGAGCGGGGGTAAGGGCGCCAACGTCGTCATTGAGGCCACCGGAAACCCTGGGGTCATGGCTCGGGCGCTTGAAATCGCCGCCTTCAAAGGCCGCATCGGCTATATCGGTATCGATGTGGGTCGTGAGGCCCCCGCGAAGCTGGGCTTGATTCAATCGAAAGAGCTCACCATCACCGGTTCCATTGGTTCCCCCGGAGTATGGCCCGACACCTTGCGGTTCATGGCCAATAAAGGAATTGATCTCTCGCCCTTGGTGACGAATACGTTTGATGTTGACAATGCCGTGGGTGCTGTCGACGCCGCCCAAGACCCGGCAAACAACATCAAAGCTCACATCCAGTTCACCGCGACTCTTTAGTTTCGGTTTACAGTGAAAGAAGGGGCCGGCTGATAGCCGGCCCCTTCTGCTTTCTCCTGTTACGGAATGATCTTGGCGGCGCGGTATCGCGCGACCTTCTCGAAGAAGCTCTTCGGCGTGTTACGGAAATTCAAGAATCCGGCTTCACGTGACTTGTTCATGTCGGTGAAGCATTCCATCTGACGACCGAGATCACTGTCGGTGTGCCACCACGACGCGAGTTTGGTGACGTCACTCTCGGCGAGGCCCTCGCGCTCAGCGATGGACTTCCAAATGTCCTCGGACCCGACCATCTGCTTCTCGAGCGGGTTGGACTCGGGCTTGGGAGCTTCCCATTCCACCCCAAAATGCTCCGCGATTTGTGGCCATAACCAGCGCCAGCGGAAGGTGTCTCCGTTCGCAATGTTGAACGCTTCGTTTTCTGCCTCCTTGTGGGTGCAGGCCCAAATGAGTTGCTCGCCCAGGAGGTCTGCGTCAGTCACGTCGATCACGCCGTTCCACTGCTCGACGGATCCGGGGAAGATAAACGGCTTACCCAGTTCCTTGCAGATAGTGGCGTATACCGAGAGGGTCAGCACCATATTCATCGCGTTGTCGACGGCGAAACCAAATACGGTGTGGGCTCGGTGCACGCTCCAGGTGAAGCCCTGCTTCTTCGACGCCTCAAAGAGCTCATCTTCTTGCGAGTAGTAGAAGTTCGGGTTGGGCAGGCGAGGCTCACTCTCGTGGAACGGAGTCTCTGCCATCACACCCGTTGCGTAGTCGTCAAAGGGTCCGAGGTAATGCTTCAGTCCGGTCAGCAAGGCGATGTGCCGAACGCCACCATCTGGTTCTAACCCGGCGAAGAGGTTGCGCAGCGTGGCAGTGTTCACCTCAATGTTTTCAGCCTCCGAGTTCTTGCGAATCCACGCGGTGATGATGACGATTTCGGGCTTGAGCCCCGAGAGGGAATTCTTGACCGCCTCGCCATCGAGGAGATCAACGCTGATCTGTGTAACTCCAGCAATGTCGGTAGTGTGGCGTCGCGAAATTCCGTGGACATCCCACCCCTGGTCGACGAGCTGCTTGGCAACGGTCTGACCAACAATGCCGGTCACACCCACAACAAGTGCTCGTTTTGATGAGCTAGTTGACATGGCGAAACCTTTCTGTGCTTGTTCACCTTTGATAAACGATAGCCAATAATGTTCACCTTGTTAAGTTGATTTTTTTGTCCTCGGTATCGAACCCCATAGTCGCACGGCGGGGAGGGGACAGGCCTGCCGTTTTCGCGATATTATTGTTAGCGCTCACACTCCTTTTTCTATTTATGTTCAGTGACAAACGTTGCTGGGAATGAGCAGCTGATTCCACGTCCGAAAAGCGCCAACGAGTTCGGCATTGCAATCGAGAAATGTGGAGATTGAGGGAGTTGTGGCTAAAACGTTATGTGTCATACTTGTAAACATTCTTGAACTTTCATAAAGTGTGACTCAACACTTTGAGCACCTGGACTGAACCAGAGAAATCTTTCGAAGGAGAAAGAGTGGCTACGAACGCAACGACGAAGGCGCCCGCTCGATGGGCACTGTCCAAAGGCGTCTCCACCGTCCTCATTGCTCTGATTGTTCTCATCGTCGCCGGCTTCGTCCTCGCGCCATCGAGTGTGTCCACCGGAGCCATTTTGGGAATGCTCCCTTTTGCCGCGGTGCTGGCAATTATTGGTCTGGGACAAATGCTGGTCGTCCAGCAGGGAGGAATCGACCTCTCGGTGCCGGGCGCAATGTCTCTCGCTGTGGTGATCATTAGCCACTACCCAACCGGTGATGATGCACTGTTGCTTCCGGCATTCGGAATCGCGCTGATGTGGGCGGTGGGAGCAGGAGTGCTCAACGCCATACTGATTGGCTACATCGGCCTGAACCCGATCATTGCGACCCTCGGCACAAATGCTCTTCTGTTTGGTGCGATTCTTGGCATCTCCGGCGGAACTCCCCGCGCGACGGCTCCGTTGCTTCGCTCCATTGCGGGAGACCGCACCCTAGGAATTCCCAACACCATTTACTTCGCACTGATTGCGTTGCTTCTCGTTTCCTTGATTGTGAAGAAGACGGTTGCCGGTCGACGCTTCGAGGCATCCGGGGCCAGCAAGCCCGCCGCTCTTGTCATTGGGCTCAATGTGAAAGGCCACAATGGTCTCTCCTACATCTGGGCTCAGCTGCTCTACCTCGTCGGTGGAGTCCTACTTGCAGGGGTCACGAGCCAGCCCACGGCCTACATGGGTAACGCCTACCTTTTGCCGTCGGTGGCAGTGGTAGTCCTCGGCGGCACGTCGCTACTTGGTGGACGTGGCTTCCCCCTCGCTACGGTGCTGGCCGCGTTGTTCTTGCGCCAGCTCGATCAGTTCGTGTTGGCCCTGGGTGTGCCCTATGCAGTTCGCACGCTCGTGCAGGCAGCAGCGTTCGTCATCGGTGTCGCGATCTACACCATCGACTGGCGAGAGGTCCGAAGAAGGTTTCAGGAGATGAGTCGTTCGTCTTCTGGGAAAGAACATTCGTAGTGCACCTGCGCTTCGGATGAAAAAGCGCAACACACCTTGTTGCGGAAATAACAATGGAGGAAAGATCACATGATCACACGTCAACGCAAAATTTTGCAGGCGCTTGCCGCTGCAGGTATTGCTGGTTTGGCTCTCTCCGCCTGCAGTGCCGGTGGAGACGGTGGAACTCAAGACGCAGCAACTGAAACTGCCGCGGAGGAGTCGACAGACGCCTCTACCGGTGATGTCCCCTCGTGGTGTGGACCGAACGAAATCACATTCGGTTTGCTCGACGGATTTGGCGGTAACAGCTGGCGATTGGTTACCACTGCAAGCGGGGAGGAAGAGGCAAAGAAGTGCCCCAGCGTAACCGAGTATCTTTACGCTGACGGCCAGGGTGATACCCAGAAGGCCATCTCAGACATCCAGTCAATGGTTGCCACCGGTGTGGACGCCATCGTGGTGTTCCCGGACGCCGGAGAGGCAATGTTGCCCGCGCTTCGTAGTGCCTTCGAAGCCGGAGTTGTCAC
>JAYODB010000023.1:0-17677 GCA_038106075.1 Cellulomonadaceae bacterium | reverse complement strand
ATGAGTCTCACCGGGGCGCTCAACCTCGGTGGTCTCGCCCCCGTCGCCGAATGGCTGGACGAGAAAGCCCCTCACGAAATCGCAGAGGAACTCACCCGTCTCAAGCCCGTTCAGGCGGCTCTCGTCTGGCGGATGCTTCCCCGCGACGAAGCGCTCGAAGTGTTTGAGGAGCTCGACAGCGTGCAGCAGCAAGAGTTGTTGAGCGGGATGCGCGACTCCGCCTTCCGCGAGGTCGTGGAAGAGATGGACCCCGACGACCGTGCTCGCTTGCTGGGAGAAGCCCCAGCCGGCTTCGTCCGACGCGTTCTCGCTGGGCTGAGTCATAAGGAACGGGCGATGACCGCCTCGCTCTTGGGATACCCCGAGGGTTCGGTCGGTCGTGTGATGAGTCCCGAGGTGGTCACCGTGCAAGAGTCCACACCCGTCGCCGAAATCTTGGATGTTGTCCGGCGTAAGGGCTCCGACGCGGAAACCGTGGACCTCCTCGCTGTGGTCGACCGCAGTCGAAAACTCGTTGGTGTGGTGGGGTTGAGCCACGTGGTTCTCGCCGACCCCGGCCTGACCGCCGGCGAAATCGCTGACACCAACGCCCCCACTCTCGAAGTGACTGAAGAAGCAGAAAAAGCGGCCCGTCTGGTTCAAGAAACGAACCGTCTTGGTTTGATGGTGGTCGATAGCGAGTCGCGGGTGCTGGGAGTGCTCACCGTTGACGACGCGTTGGAAGTGATTGAAGCGGCCGACACTGAGGACGTTGCTCGCCAGGCAGGTCAGCTTCCCTCCACGAGCCACTACCTCTCCACGAGCGTGTTGGAGCTCGCGAAACTGCGAGTGTTCTGGCTGGTGATTCTGATTTCTGCGGCAACGGTGACCGTGGGGGTGATGGGGCTCTTCGAAACGGCGTTGGTCCAGGTCGCTGCCCTCGCCCTGTTTATCCCTCTGATTGTTGGTACGGGCGGAAATATTGGCGCCCAAGCGGCGACGAGCGCGGTCCGCGCTCTCGCAATCGGCGAGGTGCGACCGAGTGACGTGCTCCGGGTGGCCTGGCGCGAATCGAGGGTGGGTCTCTTCCTTGGAGTCGTCCTGGGCTTGCTCGCCTTTGGCGCGGCCTGGTGGGTTGCAGGGTTACCTGTGGGTCTCACGGTGGGCTTCGCCATTGTGTTGATTGCCGTATTTGCGACCACAATCGGAAGCATCATGCCTCTTGCCGCTCAGGCGGTGAAGATTGACCCGGCCGTCATTTCTGCCCCCCTCGTCACGACCATCGTCGACACGAGTGGGCTCTTGATTTACTTCCTCGTCGCAGGGTTGGTTCTCGGCCTCTAAGACGCCGAGCGGGCGAGCCAGGTTTCGACCTCGGCTACGCTCCGGGGAATCCCCGCTGAAAGGTTTTCGTAGCTGTCGTCGGTGACCAGGATGTTGTCTTCGATGCGCACTCCAATCCCACGCCATTGTTCAGGAACGGTCAGGTCGTCGGGTTGGAAATAGAGGCCTGGTTCGATGGTGAACACCATTCCTGATTTCAGTTCTTGGTCGACATACATCTCACGACGCGCCTTCGCGCAGTCGTGAACGTCGAGCCCCAAGTGGTGGCTCGTGCCGTGAATCATGTAGCGACGGTGCTGGCCCCCCTCTTTCGATAGGGCTTCATCCAAGGGAACGGGGAGGAACCCCCACCGCTCGACGTGCGCGGCAATCACTTCCATCGCCGCGTCGTGGATGGCTCGGAACGGCACACCAGGGCGCACCTTCGCCATGGCGTAGTCGGCTGCTTCCAATACGGCCTCGTACACCATCCTCTGCTGGTCAGTGAATCGTCCGGATACCGGCACGGTGCGGGTGATGTCAGCCGTGTAGAGGGAATCGAGTTCGATTCCTGCGTCAACGAGAAGGAGGTCTCCTGCTGTGACGGGTCCATCATTATTCACCCAGTGCAGGATGCAGGCGTGCGGGCCTGAAGCGGAAATCGTTCTATAGCCCACATCGTGGCCTTCGAGGCGAGCACGGGCACCAAAAACACCCTCGATGATGCGCTCACCGCGCTGCTCTCCGATTGCCTGAGGAATCGCGCCGACGATGTCGTCGAAGCCTCGGTGTGTTGCCGCCACGGCGAGGCGCATTTGCTCGATCTCCCAGGCGTCTTTGACAAAACGCATCTCGGAGAGCAGCCGAGCGACCGTGGCGTCAGAGTCGCTCAATACCGCCGCTTTCTTCACACCCAATTTCTTGGTCCGACGGGCCATCACACGCGCTGTGAGCAGCGGATCCCCGTCGTCAATAATGAGGGTGCGCGGCAGGTCATCCTCAGCGATTCCATCCCACTGTTCGAGCGGGCGCACCTCGAGACCAAGACTCTTCGAGATGTCCTCAAGGTGGGGTCTCGGGCCCGTCCAAAACTCGCCCAGTTCGGCACTGGCATAGAACTCGTCGCTCGTGCGGTCGGCGGGCCCTCGTGCATAGAGCACCACGGGCGAGTCTGAGCTCGATTGCTCGATGCGCAGAATCGACTCTGGCGTCGCTGAAGAGCCCCAGCCGGTGAGGTAGCTGAAAGCTGAGTGAGGTCGGTAGGGGAAGTCGGTGTCGTTCGAGCGCTGTTTTCTCGCACCTGCTGGGACGATAACGATGACATCCTCGGGCAACTCTCCGAGCAACTCGAGGAGGACCGTGCGCCTGATGGCTGCGAAAGGTGCCACCTCGTGTGGGCCCGAATGGGGGGCGTGTGATTCCGCCCAGCCCGTGGTCATGAAGCGGTGAAAAGCCGTCGATTCTGGCGCGCGTGAGCGCAACGGTTTCTGGTTCTTCTGAGCCACCCCTCCAGTCTCCCACTCTGGGCGACCTAGCATGGAGGGGTGAGCGACCCCATCATCGACCTGCACTCCCACACCCGTGCGTCCGATGGGTCTGACACCCCCGGGGAACTGATTGCCCAAGCGGTCTCTGCGGGAGTGACGACACTCGCCATCACCGACCACGACACCACCTCCGGTTGGGCCGAGGCCGTCGAGGCGGCGAAGGGTGCCCCCTTGAGCTTGATTCCCGGAATTGAGCTCAGCACCCAAGTGATTGACCACACCACCGGTTTTGTGCCACAGAGCATCCACCTGCTCGGGTATCTCGTTGACCCCGAGCACCCGCAGCTGGTGGAAGAAATGGCGAAGATTCGCTCACACCGCGATCACCGGCTGCAGATGATGGTGGAAAAACTCTCCGCTGACTACGACATTTCCTGGTTGGACGTGCGTGCAACCATTCCCGAGGGCGCGACTCCAGGTCGGCCCCACATCGCTGAAGTGCTCATCGCCAAGGGCATCGTGAGGGATACGACGGAGGCGTTTGACCATATCCTCTCCGCCGATGGGCCCTATCACGTCCCGCACTATGCCCCGAAGCTTGACCACTCACTCGCGATTATTCGTGAGGCAGGGGGGGTGCCCGTCCTTGCCCACCCGCTCAGCCGCGGGGATAACCTCGCCACGGGAGTTTCGGGGAGCCTGGAGGATGTTCTCGCGCGATATCGGCGCTGGGTGGAACTGGGCCTGATGGGTGTCGAAATTGACCACCGCGAGAACGCTCCCGAATCGCGCGAAGTCTTGGCGGTTGTCGCAGACACTCTTGGCCTGATTGTGACGGGGTCGAGCGACTACCACGGCAGTAAAAAGCCCAACCTTTTGGGCGAGAATCAGACCACGATGGAGCAGCTCGAGCGAATCCTCGACGCCGGCGTCGGAGTCGAGCCAGTACCTATGCGCTAAGAGGCTTGGTTAGGGCCACTGCGGCGGCGACGCCTGCGAGGCTGTGAACCTCCGGATTTTTCTCCCTGCGCGGGCTTCTGGCCCGGTTTCACCGGGGCCCGGCGTGATCTGGAGCGTGGTTCAGAAGCCTCCCGCTCTTTCTTCGGAATGGGAGTGGCCTTGATCCGACCCTTCGTGCCCTTCGCGATATTCAGGTCGCTAAAGAGGTGGGGAGAAGAGGAATAGGTCTCTTGCGGTTCGTCGACTCCGAGTTCGAGAGCGCGGTTAATCAGCGCCCACTTGTGTAGGTCGGCCCAGTCGACGAAGGTGACGGCGATACCGGTCTTCCCCGCGCGGCCCGTTCGGCCGACTCGGTGGAGGTAGGTCTTGTCGTCTTCGGGAATGGTGTGGTTGATCACGTGGGTCACGTCATCCACGTCGACACCGCGCGCGGCCACATCGGTGGCAATCAGGATGTCTTTCTTTCCCGCTTTGAACGCCGTCATGGCGCGCTCTCGAGCGTCTTGGCTCATGTCGCCGTGCACGGCAGCGGCGGAAAAACCGCGGTCAGTGAGCTCTTCCACCAACCGCGCGGCTCCGCGTTTGGTGCGGGTGAAGATGATGGTTTTTCCGCGGCCCTCTGCCTGGAGAATCCGGCCAATCACCTCGTCTTTGTCGAGCTGGTGGGCTCGATAGACGAAGTGCTGAATATTGGCCTGCGCGATGGTCTCTTCGGGATCTTGGGCGCGGATGTGGAGCGGTTTAGTCATAAACCGCCTGGCGAGCGTCAAGACAGGCCCGGGCATGGTGGCCGAGAAGAGCATCGTCTGACGCGTCGCAGGCGTCTTCGCAAACAGTCGCTCCACATCAGGTAGGAATCCCAAGTCGAGCATCTTGTCGGCTTCGTCCAGCACCATCACCTGGACGTCTGAGAGGGAGAGCCGGCGCTGCTGCATCAAATCGAGCAGTCGCCCGGGAGTTCCCACGACCACCTGCGCACCCTGATCGATTTGTTCGATTTGGCCCTCATAGGCCTTACCGCCGTAAATCGCGGCAATCTGGGTGGCTCGTTTAGAGGAGGCGACTTCTAAGTCCTCGGTCACCTGAATCGCTAACTCGCGGGTTGGAACGACCACGAGTGCCTTCACGCCCGGAGAGGGGTTTGTGCCCAGGCGCTGCAGCAGCGGCAGACCAAAACCCAGGGTTTTTCCCGTCCCGGTTCGGGCTTGGCCGATGATGTCTTGGCCGGTGAGGCCCACGGGGATGGTTTGTTCCTGAATCGGAAAGGGGGAGTCAATGCCCTCTGTGAGGAGAGCTTCGACCATATCGGGCTCGATGCCCAGGTCGGAGAAATTCACGGAAATAGGTGCCTATCGTCTTCTTAAGTGGTTCCCAGTCTAGTGGCCGGGGTTGTCCGAGCTGTGGTGCTGAGCTGCGCACGACTACTCTTATGGCGTGGAGTGGCGGTTCTGGCGACGAAAGAAGAAGGCTGCGGCCCCGTCGCTTCGCTCGCGCCGGGTCGATGCCTCCAGTCGCATCGACCTCACATCACTCGCCCCCAACGCCGCCGACCTTCTCGCACACGCCACCGCCTCCCAGCTCTTGCTCTCGGAGGAGTCTGGTCGGGTCATGCGTGAAGCCTGGTCGGTGCTCGACCGTGATGAGCTCGCCCGAGCGACCAACGTCGTATTGGATCGCTATGAGGCTCTGCGCTCGCTGTTGGCCGAATACGGTGACGACCCGGTCGATGCGCTGGTCGGTCCGACGGAGTATCAGCGGGAGCAGTTTCGGAGGATGAGCGCCGATAACTGGTACGAGCGCGTCACCACCTGTTACGTCGTCGGAGGTTTTCTGGGTGACTTCTTCACGACCCTCGCAGGAGGACTACCCGAGCCGGCGAAGAGCGATATTCAGCGGGTGTTTGAATCCGATGAAGACGAGGCACTCTTTGAGGGGGTGATTCGTCGCGTGATCGAACACGACGACGCCTATCTCTCTCGGGTGAGCCTGTGGGCACGACGCCTCGTGGGGGACACCATGTTGATCGCACGAAAAGCCCTACGACCGGTCAGCTCGACGTCCGGGGAAGACAGCTACGAACCACTGTTCACCGATATCGTCACCGAACACACCAGGCGACTCGACCGCCTGGGTCTTACCGCCTAAGGCGTTTAGGGCGCGAAACCCACCTTGCGCACGGGTTCGTCGGCCAGCTCGACATAGCCCAACGACTTCACGGGGATGAGGTAGACGTGGCCTTTGGCGTCCTCAAGCCGCACCATGCCGTCGTCACCCTCGGCGACCTGGCCAGCAATGAGCTTCTCCAGTTCGGCCACGGGTTGATTGGTTTCAAAGCTCAGTTCGCGGTTAGCGTTCGTAATTCCGATTCGAATTTCCACGTTCCTAGCGTACGACAGTCGGCTGTGGGCTTTAGCCTCGAAGTATGACGGTGAACGAGTCTGCAGTCGTGACGGACTCCGCCGTGCTCGAATCACTCTCGCTTGGCCGTCCGGCCGTGATTTTTGGCGCCCCAGGGAGCGGGAAAACCTCTCTCGCGATCGAGTACCTCACCCGCTTGGTCACTCGAGAGGGACTTCATCCTGACCAGGTTCGACTCCTGACCCCTACCCGTCAGCAGGCCACACGATTGCGAGACACGGTCGGAACCACCGTGGGGATTGCCACGAGGGGTCCGATGGTGATGAGTATTCAGGCTTTTGCGTTTGACCTTCTACGCGCTGAGCGCGAGCGGCTCGGTGAAGCGCCTCCGCGCCTGCGCTCGGGCGCTGACGTCGATCAAGACATCGCTCAGCTTCTCGACGAGCACATCGCCAGTGGGACGGGGCCGTCGTGGCCTGAGCACTTGGGGCCTGAAGTGCGTTCCACCGAGACGTTTAGAACCGAACTGCGGGAGTTGATGGCACGGTTGACTGAGCTCGATGTCGATGCGAATCAGCTGAGGGCGTGGGCTTCCGCCCACGCCGCCTGGCCTGCAGTGGCGGACTTCATCGACGAATATCAGCGGGTTATTGCTCGAGCGAGGCCAGATGAGTTCGACCCCGCCGAACTGATCCGGCTTGCTGCTGAGCTGGTGTCGTCCGGTGGTCGCGCCCGGCACTATCGCGCCATCGTCATTGACAACGCCCAGGACATGTCTCCCGCATCACTCGGGTTGATGCTCGCCCTAAACGGGGCTGGAGTGCATCTTGTGGTCTTGGCCGAACCGGATGTGGCCGGCCAGACGTTCCGCGGAGCGGACGCGGAGGGTCCAGCCCGACTCGCTCGGGAACTGGCTGTGGAACCTCTGGTGTTAGGAAGAGTGCATCGTCACGGTCCCGCCATTCGGGAGCTTGTGGGATCGGTGGTGGCGAGGGTTGGCACGGCCCTCGCCGGACAGCAACGCAAGGTCACCGCGGTCGGGGACGACTCCTCTGACCCGGTTCTTTCTCTTTCCTCGCCGAGTCCCACCCGTGAGGCGCTCGATATTGCGACGCTGTTGCGCCAGCGACACCGAGACGGCCAGATTCCCTTCTCGGAGATGGCCGTGGTGGTTCGTCGTTCACAGGCAATACCCGTCGTCGCGTCGACGCTGAGGCAGGCGGGGATTCCCACCGAAACGGATTTTCGCGAACCCCTCGGTCAACACCCTGCGACCCGTGACCTGATTGGCTGGATTCAACTCGCACTCGACCCCGAATCATTGAGCACAGAGCGGATCACCCAACTGCTCTCTGGGGTGTACGGGGGCTTTGAACGCCGTGAGCTCAGGCGCTTGGGGCACCTTCTTCGTCGGCTCGACCAGATGGAGGGTGAACACCGCAGCCCGAGAGAATCTCTCGCCGAGCTCGTGCGAACCGCTGAGTTGCCGCCCGCCCTCCCGGAATATTGGCACCGCCCACTCGGTCGCATTAGTGACGTCGTGCGAGGGCTGCGTGCCCTGCCTCCGTCGACCAGCGCCGACGTGTTGGCCTCACAGGCCTGGCAGTTGTGGGCGGTCGAAGACGAGTGGGTCAAGCGTGCAACCCACCCTGATCGGCCCTCATCATTTGCCCGCGAGAGCATCAATCAGGTTGGCGCCCTGCTGCGCACGGCCGAGCGATTCGTCAGCAGCCACCTCGGAGTTTCCGCGCTCGCCTTCTTCGACCGAGTGCTATACGCCGACGTCACAGAAGACGTTCTCCTGCCCGCCACTGAGCGACGTGGAGTCACTGTCGCCACTCCCGCCCAGGTCGCCGGCGAAGAGTTCGATGTGGTCGCTGTAGCCGGACTAAATGAACACGTTTGGCCAAACACGAGAATTCGAGGCTCTCTTCTGGGCTCCCCACTGGTCATTCGGGCAGTGCGCGGCCAATTGGGCGAGGCGATAGATGAGCAGCGGGTCGTCATTGACGACGAGTTGCGCATGGCGGCACTCGCGATTTCCCGTGCGAGGAGCGTTGTCATCGTGAGTTGCGTGGACTCGGACGACGAACAACCAAGCCCACTGTTTCACCTCCTTGCTCGCAACAGCAGAGCCGTTGATAGCGACCCTGAAGAATTCGGCTCATCCCGCGAGCTCGTCGGGTCGCTCCGCCGAGCAGCGGTCGCCGGGGATGGCGACGCAGCTATCGCGCTGGCTGAGCTTGCGAGGCGTGGGGTCGACGGGGCTGATCCGAAGGCGTGGTGGGGTTTGGAGCAGCCGACCACAACCGCACCGCTGTTTGAGGGCAGCGATATCCCTCTGTCTCCTTCGAAGCTGAAGACCGTCGAAGAGTCCGCGATGGACTGGTTCCTCGGCCGGATTGCCCCTGAAGACCTCCCGCCGAGAGTGGGAGTGGGCTCGATTCTCCACTACGCCCTCGAACATGCCCCCTGGGGAACCGTCGACGAGCTCAGCGAACTCGTGTCCACCCGTTTTTCCGAGCTCGACTTCGAGGCGGGGTGGCAGGCGAATGCCCAGTATCGTCAAGCGCTCGGGTACGTCGTTGCGCTCGCTGACTATTTGCGCGACCGGCAGAAACTGGGCTCAGAGGTCGCCGCCATCGAACAGCGTTTTGAGATTCCCCTCGATGGCGCGGTCGTGGTGGGCATCATCGACCGGGTCGAGCGCAACGCTGAGGGAGAGCTCGTCGTCGTTGACTTGAAAACGGGGAAGCCGATCAGCGACAACAAGGTGGTCGATGACCCGCAGCTCTCGGCCTACCAGCTTGCTATTCGTGATTCCGCAGTGCGAGAGCAGATCGGCGGCGACGGTGAGGTTGCGGGGGCGTGGCTGCTGTTTGTCAAGGAAGGCAAAGACGGGAAGCGATACCGAATTGCCGCCCAGGACGCGCTCAGTTCAGAGCAGCTCGATCAATTCCGCGCCCGGGTAGCTGAGGTTGCCAAGGTGATGGCGGCGGCAGAGTTCGAGGGGCCGAGGGAGAAGATGTTTGCGGGGCAGGGTCCGTCTGAAAACCGCTGGCAGCGGGTGGGGTCGGTGTGTGGTGACTGAGCAAAAGTATTCCGCCAAAGACGTCACCGACTTAGTCGGCGTCTACCCGCCGACCGATGAACAGGCGCGGATTATTGAGGCGCCACTTCGCGGGGTCTATCGGGTCATGGCCGGTGCCGGTTCGGGCAAAACAGAGACGATGGCGCTTCGGGTGGTGTGGCTTGTGGCCAATGGGATTGTGTCGCCGCACGAGGTGCTCGGATTGACCTTCACCAGAAAAGCGGCCAGTGAGCTCAGCCAGCGCATCAACGAGCGCATTCGAGCGTTGCCCGAATCCGAGGAATCTGACATTTTTCAGATGCCGCAGGTTTCGACCTATAACTCCTTTGCTTCCAGACTCTTTCAGGACTACTCCGTCTACCTCGGTATCGACGCTGACCAAGAGGTTGCTGGCCAGGCCGCTGCCTGGGCGCTCGCTCGGCGGGTGGTTGTGCAGTCAACTGATCCGGCATTAGAGGAGCTCGACTATTCGGTCGACCGACTTGCCACACTCACCTGGCAGTTTGCTCAGGCCGTCTCCGAACACGCCGTGGACCTTGCCGGCCTCGACCGCCACGCAGATGACATGGCCGCTCTACTCGAGCTGCCACTGGGAGGCCGTTTTGAATACGCCTCGGATATGGCGTCGATTGTGGGTTCACAGCAGCTCATACCGACCCTCGCGCGGCTGGTCGGTGAGTTCACCGAACTGAAGCGATCTCGAGGAGTGGTCGAATATTCCGACCAGGTCAGGCTCGCTCTCGACGTCGTCAACAGCGCCGATGACGTGGTCGACCAGGTGAGAGGCCAGTACAAAGTCGTCCTCCTCGACGAGTATCAAGACACGAGCGTGCTGCAAACGAAGTTGCTGAGCTCGCTCTTTGCCGACCATCCGGTGATGAGCGTCGGCGACCCACACCAGGCCATCTACGGTTGGCGCGGGGCGAGCGCGAGTAACCTCGCTCAGTTCACCGATGTTTTTGCCCGTGAGTATCCGCACGACACCTTCGGACTCCAGGTCAGCTGGCGTAACCCTGAAGCGGTGTTGCGAGCGGCAAACCTCATTGCTCAGCCGCTTCGAGGCGACGTCCACGACGTGGGAGTGTTGCGTCCCCGACCAGACGCTCCGGAGGGCCGCTGCGACAGCGTTTTTGTCGACACCATTGATGAGGAAGCAGCTGAGGTGGCGGCGTGGTTTGCCCGTGAACTTGCCGACCGTGCTGAACCACCGAGCGCGGCACTTTTGGTGCGCTCGCGCACCCACCAGAGCAAATTTGCTGAGGCGCTTCGGCGACAGGGAATCCCCGTTCACATTCTGGGAATCGGTGGACTCCTCGCCGACCCGGTGGTAGCTGACATTGTGTGCGCGCTGTCGATAGTGCACCGCCCCCACGCCAATGGGGAACTCGTCCGACTTCTCACCTCCGGTGCGTTCCGGGTGGGTGTGGCCGACCTTTACGCCCTCTCGGAAGTCGCCCGCCACCTCGCCCGGTTCGACAAAGAGTCGATTAGCTCGGAAGACGAACGGGTCCAAGAAATGATTGACCTTGCCGTGGGTGGCCCATCGGCCTCTCTCGCTGATGCCCTCGACTACCTCTCACGCCTGCCCGGCAATCACGAACGGTGGCAGCGGTTCTCCGCTCCGGCCCAAGGAGTGCTGGTCGAGGCTGCCAACCTTGTTCGCTCCTATCGCCAGGTCTCCCACGAGCCCCTGCTCGAACAGGTCGCGTCAATCGAGAGGCTCTCCGGCTTGGACATTGAACGGATGGCCAATGAGGGTCGAGGTTCATCGCGCGAAGCGCGGGAAGCCTTTATTGACGCGGTGCGTCAGTATCAGGCCTTTAGCGATGACCAGGGGGCCTCAGGTTTTCTCGACTGGTTGGAGCAGGCGGAGTGGCGAGACAGTCTCACGCCGAGAAGCGAACCTCCCGAGCCGGGCTGCGTTCAGATCCTCACGATTCATGGGGCGAAAGGACTCGAATGGGATCTTGTTGCTGTCGTCCGCGCCGTAACCGATGAGCTCCCTGCTAAATCGAAAGAGGGCAGTTCCGGCTGGCTTGCCGCGGGAGTCCTGCCCTACCCCTTCCGTGGAGACCGCGACTTTCTGCCCCGGTTCGCCTGGTCGAACGCGGAGACAAGGAAGGAACTGGTCGATTCCTTCAAGGCCTTCAAAGAAGAGGTGTCCGACTACCACCTTCGAGAGGAGCGTCGCCTGTGCTATGTGGCGATGACTCGAGCCCGCGAGGCGCTGCTGTTGAGCGGGTCTTTTTGGGCACACCAGCAAAAGCCGCGCCATCCCTCTATCTTCCTCACAGAACTCGACGATGCCGGTGCGATTGGACCTCTTCCGAGCGCCAGCAGTCTCGAGGAGCCACCCGAGACCGAACCCGACGTTATTCGATGGCCCGCCGACCCGCTCGGCTCGCGCAGAGCCAGTGTCGAGGCCGCCGCAGCGCGGGTGCGAGAGGCCATCGATGGCTCTGAGGCGCCCCGAGGGGACCTCACCTCAAGAATCGAACAGATCTTGGCCGAAGAGGAACAAGCACGACAGCCGCACCAGCCGGAATGGCCTGTTCGGATTCCCGCATCCCAGTTTGACCGCTGGCTACTTGAGCCCGAACAGATGCTCCAGAGCCGAGTTCAACCTCGGCCTGCCACGATCGGTGTCGCTCAGCAGCGAGGAACCGTTTTTCACGAATGGGTCGAGGGCTTTTTCGCCCAATCTGCTTCCGACGGTCTCCTTGCAGCGGACGTGGATCCTGATTCGCCTGATTCTCCCGACTTCGATGTCGATATGGAGCAGTGGAGGGCAGCGTTTGAGGCGAGTGATTTCGCGCGTCTGACCCCGGTGGCTCTTGAGAGAGAGATTCACCTTCCGCTGGGTGGACATCTCATCATTTGCAAGATTGACGCGGTTTTTGAACGAGAGGGACGCATTCTCATCGTGGACTGGAAGACCGGCCGAGAGCCCCGAGACGCGGACGAGGAGCGCCGTAAGGCGCTTCAGTTGGCCCTCTACCGCCTCGCCTGGGCCGAATGGACTGGAAGCGACCATAGGGAAGTGGACGCCGCATTCTGGTTCTCAGCGACCAATCACACCCTCCAACCTGATTCGCTCCCTGACCGGGCAGAGCTCGAAACATTACTCGCTCAGGCGAAGACTCGCTCGAGCTAACCGAGCCAGGTGCGAATCGCTTTTCTCAGAGCTTCCGGGTCGAGGGTGTAGCTCGAGCGGAAGAGGCCACGGTTTTCGTCTGACTGGTAGAACAGGTGCCAATACTCGGCGTGATTGAGGGTCGCTAAGTCCGGCAAGATTGTCATGAATCGAAGCCTTGTGTCCTGCCAACACAGAGCACTCGTGCCGGGCTGCGCAAAAAGGAGCCCCGCGAACCCCGCTCCGCTGGGGCCGAGGACGTGTGTGGCCTCGCGGAACACACGAACCTGCTCTGCCAGTGTCAATTTCTCTGGGTACACCGGCTCAAAACCAAACTCTTCCGCCACGGCGAGGGCGTCCTCTTGGTTGTAGGAGCGGCGAGCCGTATCGCGGGCAAGAACGATTTTTCGGTGGGGAGTGACGGGGTCTGGGGCAAATCGTTCGAGGTAGACGTCACGGTAGCCCTCCATCCCATTACGGTGCAGCAGGTGAATCCGTGGCTCCTTTGAGGCGCGGGCACCTGTCTTCGGAATGTTGCTCACCTCGAGCGGGTCAATCCACACCAACTGCTTCGCCGACACCATCGCCCATTCGGGCATCACGATGATGTCGCGGCGTTGTTTGAACACTTCGAGGGCTTCGAGCATCGTGGGGAAACGGAAAACCTGCTCGGGCACGAGCACGGGCCAATTGCGAAGATGCTCAGGCAACGAATTGGCGAGGTGGAGAGCGGGGAGGCCGTCGACGAGCCAGTGATACCAGTTCGTGAAGTCACGACCCCCGAGGAATATCGCTTTGTCGACGCGCATTCGCTCACCGTGGAAGCGGTTCACGAGTGCCTGATCGCCCTCTGCCCAGAGCACACGGTTGCGCTTCATGACGACCTTGTAGGGGCCGGGGAGTCGACGCGGCCCGAGCATGAGCTGCCGGGAGTTCAGTAAATAGGGGAAGTAGCGGTTGTTCGTGACTTCCGCGTTTTCCCACAGACTCCAGCCGACTGAGGGAAAGGGCTCGGGCTCTGGAGTGACAAAGTCGGTGCCGATCTCCTGGCAGCGACTAACCACTGCCTGAGATGGAGGGTAGAACTCACCCGATTCGATACTTCCTTCTCCGGGAGACGTCGTGATCGTGACGAGGCGAAATCGCCTGGGAATGAGAAATCTAGCTCCCGGTGTCCGCAACGCTCCGACGATGATTCGGTAGAGCGCGCGAAGAATCACATCCACAGCCGGACACTACCCGTCGTTGGGGTTCTCTCGGTGGAGAGGGTGTGGCGTCTGGGTGATCGGTTCGGTGAGCGCGTTGTCTAAGTCGTGGCCCACTCGGTCGTGTAACTGGTTGATCAGGTCAGTGGCATCACGCACCACTTCCTCATTACCGGTGTCCATGCCGTGGAGGAGCCAACGGGCGATATCGAGCTCGGCCCAGAACCGTCCCCGCTGGAACAGTCGGCGGTCAGCGCCACTGTGGGCCGAGCGATACGAGGTTTCAATCGGCTGGGCGATGTCCTTCATCGTGGGGGCGGTCACCCAGGCGATGTCTCGTGCCGGGTCACCGACGTGAAGCGAACGCCAACCGGTGATTGCCGTGACTCGGTCGCCTTCGGTCAAGAAATCATCTAATCGAAGCGAACCATGAACAATCGCCGGCTCAAATTGCCACAACTCGGGGTCCTCATAGGCAGCTTCCCAGCGCCGCAGGAGTGATTGGGGCAGGAGCGTGGTTTGGGCGGCCCGATCGACAATGCCGACTGCAACTCGTTGGGACTCGTTCGCCGTATTGATGGGTCGCCCCTGGTCATACAGCGCACTCGCCGGAATCGAATGTAAACCGGCCATTGCCTCGCCGAGGGCACCCGCCAAATCGGGGGTCACCTTTGCCGCGGACACCCGGAATCCTGGGAGCCATTCGGCGACGGTGAGAGTGCGACCTTTGACGTTGGCGTCGCCGTGGATACGGGGCACCCCAAACGGTAGCCGCGACCGCAGCCCGTCACCCATTGCGCGGAGGGCAGGAATGCGCTCACGGGTGTGGCTTTCCTCCTCATCGACACGGGGAAGCTCGATGACCCAGGCTCGCGATTCGGTGTCTGTCGCAAGCGCCTGGTAACGAGAGTCATCCGACTGGTCCGTGGTACTCACGAGTGTGAGGCCGGGCACCGCCGCGGAAGCCCGCGCCGCTAGCATGAGGGACAGGTGGGTCATGCCTTCCAGGGTAGGCCGGTGGTCTCAAGCCAACCCGTCGCCACACCGGATAACTGTTCGAGGGGAGAGTCGCGCGATGACGCTCACACCCCGGCTCCCGCTGTCTCGAACCCGTCTCGACCGAGATGCTTCATCGAGGCCCATTCCCGGACTGGTTGAGGCGCTCTGGGGCGACCGAAGCACGCGGGTCGTGTGCGTGTGGAAGGGCGAAGTGCTGACGCTCGGGAATGGAGCGGTCGCGATTGACTATCGGGAGCCCGGCACACTCCCCACACCCGACGTCACGGTGTATCTCGGCCGCACCCTTCCCGGTGACCCGCTCGGCGGGGGTGTGGCAATCGTGGCAGCCGTGTTCTCTGACGAATCGGCATCTTCGATTGAGCCCGACGTGGCGAGGTGGGTGAGCGGCCGAACCACGGGACACGAGCTCGACGAGCGCGACGCCGGAGTCTTAGTGTCCGCGCTCGCCGTAGCGAACTGGCACACCTCTCACGCCCACTCGCCTCATTCTGGAGCGAGACTCCTCGCTGACAGCGCTGGCTGGGTGTTGGTCGACGAAGGGACGGGGTCACATGTTTTTCCACGAACGGACGCAGCCATCATTGTCCTGGTGACGGACCGAGACGATCGCATTGTCTTGGGTAGCAACGCGTTGTGGGAGTCGCAACGCTATTCACTTCTCGCTGGGTTCGTCGAACCGGGGGAGTCTCTCGAAGCCGCGGTCGCGAGGGAAGTGTTTGAGGAATCTGGTTTGGTGGTGAAAAACCCCCGCTATCTCGGGAGCCAACCGTGGCCATTCCCGGCTTCATTGATGGTCGGGTTTCACGCCGAATTAGACCACGATGCTTCCGGCGACCTGACCCCAGATGGAACGGAAATCGTCGACCTGCGCTGGTTCACCCGTGAAGAGCTCGCACAGAGTCTCGGCGAGGTGATTCTGCCCGGCCGCACGTCGATTGCGCGGGCGATGATCGAGCATTGGTATGGGGAACCGCTTCCCGACGGGGGAGTCTGGTGACCGACACACTGCTTTCAGGCCTCAACGAGCGTCAACGGCTTGTCGCCACCACCTTTGATGCACCGGTGTGCGTCATGGCAGGCGCGGGGACGGGGAAAACGCGGGCCATTACCCACCGAATTGCCTACGGCGTGCAATCGGGCCACTACGAGGCCGAAAATGTGCTCGCCCTCACCTTCACCCAAAAGGCGGCGCAAGAAATGGCCGGGCGCATTCGTGCGCTTGGGGTGGACGGGGTAGAAGCCCGAACGTTTCACTCTGCTGCTCTCAGGCAATTGCAGCACTTCTGGCCGCAGCTCACCGATGGCTACCTCCCCGACATCGTCGCCAGCAAGGCGCCCGTGGTTTCCTACGTGTTAGAGACCATGTCGATTCAGGTCGACCAGGCGGTGTTGAGAGACATCGCCGGTGAAATCGAATGGCGCAAAGTCAAGGCCTACACCCTCGACGAGTACCGCCAGGCTGCTGAATCGGACGGACGAGCTTTGCCCGGAGGTCTGGACGCCGACACGATGGTCGAGGTGATGCGCCGATACGAGAGCGTCAAAGACGAAAGAAAACGCATCGACTTCGAAGATGTTCTTCTTGCCGCGACGGGAATGCTTGAGAGTGAACCGTCGATTGCCAATCGAATCCGCGCCCGCTATCGCCATTTCGTGGTCGACGAGTATCAAGACGTTTCACCCATTCAGCAGCGCCTGCTCGATGTGTGGTTGGGAGATCGCGACGATATCTGCGTCGTCGGAGACGCAAGCCAGACCATCTACAGCTTTGCCGGAGCCACCAGCGACTATCTCGTGCGCTTTCCCGACGCCTACCCCAACGCTCGGGTCATCCAGCTGGATGAGAACTATCGCTCGAGCTCCGACATCATCCAGGCAGCCAACATCACTGTTGACGGAATGCCGGGGGCCCTCACCCTCCGAACTTCCGAGAGCGAGAGTGAACCGATTGTGTTGGGACAGCTCGAGACCGACGAAGATGAGGCGAGTTGGGTGGCGGCGCACATCACAGCTGCTATTTCTCGGGGGGTGCCGCCCTCAGACATTGCCGTTTTACATCGGTTCAGTGCCCAAAGTCTGCTCACTGAGGGAGCCCTACGCAGCGCCGGAGTGTCCGTGCGGAGCCAGGGGGGAACCCGCTTTTTTGACCAACCACACGTGAAGCGCGCCGTCATGGAGATTCGTGGTGCAGCCGTGGCAAATACGGGAGGTCCGCTGCTGCGCGTCGTCGACGATGTGTTATTCGGCTTGGGATTTTCTGAGGCCAGGCCCGAGCACCACGGGACCGCGCGCGGGGTCTGGGAAGACTTGAGAGCTATTCGAGACCTGGCCGAGGCGTTTCCGCAGGGCAAGGGTGTGAAGGAGTTCTCTCAGGATCTCGTTCGCCGAGCCGAAGCACACGATGAACCCTCGCTCCAGTCGGTGACTCTTGCGACGGTTCACTCGGCCAAGGGCCAAGAGTGGCCGGTGGTGTTCGTCGTGGGGCTCTCGGTGGGGCAGTTCCCCATTTCCTACGCGGTGAGCGAGAGCGAGATCGAGGAGGAGCGTCGCCTGTTCTATGTCGCGGTGACGAGGGCGCGCAAACAGTTGGGGCTGAGTTGGTCTAGGAGAGCCAAGGCGGGCTCTGGAGCGGAGCGAATCATGAGCCCGTTCCTCAGCGCCATCGGCGTCGCGGCCTAGAGCCCCTGGCAGTGGCACGCGGGGTGAAACCCTGCCTCTGCGAGGGAAATCACCTGGTCGGTCACGCCGAAGCGGACGATCGGATTTTTGACCTCGGATGTACCCGCGATTCGGAGGTGACCCAGTCCAAGAGAAACAAGAACTCCAGCCAACCGTGCACCTGCTTCACACGCTGTCGGCGCCACTTGGCCCCACAGTTGCGTTCCGAGCGGGAGCCAGTGTGGCTGCGTCTCACGCAGGAAGAGTTCACGACAGCTCAGACAGGGCGTTTTCCCTGGAATGGTGAGGGGTCCAGCGCTGACGTTCTGATCGGAAAACACGAGGGGCAGGTGAGGGCTACGGCCTGCTCCGTATCGGGATAACCACTGCGGGTCGGTGACGTAGTCGGTCACGAGCACGTGAACGACATCGCTGCGAGTGACCGGGGGTGAGGTAGCGAGAG
>JAYODB010000079.1:0-2587 GCA_038106075.1 Cellulomonadaceae bacterium | reverse complement strand
CGCTCCCCATGCTGCGGCTGCCACAGGGGATTATCAAGCCAACGGGAGGGATGAGGATAGCGCTCGAGCTGCCGGGCACGGAAAGCCTCATCGTCACGTCCCTGCTCTCGCTCGATGCGTCGCTCGTCGTCACGTAAGGCTTCTTCGTTCTGCTTCTGGGATTGGCGATAGTGCCGCTTCGCTTCCCACCACGTCGCGAGCGCCATCACGGGGCCAAGGAGCGCGAAAACGGCGACGTAGGGCGAGCGGATGAGCAGAAACAGCACGCCCGACACCGCAAGCGGAGCAATCAGGGGTATCAGCGGGAAACGAGGGGCCGTCGGAACGGGGAATCGCACGGCTGGGGCGCTAGTCACCGGGTGAGTAAAAACCCGCCGAGCCTCCGCATCTAGCAGTCCCCGAGAGACGGGGAGAAATACCCTGCCCCGGGTGTTGTGGACTACTGGAGGGTGAGGGCGAGTGACCCCAGTTGAATATCGGAGCCCCGAACGAGGAAATAGCGTTCAAACGGAATGCACTGCAGAGGAGCCCGACCCGGTTCGCTGATGATGGTGCCCATGATGCTGTTCGCGTCCTCGATCCAAAACAGTCCATCGTCCACGCCGCAGCGCAGATGAATGGCATCGATGGAGTTGTCCTCGGCGGTGATGGTGATCCACTGCATGGGCTCATCGTCCGGCGGCGCTTCTGCCGAACCGATACCGGTCAAGGCCTCACCGAGGGTGAACTGGCGGCCATCTGCCGCCGAGAGGACAAACCGGGGCCTGACGCGGGGAGAATCTTGCAGTCTGGAGGGCCAGGTTGATGTCGGCCCGCCCGCACGCGCTTGAGAGCGTGTCGCACCCTCCACGTCCTGCTCCTCAGGCTCCGCCTGGACACCCTGACCCACGCGGGCAATGCTCTTAATGATCCAGTCGGTCGTGCGCGAGAGGGTGGAGCGCTTGTCTTCCGCATCCTCGTGCTCCCCACCACTGTCCTCTGGGGCCGAAGGAGCCTGTTCGTCGACGGGCTCCTCCACTTCCACTTTCGGAAGAGGGTTCACCCGCGATTGGCCACATTTGGGGCAAAACAGGCTGGTTCGGGCGACGAGAACACCGCAACGCGAGCACGGCTCCGGAGGGGCCACATCGTCGCGTTCGAACAGGCTCACGCTGGAAGGCTACCCGGCGCGCTGGCCGTAATACGGGAGGCGTGCGGGAGCTCACGACACACCCGGGAACCCTCAAGCAGAAATTGAGGGCATGTCCAGCTAGAGCGCCTACGGTATCCACGTCGAAATGTGTTAATCGTCCGACGAGAGGCCTCTCATACGTGTCGAGTGAAAGCATCGAGCCACGCGAAGACAGTCGCTCTGGCGACCGTTCCGTGGTCTCCGATCTCGGCGGCCTCATCGTCTCGGTATTCGTCGCTCTCGCCGTCGCCGCCGTCGCCGCGCTCTCAAGCTCAGCCGCCATCGAAGGCTGGTACGCCGCGGCAGAGAAAACGATTTGGACTCCCCCGACCGAGTTCTTTGGCCCAGTGTGGGGACTTCTCTATGCCTTGATGGCGGTCGCGGCCTGGTTGGTCTGGCGCCAGCCCATCAGCTCGAGTCGCTATGTGGCGATGGGGCTCTATGCCGGCCAACTGGCGATGGCAGCGGCCTGGACGCCCCTGTTCTTTGTCGGTTTCGACGTCATGGGTGGCCTCGGGCTGTGGATGGCCCTCGTCTGGATTGTCCTTCTCGATTTTGTGGTGTTGACCACCGTGGTGCGTTTTTGGGCCGTCAGTAAAGTCGCTGCGGTGCTGATTTTGCCCTACTGGATGTGGCTGCTCTTTGCGACGGCGTTGAATGCGTCAATCGCTGTGATGAACAGCTAACCTCGGCCTAAGAGGTGACGAGATGACGTGGGCCACCAGGCTGGTGAGAGCTTTTATTGTGCTGCTTGGGGTGGTCGCAATTGGGGCACAGGGTGCCCTCACGTGGGGCGCCACCTGGGTGAGCGACAACCGGCAGTGGATAAGTGACCGCGCGATTGCCCAGCAGTTCGAACCCGACCCAGAGCTCCTGAAATACGTCTCGGCCGCCTCCCTCACGATCGAAGGCGAGGTGTATCTCTTCGCGTCACTGCCAGAGATTGTTCCGGCGGGTGAGTTTGACCGCTACTGCTCGCGTGACGAACCCGGAATCGGGGTCTTAGGCTGCTACCGCCTAGCCGAAAAGCGGATTTACCTCTACGACGTCACCGACGAGCGCCTCGAAGCTATGGAGCCGGTCATCGCCGCCCACGAAATGCTCCACGCCGCGTGGGATCGCTTCGATGCAGCAACCAAGAATCGCTTGGCGGAACTGCTGGAAGAAGGCTTCGCTGCCCTCCCCGACGACCACCCGATGCACGATCGCATCGCGAGCTACGAAGCGAATGATCCCAACTCCCGTATTCCCGAGCTCTACGCCCTGATGGGCACCGAAATTAGCGACCTTCCGGCGGAACTCGAAACCCACTACGCCACGTATTTCTCCGATCGTGCTTCCGTCGTGGCTCTGGCCGACCAGGTGTACGCGATCTTCGAGAGCTTCGACCAGGAGCTCCAGTCACTCGCCGATGAC
>JAYODB010000022.1:12661-18288 GCA_038106075.1 Cellulomonadaceae bacterium | reverse complement strand
AGTCCCACACACGCATACGGCTACGGGTTACAAACCATCGATCGAGACGGCACCGTTCTTGACACCTGGTTCCCTGAGCCTCGGCTAGGTGTGCCCGGCGACAAGTTTGACCCACATATCCTGCCTCAGCACATCGAGCACCTTGAAGCCGAAGACGAACTCACCAACACTCACACGCTGGGCGTCGGAGTTGTGACAGACCTCACCGTTCCGCCGGCGAGTGTCCCCGACGCCTACCTGCGCCTGCACCTTCTCTCTCACTGCCTCGTCGCGCCGAACTCAATCAACCTCGAGGGCATCTTTGGCCTGCTGCCGATTGTGGCCTGGACAACGCGTGGCCCGGTATCGCCTTCAACCCTGAGCGAAAAACGGATCGAACTGCGGAGGGCGGGTGCGCAGGTCACCAGCGTCGATAAATTCCCACCGATGCTCAACTACCTCACCCCAGAGGGTGTTCGCATCGCCGATGCCAGCCGGGTACGCCTCGGAGCTCACCTCGCCCCTGGCACCACCGTGATGCACGAAGGTTTCGTGAACTTCAACGCCGGCACACTCGGCCATTCCATGGTCGAAGGCCGCATCTCTCAAGGTGTTGTCGTCGGCGACGGCAGCGACATCGGAGGAGGCGCCTCGATTATGGGAACCCTGAGCGGCGGTGGCAAAGAAGTGATTTCCATCGGAAAGCGTTGCCTTCTGGGCGCAAACGCCGGAATCGGGATTTCCCTCGGTGACGACTGCGTGGTCGAAGCGGGGCTCTATGTCACGGCGGGAACGAAGCTCACCCTCATCGAGCCTGGGGGTGAGAGGTCAGTGAAAGCCGCTGAATTGAGCGGCGTCGCGAATATCCTCTTCCGCCGAAACTCCCTCTCGGGGGCCGTCGAGGCGATTCCTCGCTCAGGCCAGGGCGTGACCCTAAACGCCGCTCTCCACGGCTAGGACCTAGCGGCTCGTGGGCCAGCTACGGGCGTCTGGTCCGACATATAGCTGCTGTGGGCGTCCGATCTTCGTTGCCGGGTCGTCGTTCATTTCCCGCCAGTGAGCAATCCAACCCGGAAGGCGGCCAATGGCGAAGAGCACCGTGAACATGTGGGTGGGGAAACCCATCGCCTTATAAATCACGCCGGTGTAAAAGTCGACGTTGGGATAGAGCTTGCGCTCAATGAAGTACTCATCAGCAAGCGCAATCTCTTCGAGCTCCTTGGCGATGTCCAGTAGGTCGTCTTTCACGCCCAACTCGGCGAGCACCGCGTCGGCCGATTCTTTGACCAGGCGGGCGCGCGGGTCATAGTTCTTGTAAACGCGGTGGCCAAAGCCCATCAGGCGGATACCGTCTTCCTTGTTCTTCACCCGCTCGACAAAGCGCTCCACACCCTCACCAGAGTCACGGATCTCAGCAAGCATCGTCAGCACCGCTTCGTTGGCCCCGCCGTGCAGCGGCCCTGAGAGGGCGTTGATTCCGGCAGAGACCGAGGCGAACAGGTTGGCCTCCGTTGACCCGACGAGTCGAACGGTTGACGTCGACGCGTTTTGTTCGTGGTCCTCGTGCAAGATGAGCAGGCGGTCGAGTGCCTTCACCAGGACCGGGTTGACCTCGTAGGGCTCTGCCATGAGGCCGAAGTTCAACCACAGGAAGTTCTCGACGAAGCTGCGGGAATTATCCGGATAGAGGAAGGCCTGGCCCACGCTTTTCTTGTGGGCATAGGCCGCAATGACGGGAAGTTTTGCAAGAAGGCGGATTGTGGAGAGCTCGACCTGATCTGGGTCTTTCGGGTCGAGCGAGTCGCCATAGTAGGTGGACATGGCGCTCACCGCAGAAGACAGCACAGACATGGGGTGTGCCGAGTGGGGCAGCGCCTCAAACAGGTGCTTCAGGTCCTCATGAAGCAGGGTGTGACGGCGCACGCGCTCGTCAAAATCAGCCAACTCGGAGGCACTCGGAAGTTCGCCGTAGATGAGAAGCCAGGCCACCTCAAGGAAGGTCGAGTGTCGCGCAACATCTTCGATGGGGTAACCGCGATAGCGCAGAACACCCTGCTCGCCATCGATAAAGGTAATGGCACTTCGGGTGGAGGCGGTGTTGACGAAACCGTGGTCGAGCGCGGTGTACCCCGTCTGCTTCGTCAGGGTCGACAGGTCGATGCTCGAGGCACCCGTTGACGACGGTAGGACAGGGAAATCCGCCTCGCCACCGGGATAGTGCAGCGTCACCTTATTGTCGTCGGTCACCTGTTCCTCCTTCGCCCCACTGGATGTGAAGCCCGTTGGGGTGGGTGTGGTCATGAAGGCATAGCGAGCGCGGATAGCGTTCACCGTGCCCTTACAGCCTAGAGGACTAGCGGGAAGTGGGCCATTCGAGAATGTCTAGGAACTAATTCTCTCGGCCGCACGAGAAATGTCTTCGTCCGAGGCCGTCAGCGCCACGCGCACGTGCCGAGCGCCCCCGGGGCCATAGAAGTGCCCTGGCGCGACGAGGATTCCGTGTCGGGCGAACCAGTCGACGGCGTCGACACTGCTCGAGCCTTGGCTGGCCCACAAATACAAGCCCGCCTCTCCCCCATTGATGGACCATCCTGCCGAGGCCAGTGCCTGGTGGAGGACTGCTCGGCGTCGCTGATAGGTCTCTCTCATCGCCGTCACGCTTTCTGTGTCAGCAAGAACAGCGGCCAGGACCTGCTGAATCGGCTCTGGGACCAATAGGCCAAGATGGCGCCTCGGAAGCAGGATGTTCTGGATGAGCGCAGGGTCGCCCGCGACCATCGCCGCGCGATAACCGGCGAGGTTCGACTGTTTGCTCAGCGAATACAGTGCCAACAATCCCTCGAGGTTTCCATCGGTGACCTCGTCGGTCAGCAGAGAGGGCGATTGCGGTGACTCTGCAGAGCCCAGGAGCGCGTAACACTCATCGCTCACCAACACTGCGCCCATCCCGCGAGCCCTCGACACAGCGGCCCGGAGATACTCCACCCCGAGCACCGACCCCGTCGGATTCGAGGGGGTATTGATCCAGACCAATTTGGCCGAGTCGGGCCATTGAGACGGATCATCTTCGGCGACCACCGTGGCGCCGACGAGCTGACCGCCGACGTCGTACGTGGGGTAGGCGATTTCGGGAATGACGATGGTGTCGCCACGGCCCAGACCGAGCAAGAGCGGCAGCAAGCCCACCATTTCTTTTGACCCGACTGTGGGCATCACCGATTCGGCGTCAACACTCGAGGCCCCCCGGACGTCGCGCCACCACTGAGACATCGCCCCCCTCGTGCGCGCAGACCCGAAAGCGGTGGGGTAGCCAGGAGAATTGGCGGCATTGGCGAGGGCTACCTGAGCCAGCTCAGGGGTCGGGTCAACGGGGGAACCGACCGAAAGGTCAATGAGGCCCTCAGGGTGCGCTGCTGCCTTCTGCCGGGCGGAGCCCAATTCATCCCAGGGAAAATCGGGCAGCTGAAGCGGCATGGCGTGTGCTTAGGCCTGCTGGGGAGGCAGCGCCTTGACGATTTCGTGGTCGTCGTGAATGACTCCGACTTTGGCCGCGCCACCTGGGGAGCCAATCTCGCGGAAGAATTCGACGTTTGCCGTGTAGTACTCGGCCCACTGTTGGGGAACGTCGTCTTCGTAGTAGATCGCTTCGACGGGGCAGACCGGCTCGCAGGCGCCACAGTCGACACACTCGTCGGGGTGGATGTAGAGCATGCGGTCGCCCTCATAAATGCAGTCCACCGGGCATTCGTCGATGCAGGCACGGTCCTTCAGGTCTACACAGGGAAGCGCGATGACGTAGGTCACAGGTCTACTCCGGTTTCTCGGGCTCGGGCTTTTCCATCGTAGCGGGGACACCTCGGAGGTCCGGCCAGCCCAAGGCAACCAAAAACACCACAACGGTGGCCGCGAGAAGCCCCCAACCCAACGGGTCCGAGAGCACCACGTATCCCCGACCGAGCTCTGTTGAGAGTGCGGTCACCGACACAAATGCTCCCCCCATCCCCAGCGCCAAGGGCAGTCGACCCCGGTGAATGAGACGAAGAGCCGTGGCGTAGACCGCGTAAATGACGACTCCGAGCACCAAGCCCCACGGCGCGAAAAGACGGTGCTGAACACCCACGGCGATTCCGACAAAGAGCCCACTGAGGGCAATGCCGAGAGCGACGGCCGCGCGCGACCACCAGTGCCGACCGGGCACCTATGCGTCCAGCCGTACCATCCAGCCGTACCGGTCTTCGGCGCGACCGTACTGAATATCGGTAAGTTTTGCACGAAGCCCCATGGTCAGCTCGCCCGCTGGCTGGTTGACGTCACCAATCACAAAATCAGGGCCCTTCAACTGTCCAATCGGTGTCACCACCGCCGCGGTTCCGCAGGCGAAGGCCTCGACAATGTCCCCCGAGTCGACTCCGGACTTCCACTCCTCAAGAGTGACCGGGCGGCGCTCAACGGTGTGCCCCTCGTCTTCGGCGAGCTGCAGAATCGAATCGCGAGTGATGCCGGGCAAAATCGAATCCGACTTCGGGGTGATCAGAGTGCCGTCCTTGCGAACCAACACAATGTTCATTCCCCCGAGTTCCTCCAGATACTTGCCCTCGACCGAGTCGAGGAACAACACCTGCTGGCAGCCGTTCTCCGCCGCCTCCGCCTGGGCCACAAGACTCGAAGCGTAGTTTCCGCCGGTCTTGGCCGCACCGGTGCCACCACGGCCCGCGCGGGAATAATTCGTAGAGAGCCAAATGGAGACGGGGCTCACGCCTCCCGAGAAGTAGGCGCCGGCGGGGCTAGCGATGACGTAAAAGGCGACCTTCTTCGCCGCGCGGACACCCAAGAAGGCTTCCTTCGCGAACATGAACGGCCGCAAATACAGGCTGGTCTCCGGAGCGGAAGGGACCCAGGCGCCGTCAACCGCAATCAACCGGCGCAGAGATTCAAGGAAATACTCTTCAGGCAGTTCCGGCAGAGCCATCCTCACCGCGGAGCGCTGCATGCGCTTCGCGTTTTGATCCGGCCGAAACGACCAGATAGAGCCGTCTTGGTGGCGATAAGCCTTAAGCCCTTCAAAGATTTCCTGCGCGTAGTGCAATACCGACGCGGCCGGTTCGAGCGGGATCGGGCCGTAGGGCTGCACGCGGGGGCGGTGCCAACCACCCATTTCAGACCAGCAAATGTCGACCATGTGGTCGGTGAAGACGGTGCCGAACGCTGGCTTGTCCAAGATGGCCTCGCGCTCCTCCACGCTCCGTGGAGACTCGTTGGGGGTGACCTGGAAGATGAGTTCTTTCTGGGCCATCGGGAGGGGGATTGTCATAGGGTCCATCCTGAAAAACGCGCTGGTATTGCCCGTAGCCTAGCGCCACCAGCACTCCGGCTGCTGGGGCGGGTTAGGCCAAGGCGCGGCGAATAGCGCCGCCAATTTCCGAGGTGGAACGAGCCTCCCCAGACCGCTCAGACAGGTCGTGATCGATGGCCCGCTGGAGGTTCATTCCCTGCTCGCGGTAGCCCAAGTGCTCGAGCATGATCACCATCGACAGGATGGCCGCGGTCGGGTCCGCAATGCCCTTGCCCGCAATGTCCGGAGCCGATCCGTGAACGGGCTCAAACATGCTGGGGTAGTTGCCCTCGGGGTTGATGTTTCCCGACGCAGA
>JAYODB010000022.1:10638-12561 GCA_038106075.1 Cellulomonadaceae bacterium | reverse complement strand
CGGGCTCAAACATGCTGGGGTAGTTGCCCTCGGGGTTGATGTTTCCCGACGCAGAAAGTCCAATACCCCCACCGATAGCCGCAGCCAGGTCCGTGATGATGTCGCCGAAGAGGTTGTCAGTCACAATCACGTCAAAACGCGAGGGGTCCGTGACCATGAAAATAGTGGCGGCATCGACGTGGAGGTAGTCCACGATGACGTCTGGGAACTCTTCGCTGACTCGATCAACCGTGCGCTGCCATAGCGAACCGGCGAAACCCAAAACGTTGGTCTTGTGCACCAGGGTGAGTTTTTTTCGGCGAATCATCGCGGTGTGGAAGGCGTAGCGAACGACCCGCTCGACTCCGAAAGCGGTGTTGACAGAGACCTCGGTGGCGATTTCTTCCGCCGTGTCGCGGCGGATGACTCCCCCGTTTCCCACGTAGGGGCCCTCGGTACCCTCACGAACCACGACGAAATCGACATCCCCCGGATTACTCAGCGGTGACGCGACACCCGGCGAGAGACGGGTGGGACGCAGGTTGACGTAGTGGTCGAACTCAAAGCGCAACTTCAGCAGCAGCCCTCGCTCCACCACTCCCCCGGCGAGTCTGGGGTCGCGAGGGTCTCCGCCAACCGCGCCCAGCACGAGGGCGTCGTGGTCGGCGAGCTTCGTGAGCATCTCGTCGGGCAGCACCTTGCCGGTTTCGAGGTAGTGGGTCGCACCGAGGGGGTAGGGCGTCGTCTCAATGTCGAGTGTGCCAGCGAGAGCCACCTGGAGAGTCTCGATCGCTTCAGAGGTGACTTCAGGCCCAATGCCGTCGCCGGCAATCACACCGAGGTTCAGCGTGCTCACGTGTCTCCCCTAGAACTCGATTACTTCGATGGCTTTCATGACTCGAGCATTAATTGCTTGCGCCACACGCTCAAGAATCTCATCGTCCACCCGGCTATCCACCGTCAACACGCTCAACGCTTCGCCACCGGCGCTCTCCCGCGCAATCTGCATTCCCGCGATATTAATTGAGTGCTCGCCGAACTCTTTTCCGTAGATCGCCACAATTCCGGGGCGGTCTCGATAAATCATCACAATGTGGTGGTCGGCGATCGGCACTTCCACCTCGTAGCCGTTAATTTCGACGATTTTTTGAATCTGCTTCGGGCCCATCAGGGTTCCCGATACCGACATCGTCCGGCCGTCACCGAGCACTCCCCGAATGGTGAGCAGGTTGCGATAAACGGGTGCCGCCTCGTCGGTGTGCATCGACACATCGACTCCACGAGACTCCGCGAGTAACGGGGCATTGACGTAACTGACCTTGTCGCTGACGATGCGTTGGAAGATTCCCTTGAGCGCCGCGAGTTTCAGCACGCTCACGTCGTGTTCAACGATTTCACCGTGAACCTCGACGCTGATGCTCGAGAGCGAACTATCGGCCAGGCCAATGAAGACTTGGCCCAGTTTTTCCATCAAAGCGATACCAGGGCGAACCGATTCGTGAATGACGCCACCGGCAACGTTGACGGCGTCGGGAACGAGCTCCCCTTCGAGGGCAAGCTTGACCGACCGCGCAACAGACACCCCCGCCTTTTCCTGCGCTTCGTCGGTCGACGCGCCCAGGTGCGGGGTGAGCAGGATGTTCGGAGCTCCCAACAGCGGCGATTCCAAAGGCGGTTCGGTCGTGAAGACGTCTAGACCGGCACCCGCAATGGTTCCTTTCGTGAGCGCTCGGTAAAGCGCATCCTCGTCGATGATTCCGCCGCGGCTCGCGTTCACGATACGAAGGTTCGGTTTCGCGAGCGCGAACTGTTCATCAGAGACCATGCCTTCGGTCTCAGGCGTCTTGGGAATGTGAATGGTGATGAAGTCACTGCGGCGAAAGAGCTCGTCGATGTCGACCAGTTCGACACCGAGCTGTGCTGCGCGCACCGGTTGAACGTAGG
>JAYODB010000022.1:0-10538 GCA_038106075.1 Cellulomonadaceae bacterium | reverse complement strand
TCGATGTCGACCAGTTCGACACCGAGCTGTGCTGCGCGCACCGGTTGAACGTAGGGGTCGAAACCAATGAGCTGGGTGCCGAACCCGGCGAGACGCTCGGCCACGAGCGCGCCAATACGACCGAGGCCGATGATGCCAACGGTCTTTTCATAGAGCTCTACACCGGTGAACGCGGAGCGCTTCCAGGCTCCGCCAGAAAGAGACTGATGTGCTGCGGGAACGTGACGCGCCAACGACAGAAGGTGAGTGATGGCAAGTTCAGCAGCGCTCACAATGTTCGAGGTGGGCGCGTTCACCACCATCACGCCTGCCTCCGTTGCCGCCTTGATGTCGACGTTGTCCAGTCCGACACCGGCGCGGGCGACCACCTTCAACTGCGGAGCGTGAGAAATTGCTTCGTGGTCAATCTGAGTCGCCGAGCGGATCAGCACGGCGTGGGCATCGGCAAGCGCGGCAAGCAGAGCGGGCCGGTCCGTGCCATCCACGTCACGAATGTCAAAGTCAGGCCCGAGTGCCTCTCTGGTTGCAGGCGAGAGCTCTTCGGCAATGAGAACAACGGGTTTTGCCACCGGAGGGGCCTTTCTCAACGAACGGAAAAAAGATGTGGCTTCTGGCTCTCGGTGCCCAGATCCACGCGCGCAGACCCCCAGTCTAGTTGAGCCATCAGGTCAGCTCAGGAGCCCCAACAAAACCTGTGCCCGCCACGCTTGTTCCCAGGCCAAGACGCTGAGCGAAACAGCCGCGTGGGTTGCGAGCAGGAGGGCTAGTCCAATTGCCGAATGAAAGATACTGCGGCTTCTGCGCACCCACCAGATACCCAAGACCGGTGGGAGTGCGGCAATGACGAGCCCGGCGATGAGTAGCCACCAGGGCACAAAGTCGGCAAAGCCCACCGCTTCGTAATAGGGCGGTAAACCGAGCAGGTTACCTAAGGCCTCCCACAGATCCCACGAGGCGAGGAAGAGAAACACAATGAGAAGAATCCATTTGCGAAGGCCCATCACATCACCACCGGGAGGATGAACGGCCACGGCAACAAGACCAGTAGTCCCAATAGGAGGGCGCCCGCCCTCGCTCGAACGCTCCAGCCAGAACCCAACCACAACACCACGACAAACCACAGCGGGGTCGCGATATAGGCGAGGAATTCGCCAAACCGGACCATCACCTGGTCGAGAATCCCCAGCATGGGCTGAAGGGGCTGATTAGCGAGCCCAATGACCCAGGCGAGCCCCCACATCACATAGAGGCCACCAAGGATGGCGGTGAGGACCGTACCCGGTTCACGCTCCCGCGGGGGCTCAGCCTGTGAGTCCTGTTCGAACTCGTCGTCTGGCCCCCAGCGGAGGGCGTCGTCGTCGGAGGAACTCACTTAGCGAGCAGCGTGACCTTCGACGTAGTCTTCATCGGCCTGCTTCCACGCAAACAGTGCGCGAAGCTTCTGACCCGTGACCTCGATGGGGTGCTTCTCACCCTTTTCACGAAGGGCCATGAACTCGGGAGCCCCGGCGTCCTGGTCACCGATGAACCGCTCGGCGAAGGCACCCGATTGGATGTCCGCGAGGACGTCCTTCATGTGCTCTTTCACCTCGGGGGAAATCACGCGGGGACCGGACACGTAGTCACCGTATTCGGCAGTGTCGCTGACCGACCAGCGCTGCTTCGCGATACCACCCTCGTGGATGAGGTCAACGATGAGCTTGAGCTCGTGCAGCACCTCGAAGTAGGCGATTTCGGGCTGGTAGCCAGCCTCGGTAAGGACCTCGAAACCGTACTGAATCAGCTGCGAGGTACCACCACAAAGCACCGCCTGCTCGCCGAACAGGTCGGTTTCGGTTTCCTCGGTGAACGTGGTGACGATACCGCCGGCGCGGAGACCCCCGAGACCCTTCGAGTAGGACCAGGCGAGGTCCCAGGCGGAACCGGTGGCGTCGTTCTCGACAGCGACAATCACGGGGACACCGCGGCCGGCGACGTATTCGCGGCGGACAGTGTGACCGGGGCCCTTGGGGGCGACGAGGATCACGTCGACACCGGCCGGGGGCTTGATGTAGCCGAAGCGAATGTTGAAGCCGTGACCGAACACGAGCGCTTTACCGTCGGCGAGGTTCGGTGCGATGTCTTCGGCGTAGAGGCCACGCTGGTGCTGGTCTGGAGCGAGGATGACGATCACGTCAGCCCAGGCGGTCGCCTCGGGGGTGGTCATCACCTGGAAGCCGGCGTCCTCCGCCTTCTGGGTGGACTTCGAGCCGGGCTTCAGAGCAACGACAACCTCGACACCCGAATCACGAAGGTTCTGGGCGTGAGCGTGTCCCTGCGAGCCGTAGCCGACGACGGCTACCTTCTTGCCCTGGATAATGCTGAGGTCAGCATCCTTGTCGTATTTGATGTCAGTCACGCGTGAATCTCCTTAGTGGTGGGTGTGACGTGGGTTAGTTCTTACCAAGTCGCTCAGTAATCGACTTCGAGCCTCGGCCGATGGCGAGCAGGCCCGACTGGGCGATTTCTTTAATGCCATAAGGCTCGAGCACCTTCAGCAACGCATTAATTTTGGCCGTGTCACCGGTGACCTCGATCACGAGGGCGTCGGTGACGACGTCAACGACGCGAGCGCGGAACAGGTTCGCTGCCTCCAAAATCTGGGAGCGCGTCGAATTGTCGACACGGACTTTGACCAGCATGTGCTCACGCTGAACCGATTGTTCTGGGTCCAACTCGACAATCTTCAAGACGTTCACGAGCTTGTTCAGCTGTTTGGTGACCTGCTCAAGCGGCAAACCCTCAACCTCGACCACCACGGTGATGCGGGAGAGGCCTTCGACTTCGGTTTTTCCCACCGCAAGGGATTCGATGTTGAATCCACGCCGGGCAAAAAGACCCGCGACGCGGGTGAGCAAACCGGGCTTGTCCTCCACGAGGAGGGAGAGTACGTGTTGCATGGCTTACTCCTCGTCCCAGGTGGGGGCTTTGTCGCGGGCATATTGAACCTGCGAGTTTCCGACACCCTGCGGCACCATCGGCCAGACCATCGAGTCGCGGGAGACCACGAAGTCGATCACCACGGGCCGGTCATTGGTTTCCATCGCCAGACGAATCGCTGGCTCGACTTCTTCCTTCGTCCGCACACGAATGCCGAGGGCTCCGTAGGCGTCGGCGAGTTTGACGAAGTCGGGCACCATCACGGTGTCGTGTCCGGTATTCAGGTCGGTGTGCGAGTGGCGGCCGTCATAAAAGAGCGTCTGCCACTGTCGGACCATGCCGAGCGAAGAGTTATTGATGATGGCCACCTTGATGGGGATGTCATTAATCGCGCAGGTGGCGAGCTCCTGATTAGTCATCTGGAAGCAGCCGTCTCCGTCGATTGCCCACACCAAACGCTCGGGCTGGGCAACCTTGGCGCCCATCGCCGCGGGGACGGCGTACCCCATGGTGCCAGCGCCGCCAGAGTTCAGCCAGGCGTGGGGGCGTTCGTACTTGATGAACTGAGCCGCCCACATCTGGTGCTGTCCCACACCTGCGGCGTAGACCGCTTCGGGCCCCGACATCTCACCGATTTTTTCGATGATCCACTGGGGAGAGAGCAAGCCGTCATCGGGTTCGTCATAACCCAGCGGGTATTCCTCTTTGAGTCCGTTGAGGCGGGCCCACCATTCCGAATAGTCCGGGGCGTGTTTCTTGGCCGCAGCCTTGAACGCGGGAAGGAAGTCTTCGAGAACCTCGCGCGCGTCACCCACGATGGGCACGTGGGCAAAACGAATCTTGCCGATTTCAGCCGGGTCGATGTCGATGTGCACAATCTTGGCGTGGGGCGCGAACTCGCTCACCTTGCCGGTCACGCGGTCGTCAAAACGCGCGCCAATGGCCACAATCAAGTCGGCCTCTTGGAACGACAACACTGCGGGCACGGTGCCGTGCATTCCGGGCATACCGAGGTTCAATGGCGACGAGTCGGGGAACACTCCGCGGGCCATCAGCGTGGTCACTACGGGAGCGCCGACCGCGTTGGCAAAGGCCGCGATTTCCTTCTGAGCGCCCGCACGGATGGCGCCACCACCGACGTAGAGCATGGGACGCTTTGCTTCCACGAGCATTTGGGCGGCCGTTTGAATCTGCTTCTGATTGGCCTTGGTCACCGGGTGGTAGCCGGGCAAGTCGACCTCGTCAGGCCAGACAAAGGGCGCCGACTTTTGCTGGGCGTCTTTGGTGATGTCGACGAGTACGGGACCGGGGCGACCGGTGGTCGCAATTTCGTAGGCGGCCTTCATCACACCGGGCACGTCTTCGGGCTTCGTCACGAGGAACGAGTGCTTCGTGATCGGCATGGTCACACCAGATATATCGACCTCTTGGAACGCGTCGGTTCCCATGGAGGTGGAGAACACCTGGCCGGTAATGGCGAGGAGGGGGACGGAGTCCATGTGGGCGTCGGCGATGGCGGTCACCAGGTTGGTGGCACCCGGACCCGACGTGGCAATGCACACGCCCAATTTGCCCGACGCTGCAGCGTAACCTTCGGCCGCGTGCCCCGCGCCTTGCTCGTGACGAACGAGAATGTGGCGGATTTTCTCCGCCGACATCAACTCGTCATAGAACGGCATAATGGCCCCTCCAGGCAAGCCGAAGACGTCTGTGATGCCGAGGATTTCGAGCGAGCGCAGAATGGCGCCCGACCCGGTCAACACGGGAGCGTTGGCGCGCTTCGGATCCACTTCGGCTGGCGCCTCGGTGGTCTCATCATCGATTGCAGTGTCAGTCATTGTTCTATCTCGATAGTCGTCGTGGTCTGGGGTTTAGCCGGTGACGGCGCCCAACGCAGCAGATTTCACCAGTTGGGTGTACTTCGCGAGAACTCCGCGGGTATACCGTGGCGGCAGAGGCGCCCATCCGTTGTGGCGCGCTTTCAGTTCGTCGTCATCGACCAGTAATTCGATGCTACGAGCGGGGATGTCGACCCGTATCAGATCACCATCTCTCACGAAGGCAATTGGACCTGCGTCCACTGCTTCCGGAGCGATGTGGCCGATGCACAGGCCGGTTGTGCCGCCTGAGAATCGACCGTCCGTCAAGAGTAATACATCCTTACCGAGCCCCGCACCCTTGATGGCGGCGGTAATGGCCAGCATTTCCCGCATTCCCGGGCCACCCTTGGGGCCTTCGTAGCGGATAACGACGACGTCACCAGCCTTGATTTTTCCTTCGGTCAGGGCATCCATGGCTGCGCGCTCCCGCTCGAACACCCGCGCGGGACCCTCGAAGGTGGCGAGGTCAAAGCCAGCGGTCTTCACCACGGCCCCCTCAGGCGCCATCGTGCCTTTCAAAATCGTGAGTCCACCGGTGGAGTGAACGGGGTTATCAAAGCGCCTGAGAACCTCACCGTCGAGTGGGTCAATCGTCATCTCGGCGAGGTTTTCCGCCATGGTCCTACCGGTGACCGTCACGGCGTTGCCGTGGAGAAGCCCCTCGTCGAGCAGTGCCTTGAGCAAGACGGGGATACCCCCGTGGCGGTCCACATCGTTCATCACGTAGTGACCAAACGGCTTCAGATCACCCAGGTGAGGGGTCTTGTCGCCAATGCGGTTGAAGTCATCGAGGGTGAGTTCGACGCCCGCTTCGTTGGCGATGGCGAGCAAGTGCAGCACCGCATTGGTGGAGCCTCCCAGCGCCATCAACACAGTGATGGCGTTCTCAAACGCCTCAATCGTCAACACGTCAGAGGTCTTCATGCCCAAACGCAACATGTTGACGACGGCTTCACCGGAGCGGTGGGCAAATTCGTCACGACGACGGTCGAATGACGCCGGCGACGCTGACCCCGGAAGGCTCATTCCGAGCGCTTCGGCGATGCTCGACATCGTGTTCGCGGTGTACATCCCGCCACACGCACCCTCACCCGGGGCAAAAGCACACTCAATCCGCTTCGCGTCTTCCTCGCTCATCAGTCCCGCTTTCACTGCACCCACGGCCTCAAATGAGTCGATGATGGTGATGTCTTTTTCGGTGCCGTCGGAGAGCTTCACCCAACCGGGCGCAATCGACCCGGCATAGAGGAACACTGACGCCAAATCGAGGCGAGCCGCCGCCATGAGCATGCCGGGGATCGACTTGTCACAGCCCGCGAGAAGAACAGATCCGTCGAGGCGCTCCGCCTGCATCACGGTTTCTACCGAGTCGGCAATGACCTCTCGGGAGACCAGCGAGAAGTGCATACCTTCGTGTCCCATTGAAATACCGTCAGAAACCGAAACCGTTCCAAACTGCAGAGGGTATCCCCCACCCGAGTGCACGCCCTCCTTTGCCGCCTGAGCGAGACGGTTGAGCGAAAGGTTGCAGGGGGTGATCTCGTTCCACGAGCTCGCGATACCGATTTGGGGCTTATCCCAGTCAGAATCGCCCATACCAACGGCGCGAAGCATGCCTCGAGAGGTCGTGGCTTCAATACCGTCGGTGACAACGCGGGAACGCGGTTTCATATCTGCAGACATGCCCGCCAGTCTATCCGCGCACCCTGGAATGCGGAGTGGGCGAGGATTTTCCTCGCCCACTCGCCCTATCCACAGCCGACTACTGGAGGGGAGACATCTCCTCGTCGGTGGATTCCTCGCTCATGCCGCGACCGACATCAGCGGGATTCTCGTCATATTCGTCGCACTCTTCTTCCTCGTGCCAGCGGAATTCCCGGCCTTCTCCGTTGAGGGCACGCGGCCCATTCTCACCGTGGCCACGTTCGCGCAACCCGGGGAAACCAAATCTCTCGCCGCCCTGGCGTTGCCCTTCCGCATCGATGGCGCCAGAGCGCTGCTGGATCATCTCTTGTACAGAAGCGGATTGAGCGGCGTTTGAGCCAACGGCCCAACCCACACCGCCCGCGACGACGACTCCTGCGAGAGCTCCGAGAGCGATTCCGGCGATTTGGATGGTCTTCATGGTGTCCCTTCCACCAGGTCGAATGTCAACCTGTGCCCATCACGCTAGGAAGGCAGGCTGTGGCACCGCTATGCCCCGTCTATGGCGACGCTGGGAGTCGCTTATGCGTTTGCTCGACGTTGAGCAATCTCCATGAGGAAGTGAGCGACTTCGGGGACGGTTTCGAGTCGGTAAGGAGCCACGCTCGGCTGGAGGCCGACTTTGATGCCCACATCTGAATCACCCAGTACTGCGAGAGCGTCTTCGTCGGTGACGTCGTCACCCATGAACAACGTGCAGGAGGGCTCAATCTCTCTGATCAACGCGCTCACACCGTCGCCTTTTGTCTGCGACTGCAGGGAGCTTTCGATGATGCCGTGACCGAGCCGAGTTGTCAGGGCGTCTCCGTAGCGAGCGATCTTCTCGCGCGCCGCGACTCGAACCTTCTCTTCGATCTCGGAATCGAGCGAGCGGGTGTGCAGCGCCGCTCCCCAGGGTTTGGTCTCCACCCACGTGCCTGGGAACTGGTCGGCGACGGCGACAAAGTCGTCCCACACGGCCTGCAAGTCGTCTTGGTTTGCCGTGGGCACAGAGATTGACCCCGCGTGGGCGGGTGCTTCAACTTCGATGCCGTGTGATCCGACCATCCACCAGCGCTCATCAGCTTGGGAGACAGAGCGCAGGTTCGCCAGCCCTCGCCCCGACACCAACGCCACATGGACCCGGTCGAGTGCAGTGAGTGCGTCGAGCGCTGACCTTCCGTCGGGGGTGATGCGGGAGTCGTCGGGGTTATCGACCAGTGGCGCCAACACGCCATCAAAATCGAGGGCGATGAGGAGACTGGGGGCGTCAACGAGAGCGTTGAGGGCGCCTTCAAGCGCGCCCCATTCACCGCTCATCGACGTCTCGCCGGAGCGGGAGGTCTCGCCGTGTTGATAAACGAGGTCGCCCACCGCTTCACATCGTTCTCCTCCACGACCTTGCGCAGTGCCTGCATTCTGCTCTTGCGCTCGGCAGTGGACATTTCCGCCGCCTCCGCGAGGGTCGCCTTGAGTCCGTCAATGTCATGCGGGTTCACCATGAGGGCCTGTTCAAGCTCATCCGCTGCCCCCGTGAACTCACTGAGCACAAGGACACCAGACTGATCGGTGCGGGCCGCCACGAACTCTTTCGCAACCAGGTTCATGCCGTCTCTCAGAGGGGTCACCACCATGACGTCTGCAGCGCGATACATCGCAATCATTTCTTCGCGGCTGATGTTCTGGTGGAGGTAGACAATGGCGGGACGACCCACTCGGCCGAACTCGCCGTTGATTCGCCCTACCTGAAGCTCAATATCGTCTCGCAGCTGGCGGTAGCTCTCCACCCGCTCGCGACTCGGGCTCGCCAACTGCACAAAAACCGTGTTTTTCGCGTCTAAAGTGCCCTCGGCGAGAAGCTCGCCGAACGCCTTCAGTCGGTGGGAGATGCCTTTGGTGTAGTCGAGTCGGTCGACGCCGAGGAAAATGTGCTTGGGCCTGCCTAATTCCGCGCGGATCTCCTTGGCTCGCGCCACCACGCTCTCCGAATCAGCCATCTTGGCAATGGCCGCCTGGTCGAGCGAGATCGGGAACGCATCGACGACCACCTGGCGGGTCTTGCTCGCTGTGGTTGGAGGTGCCTTCGGGTCACGAGGGGGTGACTTGCGCATCGGCACGCGCACCAGAGGTTTCTGCATTGAATACCCAAGGTTTCGCCGGATCGCTTGGCGCATGTTTGAGGCATCCGATTCGCGTTGGAATCCCACGACGTCTGCTCCAAGCAGCCCGTGCAGGATTTCCGCCCGCCAGGGGAGCTGAGCGAACAGGTCGTAGCCGGGGAAGGGAATGTGGTGGAAATAGCCGATGGTGAGGTCAGGTCGAAGCTGCCGCAGCATTTGCGGCACCAGCTGCAATTGGTAGTCCTGAACCCACACGAAAGCGCCCTGCGCGGCCACCGCCGCCGCCGCGTGGGCAAACTTTTTATTCACCGTGCGATACGTGTCCCACCATTCACGGTGAAACTCGGGGTGCACGATCACGTCGTGATAGAGAGGCCAAATCGTCGCGTTCGAAAAGCCCTCATAGTGTTCGACGACCTCTTGCTCACTGAGAGGCACCGGCTGATAGAAGGTTTTCCCTTGGCTAAACGGCTCGAGATCGACGTCTGTTCGTCCAGGCCATCCCACCCAGGCGGCATCCCGGCCGCGCATCACAGGGGCAAGAGCCGCAACCAGACCACCGGGGGTCGTCACCCAGGTTTCCGTGCCGTCTTTCTTCGGGCGAGCATCAATAGGGAGCCGATTGGACACCACCACGAAGTCGAAAGTGGGGGATTGGCTTTTCTTCGCCATGAACAATCCTCTCGGGCTAGCCCGACGCCTGATTCCAGGCTAGCACCGGGGTCTCTCCCGACCGGGCTGAGCACAACTCCACTACCCTCGCAGTATGCGCAGGTTTCTCTTTAGCTCGAGCGTGATATCCGCTGTGCTCTCCGGTGTGGGTCTCGCGCGTCAAACGCTCAAAGGCCCGCGCGATTGGCGCACCGGCCTGCTGTGGCTCTCGTGGCTCATTTCCGTGGTTCTCGCCGTGTCCGCGGTACTCGACCGAAGTCGCGAGGGATTCGACGACGAGTTCTAATGGGGTGCGAGGGCGTCGTAGAGCATGTAGACGCCAAGGCCCCCCAGGGCCACCCCTCCGCCCGCGCGAACTCCCACGAGACGCGTCTCTGACTTCGCAAACCACTCTCGGGCGAGGCCAGCGCCCACCGCCCAGACGGAGTCGCTGGCGATACCAATGATGCTGAAGATGAGGCCCAAGAAGAGCATCTGCCACACCACGGAGAGGCCGTTGGGGGTGACAAACGACGGAAGCGTGGCGACGAAGAACACGATGGTCTTCGGATTCGTAATTCCCACACCAATCGACTCGACAAATAATCGCCGGTGAGAGGGAGCGGTCCTCACTTTCTCCACCTTCACGTGGTCGGCGCGGTGCCGAATAGCCTGAATCGCCATCAGCAGGATGATGATCGCCCCGCCCAGTTTCAAACCGAAGTACAGCGCGGGGATTGCGATGACCAGGGCGCCCAGGCCAAAGGCCACGGCGAGAATCTGGACTCCCACGCCCGTCGCGTTTCCCAAGACACTAATCACGGCTGCGCGCTTACCCCAGGCGAGGGCCCGTCCGATGGAATAGAGGACGCTGGGGCCCGGAATCACGATGATGATGAGTGAGATGAGGCTAAACGCCACGAGGTTGGACCAGCTCGGCACGGGCTCAGCATACGCCCGGAATTAGGCTTGACGTGATGAGCATTGTCGGGGAGTTTGAGGGGGTGTCGGGATGGAGACTCTGAGCCTCGTGAGCGACGTCTTCCTCTCTAAGAGAGAAGCCCTATCGGCCTTGTCTTCTGTGCTGCGCCTGACAATTCTCGAACACGACTCGGCAGACCCCTACCTCGTGATGGAACCAGGGGTGGAGCTACGCATCGAGGTCCCCAAATACGGTGAAGACCTCCCCCTCACTCTCGACCTGCACGGAGCGCAACTCGGCCAACTTCAGGATGTGGCTCGCTCGCTCACCGAAACGGTGGAGGCCACGCTCGGCTGGAGCCTG
>JAYODB010000078.1:0-2725 GCA_038106075.1 Cellulomonadaceae bacterium | reverse complement strand
ATGTCTCCCACATTGGACGGGGTAGCGACACTCCTGATGTGCTGCACCTCACGGGCTATAGCTTCTTCCACCGCGATGGTATTGACGACCTCTTAGCCCTGATGGACCGAACGAAAGACGCGGGGGGCACGGTCATCTTGGATTGCTCCTCAGCCGGGTTTCTTGCCGACCACGGGTCACAGTGGTGGTGGAATATCGCCCGGCACGCAAGCATCGTGAAGGGCAATGCGGACGAGGCAGAGTTTCTCACCGGACGCCCCGCTGTTGAAGCGGCAGAGGCGATGGCCGAATTTGGAGTCACCGCGGTGGTGACTCTCGCGAGCGATGGTGCCAGTTGGTGTGAGCCGGGGGGACCTCGCTCGCACTATCCGGCAGCACCTCTCGGGCCGGATGGCCACGTCGATCCGACCGGGGCCGGCGATGCGTTTAGTGCGGGGCTGATTTCGGGATTGGTGGATGGCGAGGGGTTGGCCCAGAGCGTCCAGCGTGGGCTCCTGCTCTCCGCGGAGGCCGTTAGCCAGAGCGGGGCACGGCCTTTATTGCCTCAAACGCGCTGAGTGCGCGCTCGCGGGTTTCGGCCAAGTCCACGATGGCGTCTGGGTAATCCGGGGTGTTCCATTCGGGAAGCCACCGCGAGCGGTAGACCCCGTCGGGGTCAAACTTCTCTGCTTGAACGACGGGGTTGAACACGCGGAAATACGGGGCAGCGTCGGTGCCGCAGCCAGCGACCCATTGCCAACTGCCGGGGTTATTCGCTTCGTCGGCGTCGACCAGGGTGTCCCAAAACCACTGCTCGCCCACACGCCAATCCACCAGCATGTTTTTAATGAGGAAGGAGGCTGTGACCATACGCACGCGGTTGTGCATGTAGCCGGTGTGCCACAGCTCGCGCAGTCCCGCGTCAACGAGGGGGATGCCGGTCTTGCCTTTTTGCCAGGCTTTGAGCTCCTCGGGTGCGGGGCTACCCCACGGGAAAAGATCGAAGTTCTTTTTGATGTTCTCGGTATGCAGGGTGGGGTGTTGGTAGAGCACGTTGATCATGAATTCACGCCAGCCCACTTCGCTTAAGAACTTGTCACGGTTCTTCTCGAGCTCTGGCCCTGCGGCCAACATCGTCTGGTGCCACACCTGGAAAGGGCTGATTTCCCCAAAGCGCAGGTGCGGGCTCAACATCGAGGTCGCCACAATCCCTGGTTCATCACGACGGTGGTAGAGCTCGAGGCCTTTCTCTAGGAAGTCATCGAGCCTCTTCTGGGCCCCCGCTTCGCCCGGAGTCCACGTCTCGCTCAAACCGCCTGACCAGTCGGGCTCCGTGGGGAGGAGCCCCCACTCGTTGAGGCCATCTGAGGCCACCGACTCCACTGTGGTGGTGGCGGATGGATTTGTGAGAGGTTCTCTGGGTGGTTCGCCAGCAAGAGCGGTCTTCCAAAACGGCGTGAACACCTGGAAGGGGTTGCCGTCTTTGTTGTGAATAGTCCAGGGTTCAAACAACACGCTTGCCTGGAAGCTCTCAACGTCGAGCCCTTTGTCTCGAAGCGAGGTCTTGAGTTCCTGGTCGATCACGCGGGAGGCGCCGTAGCGGCGGTTCCACGACACGGCGCCGGCGCCGATTTCGCTCATAAGCTGGGGAACCACCTCGCGCGCGGCGCCTCGGCGCAATACGAGTGAGACCCCGATTGACGAGAGTGAGGAAGCAAGAGAGAGAAGGGAGTGGTGCAGCCACCATTTGCTCGCAGACCCCAGGGGGCGGATTTCCGGCGAGTCCTCATCGAGGAGATAGAGCGCGAGGACGGGGCCTCCGCGGTCGATCGCCCAGCTCAGTGCCGGGTTGTCGCCGATGCGTAGGTCGTCTCGGAACCAAACGAGGGTGGGTGAGCTCACGCACACAGCGTAGGTGCGGTGACTGCGCGGAGTCTGAACAAAGATAAGGACCGGCCGCCGAGGCGAGCGGCCGGTCCTCTTTCCCTTGCACCAAGAGTGTTATTGCAATCACATTCACGAGAGCTGTCACAGCAAACAACTGACGCTGACCTCAATATATAACGAAACGGTAACGGCGTCTAGTTACCATTTCGTGACAAAAAGTTGAAGTCCCGTCGGGACTAGACCATGTCGGGCGAGGGGGCCTGGCCGAAGAGAATCGTCACGTCAGCGTGGCGATCAAATCGGTAGCCGGCACCGCGCACCGTTCTCACAATCTCCGAATAGGGCTCGAGTTTTTGGCGCATTCGGCGGATGTGAACGTCGATGGTGCGGAGGTTCGGAGCCTGGTCGTCCTCGGGCTCCCACAGGTGATCGATGATCGCTTCGCGGGGAACGGTCTGCCCCTCTCGCAGAACGAGAAACTGCAGAAGTTCGAACTCCCGATAGGTCAGCGACGAGACATCACTCCCAATGACCACTCTCTTGCGTGAAATGTCGATCGTGACTCCGATTGGCGTGGGCTCCTCTTTTTTCCGCATTGATTGGAGTTTGTGCGGGTCGTGCAGCGCAACCCGCACAATTTCGAGGTCGTCACCGATGGTGCCCTCGGGAGCGAGGGCGATGGTCGCGTGAGTTCCTGCTTCGGGCGTCAACCGCTGCACTTCTGACTTCAGGTGGGCGACGAGGTCTTTGAGCGGCACACCTAACTCGGCCGCCCGAGCGTCATCTAAGCCGACGTAGAGGGCGAACCCTCGGGCCTGACGCGAACCCTCAGCCGGCTTGTCCATAGAGCCGGTCCCCG
>JAYODB010000001.1:70412-80033 GCA_038106075.1 Cellulomonadaceae bacterium | reverse complement strand
CTGCGGCTAAGCCCGCGGCGAAGAAGGCACCTGCAAAGCCTGCGGCTAAGCCCGCGGCGAAGAAGGCACCTGCAAAGCCTGCGGCTAAGCCCGCCGCGAAGAAGCCGGCGGCGAAGGCTCCCGCGAAAAAGGCGCCGGCTAAGCCGGCTGCGAAACCCGCTGCTAAGAAGGCGACGCCCGCCAAGCCTGCAACAAAGCCCGCGGCGAAGGCTCCCGCGAAGAAATCGGCTGCTGAGAAGCCCGCGGCCAAGCCGGCTGCGAAGAAGGCTGCTCCCGCAAAGAAGGCTGCGACAACGTCAGCAACGAAGAAGCCCGCTGCGAAGAAAGATTCAGCGTCGGCTGCTGCGGCAGGTGGCGATGACGAAGAAGACGACAATCTCGACGCCGTCGTTGAGGCCGACGAGGATATTGATTCGGACGACGAGGGTGCTGACGAGCCAGACGGCTCTGAAGACGTAGAGGACGATGAGGCAGATGACGACGGGGACAAGGTCACCGATAGTCGCCAGATTGAAGCCCTAGGCGCCCAGGTCCTTGCCGGAGCGTCAACCGCGGGAGAAGCTCTTCCCGCTGGCGCCATCGTGCTCAAGAGCACCGACGACGATGACGTTCCCATCGTGTCCACCACGATTACGGGCGCGACCGCTGACCCCGTCAAGGACTACCTGAAGCAAATCGGTAAGGTCGCGCTGCTCAACGCCGAACAGGAAGTGGAGCTCGCCTGGCGCATCGAGGCTGGACTCTTCGCCGAAGAGAAGCTCTCCACGATGACCCAATCGCAGAAGACGACGAAGCTTGCCCGCGAATTGCACGAAATTGCTAAGGACGGCCAGAGAGCGAAAAACCACCTTCTTGGCGCAAACCTACGACTCGTGGTGTCCTTGGCCAAGCGCTACACCGGGCGCGGTATGCAGTTCCTCGACCTGATCCAAGAGGGAAACCTTGGTCTGATTCGCGCGGTAGAGAAGTTCGACTACACCAAGGGATTCAAGTTCTCGACCTACGCCACCTGGTGGATTCGTCAGGCCATCACCCGCGCCATGGCTGACCAGGCTCGCACCATTCGAATTCCGGTGCACATGGTCGAGGTCATCAACAAACTCGCCAGAGTCCAGCGTCAAATGCTGCAGGATCTCGGCCGCGAACCCACCCCGGAAGAGCTCGCTCGCGAGCTCGACATGACCCCGGAAAAGGTCGTCGAGGTCCAAAAGTATGGCCGCGAACCGATCTCGCTTCACACCCCGCTTGGTGAGGATGGCGACAGCGAATTCGGTGACCTCATCGAGGACACGGAAGCCGTTGTTCCCGCCGACGCGGTGGGTTTCACCATGCTCCAGCGTCAGCTCGAGAGCCTGCTCGACTCTCTCTCAGAGCGCGAGGCCGGAGTAATTCGAATGCGCTTTGGTCTCGGCGACGGTCTGCCTAAGACTCTCGACCAGATAGGCGACACCTTCGGGGTGACCCGCGAGCGTATTCGCCAAATCGAGTCAAAGACGATGGCGAAGTTGCGTCACCCCTCGCGCTCTCAGGCGCTGCGCGACTACCTCGAGTAGGCCCGGGTGCGCCTGCGCCTCGCGATCGTCATCGGCCGGCTCGTTCGGTCTCTCGCCCGCGCCCGAGGAGGCGGTTCGGCTATTCCGGGGCGGATCGCCCGCATCATCTATCCGAAACTGCTCGATCACACCGTTGGCGCCATTGGCACCGTCGTCTTTGTCACCGGCTCGAACGGGAAGTCCACGACAACGGGAATGCTCGTTGCCGCTCTGAGAGCGCACGGGCTGAAAGTGTTCACGAACCCTGCCGGGTCAAACCTTCCCCAGGGGCTCGCCTCCGCAGTCTTGGCCGACGTGAGCTCCTCGGGGAGCCTTGACGCTGATATCGCGGTTCTCGAAGTCGATGAGGCCTACGGACCCATCATTTCCTCTGAACTGGAGCCTGATCACCTCGTCGTCACGAACCTCCAGGTCGACCAGTTGAATCGTTTCGGTGAGCCCGAACGGGTGTGGGAGATGATTCGCGTTGTCGCGGAGAGAACCCACTCCACGCTGACGGTGAACCGGCGAGAACCCGCCCTGCTTTCCCTCGCTCACTCCCTGCGACCAGGAGCGTCGCTCCGAACCGTCGACGTGACCGACGCGGTGATTCAGGCCCATCCTTTTGGACTGGCCGCGGCAGATATTTTCGCCGAACCGTATTCCAGTGATGAAACGGCAACACTCACCCTCGAAGCGGTGGACGCCGCACGGGCGTCCATTACTGACTCTCACGGCGCTTCACACAGCGTGGGGCTACCCGGGGAAGGCCTGCACTACGCGGTCGACGCAACATTGGCTCTCTCAGCGGCTGAGCTCTTGGTTGAACGGTTTAGCTGGGAGCGTGCCACCGAGGCTCTGAGTCAGATGCCGCCGGTCTATGGACGCGGGGAAACCGTGACGTTCTCCGGTAGGGAATTCCAGCTGGTGATGCAGAAGAACCTGCCGAGCATGCAGGTCAACCTCCGTGGCATCACCTCGACCCCCGAGAGAGTGTGGGTTGCGGTCGATGAGGGAACCCCAGACCCGTCATGGCTCTTCGACCTCGATTTGGGTCCCATCACCCACGTCGACGTGTTGACAGGTTCCAAAGCCTGGCAGTGGGCCACATTCCTCGGCTACCGCGGTGTATCGGTTGGCGAGGTCATCGCCGACACGAAGAAAGCGATGGTCGCCCTCGCCGCGCACTCGGGCCGCGAGCCGGTGACGTCGATTGTGAACTATGAGCAGATGATGAAAATCCGCCGCATCGCGGGGCTCATGGACTTGGAGGGCGGCTCGTGAGTATCACCCTCGTCCGACTCTTGCCCGACACCTTGAACCTCAACGGGTCTTTGGGTAACGCCGAGGTGCTCGCCACGCGTATGCGCTGGTGGGGGGTGGACGTTACGGTGACCGACGTGAACCGCGGAGACAAATTGGGAGACGCTCCCGACCTCGTCGTCATCGGACACGGTACGTCCTCCATGGTGACCCCTGCGGGTGCGGAGCTCGATAGGTGGCGGGACACGCTTCGAGGCTGGGCAGAAAGTGGAACGCACTGGTTTGGTGCGGGACTGGGTGGTGACCTCTTGGGCGAGTCTGTCGCTCTGGACGCCACGGCCCCTCGCACACCGGGTCTCGGTTTGACCGAGGTACACACCGCCCTGAGAGCCAACAGGGCATCAACTGAGGTGTCAGGGCTTGACTATCGGGGGCGTGAGGTCGCGGGTTACCTCAACGACGCCGCTCTTCGTGAAACCTCCGACGCGGCACCGCTGTTGAGCTTCCTGCCCGTGCCGAATGACACCTGGCAGGGAGGAAACGGCGAGCAGGGTGAAGGGGTCCACTCTGAGCGGTTATGGGCAACGGCAGTATCAGGGCCCTTCTTGGCGCTCAATCCCCACGTCGCCGACGACATCATCGCGTCCGTCTTCGCCGGCCGAGGGATACCACTTCCCGAACTCACCGAGGCACACTCACGTGTGGACTCCGCGGCGGAAACCGCGAGGGCCTGGATTCGCTCGCGACTGGGCGGGGCCTAGTCGACGAGGTTTCGCTCGAGACCAGCGCCCAACTTTGAGAGCACTTCATCGCCGATTGTTCCGCACCACTCTGCCCACGTCTCCGCACTCGCCTTGGCCCCTCGACCAAAGACGGCGACCTGGTCCCCAACGTCGACTCTGCCGGGGGTGTCGATGGGCGCCCAGCTCGATGTCACTGCCCCGAGCTCGACCAGTCGATAGTTCGCGCCGCCCGCGTCAACACTGGCGTCTTGATGGGGACGAATCAGGCCGTGTCCAAATCCAATACCGAGGGTGAGCACACCATCGCTTTGGGCGATGACAGGTGCCCACAGGGTGAGTACCGGCTCGAACCCGAGATCGGTGGCGGTGTGGTCATCAAACGGGCTCACCCCGTAGGCGAGAATGCCTAACCGGACGAGGTCGAGTCGAGCTTCTGGCAGTTCTACTGCGGCGTGAGAGGCAGCCAGATGGGTAATCTCTGGCTGCAGGCCACCCGCCTCAGCCACGGATACGGCGTTCTGCAGTTTCTCGAGGGCACTGCGTGACGTCTCAACGGAGGTGTCAGCCAGGTGTGACCACACCGCTCGGACTCTGATCACGCCGTTGCTCTCGAGTGCCGCTGCGCGGGCAACCAACTCGGGCCACTGTTCTTCGGAGGCGCCGTTGCGGTGGAGGCCGGTGTCAATCTTGAGGTGCACTTCGACCGGTTCGCCCGGTTGGGCCCGCTCGATGGCGTCGAGTTGCCACAGGGTCGACACCCCTAATTCAACCCTCGCTGCCGCCGCTGCGGCGTAGTCGTCGGTGGGGGAGAGCAGCCACGCGAACAAGGGGGTGTGCGGGGCAAGGGGGCGAATTCGAAGCGCCGTCGGGATGTCCAATACGGCGAGTTCCTCGACGCCGCTCTCAATCGCGAGAGGAACAATCAGCTCTTCTCCGTGTCCATAGGCGTTGGATTTGACCGCCATCATCAGCGACCCGTTTTCGGCAAACGCCTTCTTGGCGTGCCGCAGGTTGGCCTTGAGCGCGGAGCCGTTGATGGTGATTCGGGGGGTGGAGCTCGTCATTCGACCACCACCCGCGCCACTCGCGGTGCTAACAGGCTGGTGATTTCGATGGTGGGCCGAGACGACCATTCCGACCACTGCTCAACGGAAACTGCCCCGCCCCAGATGGTGGCCACATCTCCGACGGAGACGTCACTCTCGGTCGCGTCGACAATGAGTTGGTCCATCGCGATGCGGCCGGCAATAGGGAGGATGGTTCCGCCCAGCTCTACGTTTCCACCCACCGGGTCTAGTCGGGGAACCCCATCCGCAAAGCCAATCGAGATGAGCGCGAGGGTGGTGTCGCGTTGCGTGCGAAAGTGGCCGCCGTAGGAGACCTCTTCACCGGCTGGAACCTGCTTGACGTTGATGACCTGGGCGCACACACGCTGGCCACCGCTGTTCAAAGCGTCAGTAGCCCACTCCTGTGATTCACCGTCGAGCGAAAGTCCCAGTGGCTTGGCAATCTCGCGAACGAGGTCGATTCCGAAACCATAGCCGTCGACTCGAGCGTCGATCGACGACGCGGTGGCAGCAGCTCTCGTGAGAGCCTCGGTGAGGGCTGCTCGGGAGAGTTCGACCCAGCGGAGGCCGTGGTTAGGCGGCAGGCTCATCGCGCAGGCGGTGGGTTTCGTCGTGCCAGCCCAGCGCGGTGTCGATCAAGCTGTCTTTGTGCTTTTCAGCGTGGTGGGCGCAGAAAAGAAGTTCGCCCGAGGGAAGAGTGACACGGACGTAGGCCTGAGCTCCGCAGCTGTCGCAGTGGTCACCGAAACCGAGGGGTTGAGACTCGACGGTGCTGTCGATGGTGGGGGCTGCAGTGGTCATCCTGCGTCCTTTCTTTTGGTGTCCCCATTCCATCATGCCTCTCTGTGCTTTCGCGGTATATCGCTCCCTGTTTCGCCCCCGGCGTAGTTTTCGCACACTCCCACGTCTAAGCGGGGTTTCCTCACCCCGCCTGCGTATGCTCAATGAGTCCCCGGTTGAGGGTGGGGTTCTCGAAGAGAAAGGCGGTGCCCGTGGCGGCTGCGACGGACTATTCGGCCCGGCACCTCTCGGTTCTCGAGGGTCTCGAGGCGGTCCGTAAGCGCCCTGGAATGTATATCGGTTCAACCGATGCCCGCGGTCTGATGCACTGCCTGTGGGAAATCATCGACAACTCTGTCGACGAAGCCATCGGTGGTCACGGTGACCAGATCACCGTCACCATCCACCCCGATGGCTCGGTCGAAGTGGAAGACCACGGGCGCGGAATTCCCGTCGACATCGAACCCAAGTCGGGCTTGAGCGGAGTCGAACTGGTTTTTACCAAGTTGCACGCCGGTGGAAAATTTGGCGGCTCCAGTTATCAGTCGAGCGGTGGTCTGCACGGTGTGGGCGCCTCCGTGGTCAACGCTCTCTCCTCTCGGGTCGACGTCGAAGTCGATCGCGACGGGGCCACCTGGGCGATGTCGTTTCGACGTGGTGAGCCCGGAGTTTTTGCCTCCTCGAAAAACCCGTCGCCTGATGACGCCTTTGAGCCGTTTGTTGACGACAGCCAACTGGCGAAGAAGGGGACGGTGGCGAAGAAAAAGACCGGCACCCGCGTGCGGTTCTGGCCTGACCCCGGAGTGTTCGGCAAAGACACCCACTTCTCCGTCGACGACCTGATTGACCGTGCCCGCCAAACGGCTTTCCTCGTGCCCGGGCTCTCGCTCGACATCACCGATGAGCGAGAGAGTTCTAAGAGAACCGAATCTTTCCGTTTCGCTGGCGGAGCGCTCGAATTTGTGCAGTTCCTCTCACCCGACCCCGTCGTGGTTGGTCCGTGGCAGTTGACGGGCAGCGCCACATTCACCGAGACAGTCCCGGTCCTGCAAGAAAATGGCCACCTCGAGCCCACCGAGGTGGAGCGCCAGCTCGACGTCGATGTGGTGGTCCAATGGGGCACCGGCTATGACACGGTCGTCAAGAGCTTCGTCAACGTCATTCAAACCCCCAAGGGTGGAAGCCACCTCAGCGGTTTTGAGCTCGGTTTGATGAAGGCCATTCGCGCCGAGGTCGAAAAGAACGCCCGGCGTTTGAAAGTCGGAAACGACAAGCTCGACAAAGACGATGTCGTCGCCGGTTTGACGGCGGTAGTGGCGGTGCGGCTGCCTGAACCCCAGTTCGAGGGGCAAACCAAAGAGGTGCTGGGAACTCCGGCCGCAAAGGCGATTGTGCAAAACGTCGTCGCCGACGGACTCAAAGCGAAGCTGTCGTCGGGTAAGCGCGACGACAAAGCGCAATCGGCCGTGCTGCTCGAAAAAGTCGTTGCGGAAATGAAGACCCGACTCTCGGCCCGGCAGTTGAAGGAAACCCAGCGTCGGAAAAATGCGCTCGAGAACTCGACGCTGCCCACCAAACTCGTGGACTGTCGATCAAAGGGAGTCGACGACACCGAACTCTTTATCGTCGAGGGAGACTCGGCGTTGGGCACGGCGAAGCTTGCGAGGGACTCGGAACACCAGGCGCTTTTGCCCATTAGGGGGAAAATCCTCAACACCCAGAAAGCGTCGTTGCAGGACATGCTCAATAACCAGGAGTGTGCCGCGATTATTCAGGTCATTGGCGCGGGCTCGGGACGAACGTTCGACGTCGAACAGGCCCGCTACGGCAAAGTCATCATCATGAGCGACGCAGATGTCGACGGCGCCCACATCCGCACTCTCTTACTGACCCTCTTCTTCCGATACATGCGACCGCTGATTGAGCAGGGGAGAGTTTTCGCCGCGGTTCCGCCGCTGCATCGGGTGGTGGTCGTCAATAAGGGTTCCGCGCCCAATGAGGTCGTTTACACCTACTCTGAAGCGGAATTGCGCGGAGTCCTCGCCGACCTGGAAAAGTCGGGTAAGTCGTATCAGCAGCCCATTCAACGCTATAAGGGACTGGGTGAGATGGATGCTGAGCAGCTCGAAGAAACCACCATGTCACCCGCTAACCGCATGCTTCGACGGGTGAAGATGTCTGACGCCGAAGAGGCGACGAACGTCTTCGAATTACTAATGGGAAACGAGGTCGGGCCGCGCCGGGAGTTCATCCAAGAGGGCCCCGGGCTCGAGCGCGTCCGAATCGACGTCTAGGTTCGCGTCACCGGAACCCGGGCAAACCCGCGTAGCACGAATGTGCCACGTGATTCGGGCTCCCCATCGAGCTCCATTGTGGGAAAACGCGTCATCACCAGCGGGAGGGCGGTCTGCATTTCCATCCTCGCCAGCGGAGCACCAATGCAGAAGTGAATACCTGCCCCAAAGCCGATATGGGGGTTGGGGTCACGGATGAGATCCATCTCGTCGGCGCGCTCAAAGACGCTTTCGTCTCGGTTCGCCGAACCCAGCAGAGCCGCGATCTTCTGACCCTCTTCGATGGTGACTCCGCCGACGTCGGTCTGTGCCGTCGCGGTGCGCTCGAAGAGGTGAAGCGGCGCGTCAAAGCGGACGAATTCTTCAACTGCTGTGGCCGCGAGTCCCTCCGGGTCCGCTCGAAGCAGGTCGTGCTGGTCGGGTCTGCGCATCATTTGCACCATGCCGTTTCCAAACCCGTTCACGCTCGCCTCGTGCCCGGCGTTGAGCAACAGCACGCAGGTCGCGATCAGTTCCCGAGCGCTCAGTCGGTCGCCACCGTCTTCAACAGCGGCTAACTCGGAGATGAGGTCATCGCCGGGCTGAGTCTTGCGCTCCAGCATGAGCCCTTCGACATAGGCGGCAAATTCGTCGGCCGCTTTCCTCGCCTCAGCTTTGGTGGTTTCATCGGGAGCCACCTCATACATCTTCACGATGGCCTGCGACCACGGCCGCAAGAGATATTCGTCTTCTTCCGGGAACCCCAAGAGCGACGCAATGACCTTCACCGGTAGGGGTTCCGCGAAATGCTCAATCAGGTCAGCTGACCCCTGTTCGAACTGAGTTTCCATCTCGTCGAGCAGCCGATTGACTATCTGCGCCACCGTCGGACGCAGCTGTTCGATGCGACGGGGGTTAAAGGCTTTGGTGATGAGCGAGCGTAACCTCGTGTGTTTCGGGGGCTCCGAGTCCAAGATCGAGTCGGCGTGGAGATAGTTGAAGGTGTCCCACTCGTCGGCGGGGGCTTTGGGGGAGAAAATGCGGCCCAAATTGCGGTTTCGCAGTACCTCGTTGGCGTCGCGGTGAGTCGCCGCGAGGAACATGCCGAGCTCATCGCTCCACACCGGTGTGCCGTATCGGCGCAGTTCGGCCAAGCCGGGATAGGGGTCAGCGACGAACTCGGGGTCGGTGAAGTTCACGGCGATCGTCACGACTAGTCCTTTGCCGGTCGCAGCGCTTCGCCGATGTGACCGATGGTCGCCGATGCCACTGTGCCAGACGCGTCACGCTTGGCGGGCTCGCTTGGCAGGTCGATGGCTTTACCTCCGGCGCTGATCGCTCGCGCGTTGGTCGCGACGGCGGCGATGACTAGGCAGTCTTCACCTTTGAGGAACGAGTGGGCTCGAACGCCCTTTGTCGAACGCCCCTTCGCGGGAAACTCAGAGAGGGGGGTCACTTTCACCCTCTGCCCACCGACACCCTTCAGCGTCTGGCTCGATGAGGATGTCGTCACCACAGAATCCGATTCCTCGGCAGAAGCGAAAGCAATCACTCGGCAGTTCTGGGAGAGGCTCACCCCCGCCATTCCCCCCGCAGCGGGGCCCTGTGGCCGGACCTGGTCTGCGGGGAAGCGCAGCAGCTGGGCGTCGTCGGTGATGAAGCACAACCAGGACGAGTCCTCTGCCGAAGCCACCCCAACAACCCGGTCGCCCTCTTTCAACGAAATAATTTCCACGTGCGGGCGCTCGGGGATGGTCGAGAGGTTGACTCGTTTCACCACACCCTGGCTTGTGCCGACCGCGATGGTGGGCGCTGTGTCGCCCAGTGGGAAGAGCCCAAGGATGTCGGTCTTCTTGTCGACCCCGAGGAAATCTTGCAGCGCAACCCCGTCCTTGAACACGGGTTTTGCCGGGTCCACTACCGGGAACTCACCTGCTTCGATTCGGACAATCTCGCCGTTTGA
>JAYODB010000001.1:65812-70312 GCA_038106075.1 Cellulomonadaceae bacterium | reverse complement strand
TGCAGTTCGGAGAGGTCGAACACGGCACACAGTTGCTTCTTTGCCGCGGCCCCGTCGTCACTTCCGCGAATGACCTGGATCACCTCGTCGATGTCGACAATGGCAATGAGGAGACCCTCGACGAGGTGGAGGCGATCCTGCCTCTTGCCCAGGCGATAGCGGCTTCGCCGCTCGGTTACCTCGATGCGGTGGTCGACAAAGACCTGGAGCAGCTCCCGAAGGCCCAAAGTCTTGGGTTGACCGCCGACCAGGGCAACGTTGTTGATGGAGAAGCTCTCTTCGAGCGGGGTGAGGCGGTAGAGCTGTTGGAGAACGAGTTGTGGGTCAAAGCCTGACTTGACCGTAATTACGAGCCGGAGGCCGTGTTTTCGGTCGGTGAGGTCATTCACATCGCTGATGCCTTGGATCTTCTTTGCCAAGACCCCCTCTTTGATCTTCTCAATCACCCGCTCGGGGCCGACCAGGTAAGGAAGTTCGGTGACCACCAATCCCGTGCTGCGCGGGCCCACCGGCTCCACGCTGACACGGGCTCGGGTTCGGAAACTCCCACGACCGCTGGCGTAGGCATCTTTGATGCCATCGCGTCCGATGATGATGCCGCCACCTGGCAAATCAGGGCCGGGCACAAACTTCATCAGGTCCTTGAGGGGCGCTTCTGGATTGTCAATGAGGTGACGGGCCGCGGCACTCACCTCGGAGAGGTTGTGCGGCGCCATGTTCGTGGCCATGCCCACGGCGATTCCCGAGGCGCCATTCACCAACAGGTAGGGGATGGCCGCAGGCAACACGTCGGGTTGCGTGAGCTGGTTGTCGTAGTTGGGGACAAAATCGACGACGTCTTCGTCCAAGTCAGCGACCATGGCGATTGCTTCGGGTCGCAATTTTGCTTCGGTGTAGCGGGAGGCCGCGGGGCCATCGTCGAGAGATCCGAAGTTCCCGTGGCCATCCACCATCGGGACTCGGAGAGTGAAGTCTTGGGCGAGGCGCACGAGCGCGTCGTAAATTGCCGAGTCACCGTGTGGATGGAGTTTGCCCATCACCTCGCCCACGACGCGGGCTGACTTGACGTGGCCTTTTTCCGGCACGAGTCCCATCTCTGCCATTTGGTAGAGGATGCGCCGCTGGACAGGCTTGAGGCCATCCCGGGCGTCGGGAAGGGCGCGCTGATAGATGACGGAGTAGGCGTATTCGAGAAACGAATCCGACATCTCGTCGGTGAGGTCGACGTCGACGATGCGTCCTTCCCCAGGACTACTGGCGGGGGAAGACGCCCGAGGTGAAGGTGGGGGAGTCATAGGATGGCGACCATGTTACCGGCGAAGCCACCTGTGTCTGGGCGGCTTGCCGACACTCTGAGCGGCCTCTATCAGCGAGTCGTGTCGCCCCACCCTGACCAGGCGCGGTTGCACCGCGTCGGTGTGGTGGTGGTTGATGGTCTCGGCTCTGACCTGGTGGTGTCGCGCTCGGGTCACGCGCGTTTTCTCTCCTCACGACTCCGAGAGCACGGCGCCGTCATCGACTCAGGTCTGCCCTCCACGACAGCGTCAGCTCTCGCGTCAATCACCACCGGCGCCACTCCTGGAGAACACGGCCTGTTGGGCTATCAAGTTCGTGACCCGCGCACCCGATCCGTGGTCAACCATCTAAAAGCTTTCCCCGATGGCGTCGAGCCAGAGTTGTGGCAACCGATGCCGACGATTTTCGAGCAGGCAGCCGCGCATTCGATTCCCTCGATTGCGGTGGGAGAGTCTCGGTTTTCTGGCACGGACTTTTCCCGCTCGATACTTCGAGGCGCCGAGTTTCACGGCTCATCAAATCTCGATAGCCATCTCGAGTTGGTGCGGGAGTTTTTCGACTCCTACGAAGACGCGGTGGCCTATCTCTATTGGCCCGCGCTCGATCGGATTGGGCACCAACTCGGAGTGGGGCACGACAATTGGATTGATGCCCTCGAAGTGGTCGACCAGTTTGCCCGCGCGCTGCATGACCTACTCACTCCGGGTGAGGCGGTAGTGCTCACCGCTGACCACGGAATGGTCGATGTCTTCCCTGAGGATCAGGTGTGGTGGGAGGCCGAACATCCCCTGCGAAACCAGATTGAGGTGTGGGCCGGTGAACCGCGTCTCGTCCAGCTCTACTTGCGCGCTGACGCCGACTCTGAGGTCTTCGCCCGGGAGAGCCAGGAGTGGCTGGGGGAGAAGGCCACCGTGTTGACTAGAGCACAGATTGTTTCTCGCGGACTGTTCGGCTCGGTGAATGCGAGCCATGAGGGTCGAATTGGTGATGTGGTGGTGTTCTCGGAGGGCGCGCACGCCCTCTATGACGCGCTGACGGCGAGCGAAAACTCCGCGAGGATGATCGGCCAACACGGTTCGTGGACCGACACCGAAACCTCGGTGCCGTCGATTCCCTTTGGGAAGTTGGCTTAGGCCGGGTCGTCGTCCGATTTTGTGCCGAAGACGATGTCGTCCCAGCTCGGCATTTCGGGCCGATCTTTTCGGCTGCTGGGCTTTGGCGGCACGGGCTGGTCGGGCACTTCCTCGTCGAGGGATTCGTCTGAATCTTGATCGCTGAAGTTCAGGTGGTGAACGGACGCCCCTTGGCTTTCCTCGGGAACAATGCGGATACTCCCCGTCGAGGGGTGAGCATTGCGAGAGTCTTCCTCGTATTCGGGGGCGGGTTCGCGTTCACCGCGCCGCCGCCGGAGGGCTTCGAGCAAATCGGCGGTGTTATTTGACTCATCGGTTGGCTGCTCGGGGATCCTTCCGGTCGTGCGCCCGTAGGGAACGGGTTCAAGCAGTGGCCCGGTTTCGTGAAGCGGCATGTCCTCAAAAATTTCGGTGTCAAAGCGATCACCCGTGGGGTGTTCTTCCGTGGCCGTCACGGGGCGCAGTTTGGGAATCAGCGGCCCCTGAATCGGCTGTTCTTGGCTGAGCACTGTCGCGTCGTCGTTGTGGGGAATGAGGATATGTTTTCTCGGCTCAAACGACCACAGCGCCCGATGTTCGACGTCGTTTTCGTGGAAGACCACTTCGACCATCCAGCCGGTTTCTTCTTTCCACGCCGACCAGGTCGGTTCGGTCGCACCGAGCTCTCCTAGGCGGGCCGATACGGCGTGGCCGAAGGTGCCTGAACCGTCCCGCTCACCCGTGGCTTTGCCAAACGCAATGAGTTGAGCCTGTTCCACAATAAATTCGCGCTCTGCGACCACGGGCGACTCAAAGAGGGCCACGTAGTCCACAGTTTCGCCCGTCAAATCGGCGACTTGTTGAGCGCTCAGGCCACGGCGAAAATGAGCTTGGATATCGCGCGGTGACACCCGCTTTGCGCTGCTTGGTTTCGCATTGGTCGCCTTTTTGACGGCGTCGATGAGTGGCGATGTCATCGGGATTCGGAAACGCTCACCGGAGTCCGACACGACAATCAGGAAGTCGTCTTCAACCCCAACCACGGTGAGTGTGTGCATTGCGCCTCCCAGAAATCTCCCCACTAGAATGGCACGGCCCTGACAAGCCTGCGGGTGTTGTTGGGGCGTGGCGAAAAACGAAAATATTCCCCGCTTCTCGCGTGTTGTGGGTGGTTATGGGGATAATTCCGGGGAAACTCTAGGGGTCATCAGACACAGCGTCTGGGGACTAAAAACAGGACGAATCGAAGGGCAGGGAAGTCACCAGACATGGCCACTGACTACGACGCGCCAAGAAAGACTGACGACGACACCGAGTCGCTGCAAGCGTTGCAGGAGCGAGTTCCTGACAAGCTTTCGGGGCAGGTCGACGCCGACGACGCGGATAACCCTGGGAGTGTCGAGCTCTCCGGTCAGGACCTTGCCAACGTCGAACTCGACGTTGTGGTGTTACCGCCGCAGGCTGATGAATTCACCTGCGTGGAGTGCTTCATCGTAAAGCACCGTTCTCAGCGTCACCACGACAGCAAATTGGGGCCGGTCTGCGCTGAATGCGCGGGCTAGGAACCAGACACCCTCTTCCACGTCGACACGACCTCGTCGGGTCGCCTCGTTGACACCAACCAGTAGGGCGTGGGGTCTGCCGGGTCGTTGATGATGACCTTCACCGCGGGGGTAATCCACGGCCGCAGCACCAACCAGGCGCGCGCGTCGAGGTTGACACCTTTTTCAGCCCGCGCCGAACCCGCATCCACGGAGACGATGTCGCGAACGTGTTCCCATTCGACCCAGGCCCGACCTGCCCGGAAACCCGAATTGCTCAGTGAGACCGTGGGGCTTGACCACCACAGGAACGCAATCATGCCGACCCACAGCACCACACCGGTGAGCACCCCGACCACCAGGCTCAGCGGCAAGAAGATCAGCACGCTCGTGGGGACAACGAGGGAGACGGCGAGGATCAGCCACCAGGCGGGGGAGAGTCGCTCGGAATACGCAGGCACACAGCTATTGCACCACGTATAGCCTGGGAGCATGAAGCCAGTCGATCAGGTGGCGGTCCTCGTCACGGGAGCACCGCCGCGCTATGCGCA
>JAYODB010000001.1:63255-65712 GCA_038106075.1 Cellulomonadaceae bacterium | reverse complement strand
ACTCGGGGCCGTGATGGTTTCGGTTCGACCGGTATTCGCTCAGAGGAGGGCGCTCAGTGACCGATATCAGCAGCGGTTTCGCGGCAGACGATTTCGAATACCCCAAGTCGGCTCCCGCGAATAGGGCGGAGTGGGGACCGTTCGACAGTAGCGAGAGCGGTAGCGTCAAGCCGGCAATCGACCTGGGCGCGCTCAGAATTGAACCCCGCCGGGGACTGCAAATGCGCCTGGAAGTGGAAAAAGGCGCCTCGCGTGTGGTTGCGGTGACTCTCGAGTTCGAAGGTTCCACCATCCAAATCCAGCCGTTCGCCGCACCTCGGTCGTCGGGGTTGTGGCTGGGCATTAGAGATCAGATTTCAGCCCAGGTAACCAAGCAGGGCGGTGAGGTCACCGCGCAAGACGGCGTTTTTGGCCCCGAGCTTCTCGCGAATGTCCCCGTCCAAAGTGGCCAGGGCTACTCCAAGCGCACGGTCCGGTTTGTCGGCGTCGACGGTCCCCGATGGTTTCTCCGCGGAGTAATCGGTGGCCCCGCAGCGATCGACCCGAAAGCAGCCGAAGCGATCCACGCGATTTTTCGAAGCATTGTCGTGGTCCGCGGTGACACTCCGATGCCTCCGCGCGAATTACTTCCGCTCAAGGTTCCTCAAAGCGGTAACGCTGAGGAAGTGCCAACAAGCGCGTGAGCGGCTCAAACGGCGACTCCTCGCCAACTGACGGTCTGAAGCGAAGCCTGGAACAGTCTGCATTCGCGGCCGTCACCCCGGGCTCCACGCCCACGGCGGCCGATATTTGGGGTGCCCTGGGTGGGCCACGAGGGCTGGTGGAGTCTCTCCTGCCGGGTCTGGCGTTCTTGACGGTGTATTCGCTCACCCAGTCGCTGCTCTGGAGCGTGGGAGCCCCCGTCGTCGTCTCAATCGGCTTCATTCTCACCAGGCTGATTCAGCGAAGCCCGATTCAACCAGCCCTCGTCGGGTTCCTCGGGATTGCGGCTTCAGCCGCCGTGGCCATCTTGTCGGGACGCCCCGAAAACAACTTTGTTCTCGGCCTCTGGGTAAACGGCCTGAGTCTCACAGTTCTGTTGCTGTCGCTGATTGTGGGCCGGCCACTCATTGGCGTCATCGCCGGTTTCCTCACCGGAGACCGTGATTGGCGAAGTGACCGCGCCAAATTCACGATGGCGGTGGTGGCGACCTTGCTGTGGGTGGGAATGTTCGGTCTTCGCCTCGCGGTGCAGGTCCCGCTGTATCTCGCGGGGGAGGGTTCGGTTCAGGCTCTCGCCTCGGCTCGGCTTCTGATGGGAGTGCCTTTGTATGGCGCGACTCTGTGGCTCACCTGGCTGCTCTTGCGCAGTGTCTATCGGGGCAACGCTTCGTCACCAGCTGATAGAATTTAGCTTCACGTCAAGATAATTTGGAGGACGTTTCCATGCCCAGTCTCAACAGCCTCGGAGCCCGCGACACCCTGGAGGTCGGGGGAGTCAGTCACGAGATTTTCCGCATCGACGCGGTTCCCGGGTCGCAGAAGCTTCCCTTCTCGCTGAAAGTACTGCTCGAAAACCTGTTGCGCACCGAAGACGGCAAGAACGTCACCGAAGCTCAGATTCGCGCACTGGGAAACTGGGACCCCAGCGCAGAGCCGGATACCGAAATCCAATACACCCCCGCACGCGTCGTCCTCCAAGACTTCACCGGCGTGCCCTGCATCGTCGACCTCGCCACCATGCGCGAGGCCATTGTCGATCTCGGAGGAGACCCCCAGAAGGTCAATCCGCTTTCACCGGCCGAATTGGTCATCGACCACTCTGTCATTGCTGATTTGTTCGGGCACGAGAACGCTTTCGAGCGCAACGTCGAAATTGAGTACGAGCGAAACGGGGAGCGCTACCAGTTCCTGCGCTGGGGCCAAAACGCCTTCGACAACTTCAAGGTGGTTCCCCCGGGGACCGGAATCGTCCACCAGGTCAACATCGAACATCTCGCCAAAGTGGTGTACACCCGCGAGGTAGACGGCGTCGTGCAGGCCTTCCCTGACACCTGTGTCGGAACCGACTCACACACCACCATGGTCAACGGCCTCGGCGTCCTCGGTTGGGGTGTGGGCGGTATTGAAGCCGAGGCAGCGATGTTGGGCCAGCCTGTGTCGATGCTGATTCCCCGAGTCGTTGGCTTCAAACTGACCGGCTCGATTCCGATGGGAGTGACGGCGACCGACGTGGTGTTGACCATCACTCAGAAGCTGCGCGAGCACGGTGTCGTCGGCAAGTTCGTCGAGTTCTACGGTGCAGGCGTTGCCGAGGTGCCGCTCGCTAACCGAGCCACCATTGGAAACATGAGCCCCGAGTTCGGCTCCACCGCTGCGATGTTCCCCATCGATCAGGTCACCCTCGACTACCTCGCGCTCACTGGCCGCGACGAGAAGCTGCTCGCCTTAGTCGAGGCCTACGCCAAGGAACAGGGG